>NZ_JBVHXT010000054.1:0-5468 GCF_055569255.1 Streptomyces sp. NPDC029296
GCGAGCCCAGCTCCGACGAGGCGTGACGGCCCTCACCACTCGAACACCCCAGGAACGGCACCCTGCCACCCCGGGGGCTCTTAGCAACGAATTAGTTCCACTGGCCGCCGAGTTCCTGAGCGAGTTCCGCAGCGCGCAGTTGCACGGTGGCGGAAAGGACCGGGTCGGTCGTGAAGTCGGCGACGTGTCCGCGGGGGAGGACCAGGAGGTGGCCGTCGGTGCAGCCACCGCTGCGCGGCACGATGGCGAGGGCGTCGGTCCACTCGCGGACGATCTGCGCCGGGGCTCCGTCGTGGATGATCCGGCAGAACGGGCAGTCGGGGCGCGGGTGTTTGCGGGGGACCGGCGGCCGGTTGATGTGGTGGTGGGTGACCTGCACGTGGGCGCCGGCCTCGCGCATCCGGCGGCCGATGGCGTCGGCGATGGCGGGTGCCCTGTGCCTCCCGTACCAGCAGTTCACCAGCAGCTGGACGGGGCGGTCGTGCGCGGCGGCGCGAAGCGCGGTGAGTTCGTGCACGGCGTCGGTGATGATGCGGGCCGCGCCGGGGGTGTTCAGGACGTAGTCGCGTACGTCGGCGTCCTGTCCGGTCTGGCGGGCGACGACGTCGGCCAAGGCGGGGTCGTCCGGCGGGTTCAGCAAGGCGTTGGTGAGGTTGATGCCGAGGACGGCGGCGCGGTAGCGGGGCGGCGGCGGGTCCTGCCAGCGGGCGCCGAAGGAGTCGATGAACACGTCGGGCACGAGGGCCTCCATCTCGATGGGTGTGGGTGCGCCGGAGTGCCGCCCGGCCGGAAGGGGCGGGCGGCGCTCCGTCATCGGGTGCTACTTGGTGGTCTCGGTGATGACGAGGAAGCTGTCGGTGGTCAGGTCCATTACGACCCTGGCGTCCTGTGTGCCCTGGGCGCGCTGGGCGGCGGCGTATTCGTCGGCGGGCCAGGAGCCGCGGGGGTGGCCGGCGGGGAACCGCTCCAGGACGGTCCGCTGGACAAGGCCGTCGGCGGTCATCGGGTGTCGCCTTCCTCGTAGGCATCGATCAAGTCGCTGATCACGTCGGGGCTGGCGGCTTCGCCGACCCAGCGTCCGGACGCGGTGAACACCGGGACCTGGTCGCGGTCGGCGTCGAACACGGCGATGTAGGTGCCGAACCGCTCCAGCAGGAGGTCGTAGAGCACGGGGGCCGGGGCGGCCTCGAGGACCTCCAGGCTGTCGACGCTGACGCGGGCCGGAGCGGTGGGGTCGTCGGGCTGGACGACGGTGCCGGTGACGCGCAGGAGGTCACCGGTGCGGATCTCGCTCAGCAGCACGTCGGCGATGCGCGGGTCGGCGGTGGTGCAGGCGTACACCGTGTCCGGGGCGTCGGGGGTGATCCGGTCCGGGACGGTGGGGGAGTGGATCAGGTCGAAGGTCGCGGTGCCCCAGCCGGCGCCGGGGGTGGGGATCGCGTCGACGTAGCCGTCGATGGCCAGGTGCGTCTGGGGGTTCATCAGCGGGCCTCCACCAGGGTCTTGGAGGAGCGGGGTCGGGGGGAGTGCTGTGCGAGGACCAGGAGTTCGCGGTTGCGGCGCTTCTGGGCGTCGGTGAGCGGGCGGGCCTTCGCGCCGTGGCGGTGCCAGAGCGGCGAGGCCGGCGGCTCCGGGTAGGCGAGGGTGTGGTTGACGTCGCGCTGGGTGCTGCTCATAGGGGGCCTCCAGGTGGAGGGGGTCAGGCGTGGTCGTCGTCGTGCCGGCGTTTGGGCTGGAGGTCGGAGGCGAACCGGCCGAGGCGGGCCTCGGTCGGGTTCGCGGCGATCCAGGTCTCCGCGCACGCCTTGTGGACTGGCTCTCCGTAGTGGGAGCGCAGTGGCGTGGGCTGGTCGCACAGCACGCAGGGGCGGTCCTGCCAGCCGTCGAAGTGCTGGCTGTCGCGCCATTCGAGAAGCGCGCCGGGAGCCGGGATCAGGCCCGGCTCCCACAGCGGCTTTCTGCGGCTGCGGCTGGTCACGGCCGGAAATCGGGCAGCTGCTCAAGCACCCGCGTCAGCAGCTCCGGGGCTGGTTTCCACGGTCCGAGCTGCCCGGTGGCGGGGACCGGCAGCGGCAGCTCCTGGACGTCGGTGAGGACCAGATGCCAGACACCCGGGTGCGCCCACGGTGTACAGAGCGGGGAGCCGTCGGGGTCCTGGTGGCAGTCGGTCAGGCGCGCGATGCCGATGACGGCCCCGGTGGTCAGCTCCCGACCGCGGATCGTGTGGGCGACCAGCGGGAGCCGCAGGGCGGCTGCGTCAATACGCTGGCCCGCGTGCAGGAGCATCCAACCCCGCCAGCTCCAGGGCCTGGGCCGGTTCTCGATGCTCTTGGCGCCGGTGAGAATGCAGGTGGCATACGGCTGCTGGACGGTGATGCCGCGGATCCAGTCGCCCTCGGGCAGGGTGATGGTCATGCGGCCCACTCCCGCCCGGCCGGGCTCGGCCGTCCGGCCCGGGTAGCGGCGAGCTGCTCGTGCAGCGCTGCCGCCTGCTCGGTCCGGCCGGTGAACGGCCGGGCGACGGTGGTCATCGCGGAGGTGCGTTGCCCGGTTCGGGCCCGGGCGCGCAGGACGCAGTCCATACTGAGGATCTCCCTCTCGTCTCGTACGGGGTGGGTTGGCCCGGGGCAGGCGACTTGGTTGTCCGCCGTGCGCCTGTCCCGGGGCGTAGCTACAGCGCGAAGTCGCTGTTCCAGCTGACGGGGTTGTGCCAGAGGTTGGCCGTCGCGGCCGTCCATTCCAGCTCCCATCCGGGCCGCAGCCCGCGCGCCGTCCAGGTGTCCGGCTGTCCGCTGGGGATCTCGCGTCCGGCCGTGTGCGCGGCGAGTGCGGCGTCGTACGCCTGGTGTGCGCGGCGCAGGGCCGCGGCCGGGGAGTCGGCGACGCCGGTGAAGACGTGAAGGCCGCGTCGGCCTGGGTGGGCGGGATCGTGTATCGGGACGTCGACCTCGTAGGTGCGCAGGATCATGACGCCCATCTCCCTTCGGTTGCTCGTGGTTGAGGGGACACTGCGACCGCCCCGGCCCCAGGCGGGTGCCGGGGCGGGGGCGGCACAGAGTGCGCTCAACCCGGTGAGGGTCAGCTGGCCGTCGCGATGGCGTCGCGCAGGTGGGTGCGCGCCTGGGCCAGAAGAGCGCGCTGGTCGCTGTCCGGGCTGGTCAGTGCGTCGGTGAGGTAGTCGGCGGCGCGGTCCAGGTCCTCGCTGGCGTCCTGCCAGGTGCCGAGGCTGGAGGAGCCGAGGACGTCGCGGACCTCTTCGACCAGGCCGATGAAGACGGTCGGGGTGGCGCCGCGCGGCACCGGGACCTCGATGAGGGCGGCGAGGTCGGCGGCGAAGCAGGCGCGGAGCGCGGCGAAGGTGTCGGTCCGGGACTGGACGGCCATGTGGGTCTCCTCGTCAGAAGTCGAGCCGGATGGTGATGGGGATGCGCCGGTCACCGGAGCGGGTGTGGACGGTGCTGCGGTGTGCGGCGAGGCCGGCGGCGCCGCCCTGGACCGGGAGGTGACAGACGGGGCAGCCGTGCCACCACGCGTCGCCGTCGGGAAGTTCGGCTGGGGTGAGCGGGTGCGGGTGCGGGCCGTCGGCGGCCCGGCTCATCCGCGGACCGCCTCGGTGTACTGCGCTTCCAGGTCGGCGCGGCCTGCGGGATCCTCGTCCAGGTCGTGGTCGGCGGCCTCCTGGTCGAGGTCGTCGAAGCCGCCGTGGACGGTGCAGATGGCGTCCTCGTGCCGGTTCAACTCGCCGTTCAGGGCCCGCTCCAGGCAGGTGACGCTGTAAGCGGGAGCCCAGGCCGGGGCGGTGCAGTCGTCGTCGTGCGGGCACGGCACCAGCACGTCGAATCCGTAGTCGCCCTCGCCGTCGACGTCGGTGCGCAGGGCAAGAGTGAGGTGCTGTGCGCCCAGGCGGATCTCCGCGACGCGGTCACCGCCGGCCAGGGCCGAGCCCGGCTTCCACTGCCACAGCGGCAGGATCTCGGGACCGAAGACGCGGCGTACGAGGAGCAGGGCGCCCAGGCCGTCGCCGCCGTCCAGGCCAAGGTCGGCCCGGCGTGCCTCGCTCAGGCGCTCCAGGAACGGCAACAGCCGGCCCAGGGTGTCGGCGAAGACGATCTCGCGGAAGCCTTCGGCCTTGAGGGTACGTTGTGCGTCGGCCATGTCCCTGCGCTGCTGACGGACCGTGGCTGACGGCACCGTGCGGTTGGCCGGCCGCGGTTCCTGCCGCTGCTCGCACACCATGCCGGGAGTGGCGACCAGGATCGCGATGGGCAGCATGCCGTGCCGCCGGGCGGCGGCGACCAGCGGCTCCCGGGCGGCCCGGCTCACGTTGGTGGCGTCGACGACCGTGAACAGCCGGCGGCGCATCCGGGCCTCTAGGAGCAGGTGCAGAGCGGCGACCGCGTCGCCGGTGGCGTCCTGGTCGCCCGCGTCGTCGCTCACCGTCTCGCGCAGCGCGTCCAGGGACAGGACCTGCGAGGCGGGCCAGGTGGCGGCGAGCGTGGACTTCCCGGCGCCGGAGGGGCCGATGAGGACCACCAGGCTGTGCTCGGGCATCGGCGGGTAGACGGTCATGCAAGATCTCCTTGCGGGTGAAGGGCGCCGGGCAGCCCGGATGGGCGCTGCCCGGCGTGGGCGGTGAGCAGGGCGGGGGCTTCCGCAGCGGCGTCAGCGGACGATCATGTGGTCGGGGTGGCCGTTCTTCATGTGGTCCACGCACTGCGGGCAGTCCTCACGTGGACCGAGCCCGGCGTGGGCCTCGCGGCTGGCGTACGCGTGGAACCAGCACTGCGTGCACTCTCCTCGGGGCGGGTTCGTCGCCTTCGCGCTCGGCATCAGATGCCTCCCTGCTGCGGGTGAAGGGCGCGGGCAGCCCAGATGAGGCGCTGCCCGGCGTTGTCGGTGATCAGGGCGGCGGCCTCGTGCAGGGGACACGAGGCGTCCCCGTCGCGGTCGGGCTCGACCTGCTCGGCACGGCGCGCGGCGGCGGTGAGCAGCTGCGCGACGGCCGCCATGAACCCGCCGGGCGGGTCGGTGTCCTCGATGAGCTCGCGCAGGATGGCGGCGAGCTCCTCCTGGTCGACGTCGTCGGCGCGAAGGTCGTCCTCGATCTGCTGGAGGGCCAGCGAGGCGATCCCGGCTGCGGCGCGGACGCGTTCGATGCGCGTCCGGGACCGGCCGGTCACCGGGTGGTGGCCTTGGTCGTGGCGATGAGCGCGGCGACGGTCTCCCAGCCGTGGTGCCAGGAGCTGTCGAGGTGGAAGGCGCCGTTCATGCCGAAGTCGGCCAGCTTGTAGAGGTTGGTTTTGCCGGTCTTGCCGGCGAGCTTCTCCAGGACCCCGTGGCCCGGCACCCGGCGGTCCGCGATGTAGTGCGTGCCGAAGGACAGGGCGAGGGGGGGGGGGGGGGGGGCGGGGGGGGCCCAAAGAACGCGCGCTGCGGCCCCCAACCCGCCAACAACCACCTCTCTCGGC
>NZ_JBVHXT010000054.1:5478-21555 GCF_055569255.1 Streptomyces sp. NPDC029296
AACCCCGTGCCACGACACGCGGTGGCTCGCGGGGCATTGCGCGAAGAAACAAAGGGCCACCCCCCCCCCCCCCCCGCCGGGGCGGACCCGGATACCGAGCGCGCGGGCCCCGAGCCCGGCGACGATCGCCTGCGTGGCCGTGTAGGTGAGGCAGTGGTGCAGGCACGCCTTGCGGCCGTTGACGGTGCCGTGGGTGGTCTTCTCGTGGGTGGCCGGGTCCTCGTAGGTGACCGGGTGGTCGTCGGAGGCGCCCTTCACACGGGCGCAGAAGTCGGTCTGGACCCAGAAGTCTCCGACCGCGCTGGCGGCGCGGGTCAGTCCGAGCAGAGCGGCGAAGACGGCGGGACGATGCATGCTGGAGGTCTCCTGATCTCGAAGAAGGTGAGATGGCGGGGTGGCCGGCCCTTTGCCGATGCGCGGCCACCCCGGCGGGGCCCTGCCCCCGGGATCATGTGGCTGGGGGGCGGGGGCGCCCGTGGCAGAAGGGGCGGAGCGGATGGCCGGCTGTCTCGGCCTGCGGCTTCACGCCGGTGGCCAGCCCGCCCGGACCGGGTGTCCTCGGTGCTTTCAGTCGCCGCTGGTGTGTGCGGTGGCGGTGGCCCGGACGGTGTCGGCGAGCAGCACGGTCAGCTCGTGGCCGTGGCTGACGGCGTCCTCCAGGCGCGCGATGAGCTCCGGGGCCAGGCCGCGGGCGCGGGCGCCGGCCAGAACGCCCTCCAGGAAGAGGACATCGGCGAGGAGGCGGCCGCGGACATCGAGGACGCCGGGCTGCACGGCCAGGGTGGTGGTGTTCTTCTCGGTGGCCAGGGCGGCGTGGTCGGCGGCCTGGCGGTAGGCGGTCTCGGACTGCTCGGTGAGCAGCACGTCGACCTCGGTGGTGTCGCCGTATGCGCGGCGCCAGCCGAAGCACGCGGCGGCAGCGTCCATCAGAGAGCGGCGGGTGAGGGGCACGGTGACCTCCGGGGGGGTTCCATCGCCTGGTCCGGGTGACCGGGCGGACACCACGCGCCCCCGGCCGCCGGGAAGGGGCGGCGGCCGGGGGCGCACGGAGAACGCCGGTCAGTCCTGCGGGAGGCGGCGTGCGTAGTAGGAGACGAAGGTGTGGTCGGCGTACTGGCTGCGCTTGATGCGCAGAACTTCCGGCTGATCGATGGCCAGCTGCTGGAGCACGCCCACGATCCAGTCGGTAGTGCGCTGGATGGTGAGGCGCATTAGGTCCAGGTCGGAGAGCCACAGCTGGACGTCGTCCTTGCTGCAACGGGTGCGGCGCACCCAGGCGTGCAGCTGCTCGCGCGCGGTGGCGTCGTCCGGGCGGGCGGGGAGGTCGCGGGGCAGCGCACGGCAGGTCGTGGCGTGCTCGTTGGCGACCTTCGCGGCGTCCGCGAGGCTGTAGCGCGTCGGGTGGATGCGCGTCCCGTCCTGCGCGGAGGCGAAGTGGCAGCCGAGGCAGGCGACCGCGTAGTAGATGCCGGCCTTCCCGTCGTCGGCGGTGTAGACGAGGACGACCGCGTGCGCCTGGGTGTAGTACCGCTCGACAACGGTGACGCCTTCCGGTGTCCAGGTCTCTCCGGTCTCGGGCCATGGCTCGGGCTCGACGGCCGGCGGCATGACGGGCGCGGGGGCGGGGCGGCGGGAGAACAGGGCGAGGGCCACGGCTACTCCTTGTCGGTGGTGGTGCGGTGGGCGTGCCGGGTGGCGGTGGCGGCCACGGCGGTGAGGATCAGGGCGAGCGCGTACAGCCGACTGCTCATCCGGCGACCGCGAGGATCGCGGCGGCCAGGAGGAGGGCGAGGGCAGCGAGGATGATGTCGACCGCGCGGGCCAGGCGCTGGAACTTTGTGACGGCGAGGCCGGACAGTGCTCTGATGCGGGTGATGCGGGTGTCCTCGCGCATCGCGGCGAGTAGCGCTTCATCGGTCAGCCGCGCCCAGAGCGGGAAACCCTCCCGGACGGTGCGGCGTCGGCCGCCGAGGTTGGGGCGCACGACCAGGAGCAGCAGCACGGCGGCGGCCGCGAGGGCGAGGACGGCGGCACCGCCGACCAGTTGGACGGGCAGCGGCAGGTCTGTGTCGGCGACGCCGGCGAGCCCGGCGAGGACCGCACCGTCGAAAGCTAAGAGCAGCGACGCTTTGCTGTCGGTGCGGCTGATCTTCGCTTCGACATCCACGCAGGCCGCGTCCAGTGCTTTGCCCGGGTCGCACGAGGTCGGGGATGTGGTGTCCGGGCTGGTGGAGAAGGTCATCGAGGATCCTCTCGTACTGGTTGGGATTGCCGGGTGTGCTGGGGTCAGAACGGGGGTTCGTCCGGCCATGGCTGGACGCGGCGGGCGGGCCGGAGCGGGATGCGTAGCGTGCGGCGGTCGGACCAGCAGCCGCACGCCTCCATCTCCGGGTTCGCGTCGCCGACCCACCAGCCGCCGACCCACCAGCCACCCGCGCCTCGGCAGTCGGGGCAAGAGCGGCGGGGCTAGGGCATCAGCTCGATGCGGTGCCGGTCGGCGTACAGCCGCCAGTGGCCGGCCTTGAGCGCGGCGGCGGCCGTCACCGCGGCGAGCGGGACGGCGCCGGCGAGCATCAGAGCGGTGCGCCGGTGGCGGGCGGTCACGTCAGCGGGATGGCGCGGCAGGCGGCGGCGTGGCTGTTGGCCTTCTCGCGGATGCTGAACAGGTAGTCCTCCTCCGGGAACTGCGAGGTGGCCTTGCAGCCGTGGCACTTCCAACGGTTCTTGAAGTGCTCACCGCGGCCGATGACGTCGACGAACGATCCGCCGATCGTGACGAACCGGATCTGGAGGTTCTTGGGCCGCTCGGGCTCGGTGAAGGCGGAGGCGCGGACAGCGGTGCTCATGGGCGGTGGTCCTCTCGGATCAGGCGGCCAGCAGGTGCTTGGCCGGGGGAGCGATGTAGGAGGCGGGGTCGGCGGGCGTGCCGTCGAAGCACTCCAGGCAGGACCCCAAGGTCTTCAGCGGGAGGCAGTGGAAGTAGCGCCGACGGCAGATGCCGCATGTCTGGCGGGCTGCCATGGCCTTGTCGAGCGCGGCTTCCTTCGCGAGGGTCATCGGGCTTTTCGGCTTCGCCAGGTCGATCCGGTACAGCCACGCCCACCGCTTCCCGCCACGGCATTCGATCCGGGCGACGGGTTCCTGGCCGCCGGGGCGCAGGCCCATCTCCCGCAGCTGGCGGCGGGTCGCGAGCCCGGGGCCGGCCTGCTTCCACCGGAAAACCGGCAGAGAGCCGTCGCCGGGGTCGTACGGGTCGACGTCGGCCAGGTCTTGGTCCTGGTCGGCCATCACCTGCTCCAGGCGCCGGGGAGCCGGACGGGACGGTGGGGGTGGCGGGGGCCGGGGCGCTGCGGGCGGGGCCGGCCGATCCGGCGGCACGGGCGGGGGATGAGCACGAGCTGGTCCTCCTCGGTCACATGTCGGTGGGCAGCAAGCGCCGCGCCCGCTGGCGGTGTTCGCCGGCGGGCGCGTGCGAAGTGGTCGGTCCGGCTCTGTCCGGGTCAGTCCTGGGCCGGGAGTCAGGCGGAGCGGCCGGGATGGGGTGATGCCGGTGGGACGGTCAGGTGCGTGCCGCCTGGAGCGCCTTGAGTTCGCGGATCGTGGCGCACGGCCCGCTGGTGGCGCACATCGACTCGAACGACGTGACCGGGCGGTTCACCCTGTACAGCTCGTTCGCGACCTGCGTGACGACGCGCATCATGCTCGGGTCGGCCTTGCGGCACTCGCTGGTGGGGCCGCCGACGCCGTGCCGCTGGGCGCTGCGGATGTGCTGCCGGGCCTGCCGCGCGGCCCACCGGCGGTCCTGCGGGCCACGGTTGTCCAGGACCTTCCCCGAGTCGTGGAAGGTGTCCGCGTGGCAGTGCGTGCAGTGGAACGTGACCAACTTCCGCTTGGGCCTGCCGGGGAGCCAGGACCCGTGGAACTCGTAGACCAGGACCTCGCCGCCCTCGGGGTGCTCGAAGGTCGTCACGACGCCTCGCCCGTCGGGGGTCCACGTGGTGTCCGGGATGAACGAGTCCCATCCGTCGGTGTGCGGCCAGTGGTCGTAGGTCTGCCCCTGCGAGACGTCGAGGCCCGTGGACGGGTCGCTGTTGTACGCGGTGATCTGCTCGATCGAGCCGACGTACAGGCGGGAGTGCTCCTCGCTCTCCAGGAACGCCAGCCCGTACCCGGGGCGGCGGTGCTGGGGCTGGAAGATCGACTGCATCTGCTGGAAGTGTTTGTGCTGCGGGGTCAGGACCCCGGTCAGCGAGACCCGGTACCACTCGGCGTGCGTGACGTGGACCGGGTTGCTGTCGCTGACGTAGTGGACGTTCGCGGCCACGAGGCCTCCTTCATCGTCGTCAGGGTGGTGCTGGCGGCCGGTCGGCCTGTCCGGCTCTCGCGCACCCGGGAGGGGGTGGGCGAGAGCCAGGCGGAGCGACCGGAGGTCAGTCCTGGAGGGGGCAGCCGCTGTGCGGACGGTCGTCGGCGGGCGCGGCCGGGGCCGGGATATGGATTTCGGGCCGGACGGTGATCTGGGCCGGGCGTCCCACGACGACGCGGCGGCGCAGGGTCAGGCCGCGCAGCGCGAACGCGGAGAGGAGCATCCAGGCGAGGACGCCGAGTCCGGCTGCGACGGGGCGGTTGGCCTGCGGGGTGGCTGTCCAGACCATGAACACGCTGGCCGCGCCCCACCCGGTCCACGCCGCGCGAATCGCAACGCTCCGGGTGAGGACGCCGAGGACCAGGGCGGTGATGCCGGTGAGCAGCCACAGCGTGTAGACGGTGGAGGCCGCGACCGGGAGACCGGCGGAGTGCTGCGCGATGTAGGTACGGACCGGCTGGTCGAAGACGGCGGCGACGCCGCTGGAGGTGTCGACGCCGACCTGCACCTTGGGCACGGCGGTGAGCAGCTGGTGCAGCTGCTGGAGCATGATTTCGCCGGCGGCCTTGGCCATCAGCACGACGAAGCTGATCCCGGCCGTCATCAGGACGGCGCGGATCCAGGGGGCCATGTGCCGGAGACCGGCGTCGTGGGCGCTGAGTACGTCCTCCCACATGTTGTGCAGGACGCCATCCTGTTCCCACGCGGTGTCCCACCAGGCGCGCAGCGCGGCGAACCGCGACTCCTTGGGCGGTGCCTTCGGGAAGGGCACGGGGAGGTAGGTGAGCTCCTGGCGGTTCTGGCCGTGGGTGTGGTCGTTGGACTGCACGGGGCAACTCCAGGGTGTTGGCGGGGTGGGCACGGAATGTGCGAGTAGGCCACGCGGTGAGCGGCGGGCCTGGAGGCAGCGGCTGCGGGTCGGCAGGCAGCCCCTGGGGCCGGAGTCGATGACCACGGCGGCGACGGGGTCGGCTGTGACTCGCCGCAAGGCCGGAGGGCCTGTCCCGCACCCGAGCCCGGCTCGAGGCTGGGTGTCGGGTGCGAGGCAGGGCGTCCGGAGTTCAGCGGACGTCGTTGCGGGTGCGGGAGAACATCCCGCGCTGGTGGCTGGTGTTGTTGATCTGTGTGTTCTGGGTGACCGGTCCCTCGTACACGGTCTTGGTGACCGCGCTGCGCGCCTTGCTGATTGCGCCGCCGATTGCGGTGGCGACCATCGCGGCGCCCGCGAAGGGGAGGGTCACTATGAGGACGCCGTAGAGCGTGATGGAGGCCAGGCCCTGGAGGATCAACCAGGCACCGCAGCCAATGCCGGTGATGCCGGCGCCCACGCCGATGCTCGCGACGGCGGTCCCGGCCGCCCAGGCGGGCACGATCCGCTTGTCGTCCTGATGGACGGGCGGGGTGTCGCCGTACGCGGGCAGCGGCCTGTCGTCGCGGAACGACGTCGGGATGTGCGGCACGACGGGCACCTCGGGGCGGAAGTTCTCTTCGATGATCCGCTGGGCTTCGGCCTTGGCTTCGGCGTCGGTCATCGGACGGGTGATGCGCTCGGAGTCCACTGTGTTCTCCATTCGGGCAGATGCGAGGCGCCCTCCCGGCCGTGATGGCGGGGAGGGCGCGAGGGGAGGGGGCGGGGCGGTTCAGCCGATACTGCTGAGCATTCCGGTGATGCTGCTGATGAAGCTGGTGACGGCGGGGGCGATGCCGGTGGAGGCGAGGGTGAAGCCGAACAGGACGGCGGCGAGGGCGGGCCAGAGACGCAGGTAGCCGGTGCGGAGCAGGATCAGCACGGTGATTCCGGCGAGGACAACAAGGGAGACGGTCAGCGCCACGGTGGGGGCTCCTTCGGGAAGGTCGGTGTAGATGACGGCGATGCGGGGCGCCCTCCCGGCCGTGGCGGCGGGGAGGGCGCAGGGGGTGGACTGGGGGCGCCCCGGGGTCGGTCCCGGGGCGCCGGTAGATCACGTGACGAGGCGGATCAGGCCGGATGCGTCCTTCGGGGCGATCTTGTCCTCGCCTCGCAGGGTGCTGATGGTGGTGCGCACGGAGCCGAGCTTGGCTTCCTTCCCGCCGTCCTCATCGAGGGCCGCGCGAAGGTCTGCCTCGGATAGAGGGCCGGCCTCCAGTGCCGAGAGGATCCGCTCCTTGAGCGTCCGGGGCATCGGCGGCAGCGATTGGGCCTCGCCTTCGTCGCCCTCGCCGTACTCCAGGTCGTCGCTGTCTTCTGCCGCCGCCTGGCCTGCCGTGCCGTCCTTGGGCGGCGGGAAGATCAGCTTCAGGGGTTCGCCCGGAGGCGGCGCGGAGCCGTAGAGCTGCCGGATGACCGGGTCGTACCCCTCGTGCGGTGACAGGGAGCCGACCAGGAAGAAGCGTGCCATCGACGTCGGCCGGGCCGACGTCAGGTGGTAGCACATGCCCTGGCTGTTCGGCTTCTCCTTGCTGCGGTCGACGGGCGTTCCCCAGCGCTGGATACGGCGGGTGCGTCCGAGGATCTTCGGGATGGGCTGGAGGTTCTCGCCGATCGGCAGCAGGCCGTCGGCCACGAGCGAGGCCATCATCTGCGAGCTCCACCGAAGGAGGATGACCTCCCCCTCCTTCAGCATGGCTCGCAGGGTGTCGCTGCCACCGAGCTCGTCCAGGTGGCCGGCCTGCGCGGCGAGCACGATGCCGACCCCGACGCTGCGCCCGGTCCGGCCGATCTCCTTGATCAGCTTGGCCGCTTCGGCCCGGAACGGGCTGCCCTTCTCCAGCAGGCGGTTGGCTTCGTCGATGACGACGTACTCAAGCGGGTCCGGGTTGTTGATCAGGAAGCCCGAGCGGCCCATATCGGCGTACCGGTTGAAGCGCTCCTCGGCCTTCGCGACGGCGGCCCGCAGCAGGCCCATCGCCTCTTTCATCGTCCGCACGTGCGTGGCGACGTTGCCCTTCGCCTCGGGTACGGACTGCCCGCCCTTGAGGTCGGCGAGGTGCACGACGACCCCGTTGCGCTTGCACGCGGCGAGGAACGCCTGGAGGGCGCGGCTCTTACCGGCACCGGTCGTGCCGAAGATGATGATGCGCTGGGCGTTGCCGGTCTCGGGGTCGTGAATCCGCATCCGCAGCGGCTCGCCGTCGTAGTACGAGCCGATATGGATGCAGCCGTCCTCATCCATCTGAAGGTCTTCGAGGGTGATGGCCCGCATCTTGGCGAGCGGGTTCACGGGGAAGACCCGGACGACGGCCTCGCGGCCGCTGCCCTGCTCGAAGATCACGCGTGAGGGGTCGTCGACGTCCAGGAGGTCGCACAGGGCCTTGTGGTCGGCGCCCTTCACGCCGCCCGGCCGGGTGCGCAGCATGTACTCGCGCATCACCTTCTTCTCGTCGACGTCCTGCTTCGCGAGGTCGGCCGGCGTCACGGGCTCAGCTCCTTCGACATGTCGTACTCATTGATCTCGGTGAGGGTCACACCGGGCAGCGCGGATCGGCCGATCTCCACCCACACGTCCTCGTCGGCGGCCGGGGCCGCCTCGGGCTTGGGGCCGATCAGCAGCATCGCGAATCCGGCGCCGTGCCCCGGGATCGGTTCGATCTCGAGCAGTTGCTCGGGCACGTTCATCAGGGCCGACAGGCGCTTGATCTTGATGTCGGGTACGGGCTCGCCCTTCTCGATCGCGGTGAGCGCGACGGCGACGCGGCGGCGGTCCTCGATCGGCCGCACGGCGATCACGCGCGTGCCCTCAGCGACGCCGTCCTTCTTCGCGGCGTTCAGGGCCCACCAGCGGCCCGCCGGGTCATCGGGCAGGTCGACGGCGACCTCGACCTCAGCGCCCGCGGCGTCCTCCTGGTCGCCTTCGGTGTCGTCGGCCTCCACGGCGGGCTCGGGCCACTTCGCGACCCGCTTGGCGAGCTGCCCGGGACGCAGCCACCACACTCCGGCCGTCCACAGCGCGGCGACGCCGCCCTGGACCAGGCGGCCCTCGGTCGCGTCCCACACCAGCTCGGTGACGAGGTTGGAGACGAGCAGGGTGTGCGGTGCCAGGTAGATCGTGAAGACGATCGGCTTCTTCATCGGGTGGGCGAGCTGGAAGCGGGGGGAGAGGAACGCCCCGCCCAGCCCGGCCGCGATCGTGGTGAGGATCGCGGGCAGGGTGCCGGCGTCGGTGAACAGTCCCGCCGCCATGGCGCCGCCGCCCGCGAGGGTCGCGAGCCGGCCGACGCCGCTGATGACGACCGAACCGGCGCGGCGGGTGGTCTGGATGTACGTGCGCAGCGGCATCGCCGGCACTCCTTTCCGGTGTGCGGAAGGCGCCGGCCCCTCGTGCAGGGACCGGCGCCTTCGGGATGGATGGGATCAGCGGTTGCTGTACCACTCGCGTTCGGCGACGTCGTACGGACCGGCCTGCATCGCCTCGTTGACGTCGCCGTAGTCGCTCTCGTGGTCACGGGCCGCGTTGTCGAACTCGGTCGCCATCTCCGCCGCCTCAGCGGACAGCGCGTCGGCGAGTTCGAGGGACGCACGCATCGTGGCCGCCGCGTCATGGTGCGCGGAGGTCACCGAGTCGTCGACGGCCAGGGTCGCGGCGAGGTCGGAGAGCCCGTCGACGGTTTGCGCGCAGTCCTCGACGTAGGAGTACGCGCCGTTCACGGCCTGGGAGAGCAGCCGCATTGCGGTCGCCGCGATCCCGAGCCGTGCGATGACGAGCATGAACGTCAGCGCGTCCGCGATGACGTCGACGATGCGGCCGCTGCGCTCGGCAGGCACATCGGCCGGGGCGTCCATCCCCTCGCCGGAGGCCGGCAGGTCGGACGCACCGGCTGCGGCGACCTCCGCGCCGGTCTGGACGCTCGTCGGTTCGATCGCGCCGCCGCTCTCGGATTCGCTCATGGTCAGGCTCCGCTTCGGTCGTGGTACTCGCGCTCAGCCGGGGCGACGTGCCCGGCTTCCTTGACCCGGTCGGCGCGCAGCTTGTCGGCCTCGATGGCGGTGTCGCGCGCCGACAGGATCGCCTCGGACGCGCGCGGCAGGGAGTCGCGCAGCGCCTCGGCCTTGTCCTGGACGCTCCCGGCGCGCTCCATGAGGCGGATGCACCACTTCACGAGGACGCCGGGCACCTTCTTGTTGATGCACATCGCGTAGAGGTTTTCGAGCCCGGCCTTCAGGCCCTCACACTTCGCGGCGACCAGATTCATGTGCTCGACGCCCCGGAGGATCTGCTCGCCCATCTCTTCGTCGGACTCGATCAGGTCGTAGACGGTCAGTTCGGCGTCGACGAACTGGGTGTCTCCGACCTCGCCGACGGAAACGGCTGTACCCATGACGATCGGGCTCTCTTTCGGTACGGATCGGGTGGGCGTGACCTGACCGGATGACCCGGCGGGCAGCTCCCTGCGCCCTGTGGTGATTCCGGCGGGCTGACGTCGCCGCGGCTCGGGCCGGATGACCTCGAGGCCGTCGACCTTGTAGCTGACGTCCCAGCCGGGCGGGGGGCGCAGCCACTCGCCGTCACCGCCGGGCATCGATCCGGGGCCGCTGGTGCTGCGGTCCTTCCTGCGCCGCCCGCGCGTCTTCGGGCCCGTCGCGCTCCCCTTCCACTTCCACCGCCAGATGCGCGGCTTCTTCTTCCGGGGCGGCTTCGGCGTCTTCTTCGCCCTGCCCTTCGAGCTACCGGACTTGGGCTTCTTGGTCAGGTCGACCTTCTCGTCGTCTTCCTTCTTCCCCTCCGTGCCGTCACCGGTCTTGGGCTCCTTCGTCAGGTCGACCTTCTCGTCGGCCTTGTCCTTGCCGGTCTCCTTCGGGTCCTTCTGGTCCTTCTGGTCCTTCGAGTCCGTCGGGCCGGTGCCGCCGGCCTTCTCACGCTCGCGCTTCGCCTTCCGCTTCTCAGCCCTGCGCTTGCGCCGGTCGGCGGCCTCGGCTGCCGCTTCCTTCCGGGCCGCCGCGCGGTCGGCCAGGTCGGCCTTGCGATGATCGGCCGCGGCCTGGCGCTGAGCCTTCGCTTCGTCGTTCTTGCGCTGCTGCCGCCCGGTCGCCAGCTTCCCGAGCGTGCCCGGGGACTTCTTCGCCCCGCTCGGTGAGCCCTTGCCCGATCCCCCCGAGCCCGAGCCGGACGATCCGGTGCCGCCTCCGGCCGCGCCCTTCGAGCCTTTGCCCGATGAGCCCGACCCCGAGGTGCGCGACCCCGAACCCGGCCCCGAGGTGCGTGAGCCGCTGCCGGCGGCCCCGTTCTTCGGTCCCTTCGGCCCCGTTCCCGAGCCCGTGCCGCGGCCGCCGACCCCGGTGGAGCCGTTGGCGGTGTTGCCCCGGCCGCCACTCTTCGGTGACGGCTTCTGCTGCGGCCCGAAGGTGCCGCGTTGCTGCCCGAAGGTGCCGCGCCCCAAGCCGCCGCTGGTGCCGGGCCCGCCCGAGCGGCCGCCGCCGCCCTTGCCGGTCGCGCTGCGTCCGAACTCGGGCCCGGACTGCACGCCCTTCTTCGCCGCGTTGGTGACCTTCTGCTTGTCGGCCGCCTCGCGTGCCTTGTCGGCGACGGCGTCATGGTGCTCGCGCCGTGCCTTCAGGTAGTTCGCCACCGACCAGGTGCCGCGCAGGGCTGCGACGGCGATTGCCGCCATCGTGACCATGGCCATGGAGGCCGTCGCGCGGGCCGGTGTTCCGGTTCCGCTTGAGGCGTTGGCGACCATCTGCGGGGCGATGTCGTCCGGGTCGACGGTGCTCGGATCGTCGTCGTCTCCGGGGGTCAGGAACGGCAGGAAGAAGTCGGGCGGCGGGGCCAGGTCACCGGCCTCCGGCGGGGGCGGAACATCGTCGTCGGGAGCCCCGCCGGCGGTGGCGCCGGGGGGTGCCAGATTGAGCATGGGGAGCGTGATGACGTCCGCGCCCTGACCGTCGTCGGTCATCTTTTCGTCCTCACTTGACGTAACCGCTCATCTCGCGTACGCGCGCGCGTGACGCGCGCGTGTGGCGACAGCCGGAGCGGCCGGATTCCTTGATTTGAACGTTGATTTTGAACGCGGAGAGTTACGAGCCGAAGCCCTTCTCCTTCAGGTACTTGCCGAGCTGCTCGGCCAGCGCCGCCCACATCGGATCGTCGTCGGGAAGGTGCGCCCGAGCCGCGTCGACGAGGACGACGACCCGGTCCCGAGGGGTGGCCGCCCCGTTGATCCGGGGCGACCACAGCTCGTAGGTGAGGCGCTTCGACCGCGCGGGGTCCTTGCCCGGCATCACGCGCCCTTGTTGAGGTGCGCGAAGAACGGGTTCGGGTCCGCAGCGGGTTCCGCTTTCGGCTCGGGCGCCTCGATCTGCCGCTGCCCGCCACCGGCCTTCAGCTCCTTCAGACGCTGCCGCTCGGCCTCCTTCTCGGCCCGCTTCTCCGGCAGTTCCTCGTAGCTGCGCCGGTACCGGGCGCTGTACGCGGTGAGCTGGACGATCACGTCCTCGAGGTCCGCGACGACCTTCGCGAGCGGCCGGACCGTGTGCTTCGCCCGCAGCTTCGCCTGGAACGGCAGGTCACCGGGCAGCTTGTCGGCCTCGTTCAAGTCGGCCTCGATCTCGGCGAGCAGGGCCTTCGACTCCGCCAGCAGGGGGGCGAGGTACTGCCTGCGCTGCTCGATGAACACCCGCCGCTTCTCGGGGCCTTCCGCGAGCAGGTCGGGCGTCCACACTCCCCTGCGCTGCTGCTTCTCGTCGCTCATGGGGGCTACTCCTTCTCGGGTTGTGCGATGGGGTCGGCACCGGCTCGGGGGGCTGGTGTACTGGTGGGGTTGACTGCTTCCGGCAGTCGCAGCGAGGGCCAGCCCGAATCCCGCGGGCTGGCCCTCACTGGTGTGTGCCGGACGGCTGGTCAGGAGCGCCGCTTGCGCAGCAGCTGGGACGGGTGGCACCGCCAGCAGTCCGGGCCGTGGTCCGGGCCGGTCCACCCGTGGCCGAGGTAGGCGAGCATCGCGGGGATCGCCAGGACGGTGAAGGCCACGGTCAGGGCGCTGACCACGTACAGCCAGACGGGCATGTGCACTCCTCAGTCGGTGTCGGATGGGCGGGTCACTCGGGGCGGTAGCCGCCGACGAGCAGCTCGGCGGCCTCCTGGCGGTACTCGGAGGCGGTGCCGGGCGAGACTTCGAGCTCGCGCTGGATGTCGGCGAGCGGAAGCTGGCCGGGGTCGCCGGCCGCGGTCCCGAGGATCATCCGGGCGACCTTGCGGACCGCCCGCTCGCGCCGGGAGAGCTTCGCGGCGTCCTCGGCTTCGACCGCGCGCCGCTCGATTTCGGCTGCGGCCCGCCGCGTCTCGGCGGCGGCCTTCTCGGCCTCGGCGGCGGCCTTCTGGGCGAGCGCACTCTCGGCGAGAGCGGCCGCCTTCTTGCGGTCCTCCTCCGCCTTCTTGCGGTCGGCTTCGGCAGCGGCCCGCCGTGTTTCGGCAGCGGCCCGCTCGGTTTCGGCAGCACGCCGGTCGGCTTCGGCAGCGGCCTGGCGGGCTTCGGCGATGGTCCGGGTCTCGATCGCCTGTGCCTCCGCCGCGGCGACCCGGTCAGCCTCCGCCGCTTCCTTCCGCTTCTGGGCTGCCTGCCGCTCCAGCTCCGCTGCCTCCAGGTCGGCGGCGGCCTTCGCCCGACGTGCCTCGGCGATCCGCTGAGTCTCGATCGCACCGGCCTCTGCCGCCGCGACCTTGTCCGCCTCGGCCGCCGCCTTGCGCTGCTCGGCGGCCCGACGCTCCAGGCCGGCCCGCTCCAGGTCGGCGGCGGCCTGCGCCTTACGCTCCTCGGCCTCCTTGCGTGCCGCCTCCGCCTGACGGGCGCGGGCTTCGGCGACCACCGCGTTGTCCAGAGCCTGCTGCTCCAGCTCGGCGGCCCGCTCCGCAGCGCTGATCTGGGCGCGGGCGTGCGCGCGGGCCTGGCCGGTCTGGCCGTCGACCTCCGCGCGGACCGCCTCGACCCTGCCCTTGGCGCGCAGGCGTTCCGCCTCGGACTCGGCCTTGGCGACCTCGCTGCGGGTCTCCGCGTTCAGGCGGCGGCGCTCGGCTTCCTCCGCGCGTTCCTGGGCTGCCTGTTCCTGCTGGTCGGGCATGGCCAGGGCCTGGGCGACGGTGTAGCCGTAGGGGGCCATCTTCATCGGCAGCAACTCGTCCTCGGTGGCCTGGGAGATGTCACCGTCGTACTTGCGCTTGAGCCACTGCTCGTAGGCGATGAGCTCCTGGTCCCGGCGGATCATCTCCGGGTAGGAGGTGACGCCCCACAGCCGCATCCGGCGGAAGATCCGGGCGGTCGCGACTGGGGCGAGGACCCAGCGCAGCCACGGGATCGAGTCACGTTCGGCCTGGTCGGGGCGGACCACGCGGTCGATCGCGTCGCGGCCCAGCTCCACCACCGTGATGAACAGGACCGGTACGACGCCGTGGGCGCCGGCGGCCACGTAGTCCAGCAGCTGCCAGGCCCCTGCCGGGGCGCCGGACGCGGCGTTGAGGACGACGGTGGCGGCGGTCAGCAGCCAGACGGGATAGCGGATCCAGCTGATGGGGCGCTTGAGCCAGGCCATCAGCAGGTCGACCGCGATCATCACCATGATGCCGACGTCGACGCCGACCGCGAACAGCTGGCCCTTGCCCAGCGAGCCGAAGCGCAGCTTCTCGTGGGCGAACTGGGCAACGTGCTCGAAGGACAGGTACAGGCCGATGCCCGCGAGGGCGAGCGCGGCGGCGACGATCGCTCCGGCCGTCCACTTCTGGGTGCCGGTCAGCTTCGCCGGGGAGGGGTTCGTTCCGGTTCCGCTTTCCGCCCCCGAAACGAACTCCGGCGCATCCGAAAGGGGGCCGGGCGTCCGCGGAACCGGCGTCGGCGTTCCCGAAACGGCGGCCGGTGACGCCGTCTCGGGGTCGGGCCCGGCTGCGGTATGCGGCCAGTCGGTGAGGGTCATGCGTGCCTCCGGAGGGGGTCGTTCAGGGCGTGCGCGAAACAGCGGGGGCCGCACCCGAAACGCGGCGGCGCGTTCCCGAAGCGGCGGTCGGTGCGGATGGTTGCTGGCGAAGCAGACACCGGCTCTACCCGCTCGGCGCGCACGAAAAGGCCGGCGGCCCGGGGGGCGGGCGGCCGGTCTCGTGAAGCGTCACGGGGCGGGCGCGAAACTGGGTGCGGCTCCCGCCGGGCGGGCGCGAAGTCAGTCCTCGGGGAACTGCGCGCCCGCCCGGCGCAGATCGGCGGCGGTGATGCCGAAGTGACGGCACCGGTCGATCAGCGGCTGGAGCCCGGTGGCGGCGGCGCGCTCCTCGGGCGAGCCGACGCCGAACAGCCGCTGCGTGGCGAACAACTCGTTGAGCGCGGTCGCGGTGCGGACGGCGTGCCGCTCGAAGCGGCCCTCGCCCACCCACTCCTCCGCGATGACGTGGAGGGTGGTGCGCCAGCTGCCGTCGTAGTCGTCCGGGTCGACCGGCGGGATGTCGCTGCCGAAGATCGCGAAAGCGGCGGCCTGGGCGGCGGCTTCCGTGCCGGGCTGGAGCGGGGTCATCGTCGTGGCCATGAGCCTCCCTCGGCTGTCGGTCCGGGCTGTCCGGCTCCCCGTCACCGCCCGTCCCGGCCGCCGATGTACGACGGCCGGTGCGGGCGGATCAGGCAGCCGCCAGACCGGATCAGGAGGCGTTGCGGGCCCGCTGGCGGGCGGCGCGGCGCTTCATGGAGCGGCGCTCGTCCTCGCTGAGGCCACCCCAGACCCCGGCGTCCTCTCCCATCTCCAGCGCCCACTGCAGGCAGGTCTCCACCACGGGGCAGCGACGGCAGACCGCCTTGGCCTCCTCGATCTGGAGCAGCGCCGGGCCGGTGGTCCCGATCGGGAAGAACAGCTCGGGGTCTTCCTGCGCGCAGGCGCCGCGGCCGCGCCAGTCGGTGTTGACCGGCAGGTCGGCGGAGGGGGCGTAGCCGGTGCGTACGATGGAGCGGTTCATCAGGGCCTCCCAGAAGGTCCAGAGCGAGAGACAGCCCCGGGGCGGCCACCCCGGGGCTGTTGCATGTTGTGGCGGCCGGACGGCCGGAGCGGGCGGGAAACTCCCGGCGCTCTCCGCCGGCCCCGGCCGGGAAGGCGCGGGGACGACGGGCAGGGCCGGGGATCAGCGCTGCTACCTGGACTGGCGGTCGTTGTAGGCGTCCTGGAGGCGGGCGAACCGGCCGTGGACCGGCGCTCCCTCCGCGCACGGCGCCCCGCCCTGGCAGTCCGGGCAGTCGACGGTGTGCTTGGTGGAGTCCTCGAACGCCTTCATGTAGCGGACGAACAGGTCGTCGGTCGGCCGGGCGCTCATCGGCGGTTCGCCTCCGACCGCTTGTTCTGCTCCCTGTTCTTCTGCGAGAGCTCCTCGCGTTCGGCGTCGGTGAGGCTGAGGATCACGCCGCCACCTCCCAACCGGCCAGCACCGGCGCGGCGATGAGGGCGAGGACCAGGGCGACGTCGATGCGGGCGGCTTCCTCGGGCTCGTAGCCCTTGGAGTCGTCCTCGCGCTCGATGTCGTCGATGATCCCGGCCCGCGGCTGCGGTGCGGTGCGTGTCATGCTTTGCTGCATCAGGTCCTCCGAGTCAGGTCCTGGACAGCCCCGGGGCCCTAATCCCTGGGGCTGTCGCGTTCACTCCCCACCTGGGGAGTCGGCCGCTGTACGAGCAGCCACGGCCCCGGGGGGGGGGGGGGTGTTGGGGGGGGGGGGGGGGGGGGGGTTGTTTTTTGGGGGGGGGGGGGGGGGGGGGGTGAAGAGAGGAAGGGGGGAAAGGC
>NZ_JBVHXT010000054.1:21565-57926 GCF_055569255.1 Streptomyces sp. NPDC029296
TCCTCCCCCCCCCCCCCCCCCCCCTACCGCCCCCCCCCCCCCCCCCCCCCCCCCCCCCCCCCCCCCCCCCTTTCCCCCCCCCCCCCCCGGGGCCGTGGTCGTTCGTCCGAAGGTGGGTCAGGCAGCGCCGGCCGGACGAGCGCGGGGCACGAAGTCCTTCGCCCTCTGGAAGATCGGTGCGGGAAGGCCGTGTCGCACTCGGAGCTCCTCGACCTCTGCGTCGCTGAGGCCGTACCGCGACGCACCGTTCACGTAGTTCGACAAGGCCTCGTAGTGGTCATCCGGGAGGGCCCCGCCGTTCTGCGCGACGGCGTTGGCGAACTGCGGAAGCACGAGGTTGAGGAAGGTGAGGGCGTAGTCCCTGTCCTCCGCCCGGGGCTCGGCCGTGCTGGTCTCACCGTCATCCGGCTGCTCCTGGACCGCCCGAAGGCGGGCCTCCAGCCCGGCAACCTTCTCCTCAGCACGGCTTGCCCGGGAGTCGGCGATCTCGTACGCGACCAGTGCCGCCTTCCGAGCGAGGCGAGCGTCATTCAGCTCATCGGTCAGGCGCTTCACCTCGCCGTCCTTCGCCTCGGCGCTCACGGCCTGGGCGGCGACCTCCTGCTCGGCACGGGCGAGCTGGTTGCGTAACACGTCGGCGGTCGTACGTCGTACAAACGGCAGCTTCATGCGGCTGTCCCTTCACGTTGGCGGTCAAACTCGGCTGGTCGTACGAGCAGCCACGGCCCCGGCCACCCCAGTTCCGTCGGAGTGGCCAGGGCCGTGGTCGTTCGTCCAGGGACAGGTCAGCTAGCGGGACGCTGCGGGTGGAGCGTCCTGAGCGGCACCGGCGGCGCGCCCAGCGGCGCGTCACCCGCGGGCAGCTCCGCGCGGCGGGCGTCGGCGTCGCGAACCGCGGACTCAGTCGCCGCCCACTGCCCCTTGCGCAGCAGCCACAGGGGCCGACCGCCGTCCTCCGCCGACGCGTGCTGCCGCGCGGCAATCTGGCTGACGGCCAAGGCCGGCGTGACCGTCGGCTTGCGCCGCACGGTGGTCCGGCGGCGGTGCACGGTCTCCGAGTTGCCGTCCGTCAGGCGCTCCTCCCACTTCCTGACCGTGACGTCGACCGTGACCAGGCGGTTGCTGCCCAGGCGGCAGCGGACGGCCGCGTCCTTACCCGCGCGGCCGGCATCGTGCGGCACCAGCTTGGGGCTCTTGGTCAGGAGGCCGGTGATCGGCACCCACGTCTCGCAGTCGGGGCAGACCAGCGACGCGCAGGCGGGACGCAGGTCGTACTGGTGGGGCCGGAGGGTGGAGAGAGCCAGCGCCGGACGGGAGTTGACGGTGCGGGAGCGGGTCCGGCTACGGCGGGGACGGGCGGTGTGCTCGAGGGTGGGAGCAGGCATCTGGACTCCTCATGGACGGAGTGGCAGGGAGCGGGTCGCGGTGCTCTCTCCGCCCTCCGGGGCGCACGGCGCGAGGCCGGCGTCCCGCAGGACAGACAGCGCACAGCGCTGCGACGTGCACGCAGTCGTCGTGCCGTCAGGCTCCGGGGGAGTTCGATGGTGCTCTCAACCCCGCCGCCCCGAAGGGCGGACGACTTCCTACGGTCTTGCGGTGGTGCTCACTCGGTGCTCCCGGAGGATCACCGACGCCTTACATACATCAGGTTGCATCAGGTACCCTCAGGTGTCAAGCGGTATAGTGAGGCACCCAGAGGGAATTTGAAGGAGGCGAAGGCACATGTCAGGGCCACCCCGAGCCGACAATCGGCCGCCCTACGCGCGCATCGCGGGCCATTACCGCAACCTGATCAGCTCTGGGGAGCTCTCGCCGGGCGACCTCCTGCCCAGCATCAAGGCGCTGGCGACCCAGTGGGAGGTCAGCACAGCCACTGCCGACCGGGCCATGCGCCTGCTGCGCGAAGAGAAGCTCGTGCAGGGCATCCCGGGTGTCGGCACCGAAGTGATGGCGCGCCCCATCTCGCTGTCCTCCGGGGCGGAGCGCCACGACCGCAGCAGCAAGACGCAGTCTTCGTGGGGCGTCGGCGAGAAGTCGTCCGGCCACACCGCCGGCATAGTTGACGCTCCCGAAGACGTCGCTGACGTGCTGGGCATTTCGCCCGGTGACGACGTGATCCGCCGTAGCCGTGTCTACCGGGACGGTCATGGCATCGTCTCCCACTCCACGTCATGGATCCCGGCGGAGTTCGCCCAGGCCGTGCCCGAGCTGGCGCGGAGCGAACGGCTCAAGGGCGGACTGTCGCTCGACTTGATCGCTCGGGCTACCGGACGGCACGCTGTTAAGCGCGTGGATGAGGAGACGGCTCGCATCGCGACGAAACGCGACCTCGAGCTCCTAGAGCTGGAGGCCGACACCGTCGCAGCGATCCTTGTGCTGACAGCACGCTTCTTGGACGCCGACGGCGAGTTGCTGGAGTACGGCGTGGACCTGGGCGCCCCGGGCCGCACCCGCCGCACGACGTCAGAGGTGCAGCGGTGACCACGCGCATCGCCACCGCAATGTCCGGCCGACCGGGCCCCGCGCCTCGCGCGATCCTCATGTCCGGTCTGCAGGGCGCTGGCAAGACGACCCTCGCCCGTGCCCTGGAAGAGGCCGGGTTCCGGCGCCTGTGCCCTGACGAGGAAATGTTCCGCCGCTACGGCCACTACGGCAGGGACTTTCCCCGCGGGCAGTTCAAGGTTCGGGAGGCACCCGTACTCAAGGACATCGCCCTTGAGCTCCAGCAACTCCTGGCGGCCGGACACGAGGCGGTGGTCGACCACGGCCTCTGGACTCCGGAAGAACGAGCACAGTGGGCAGCGACCGTGATGGAGGCCGGCGGCGAGCCCGTTCTCATCTACTTGCCTGTGCCGCATGAGGTGCGCTGGGATCGAATCCGGAAGCGCAACGAGCAGTCGCTGGTCGACGCGAACAGCATCGAGTTCAGCGAGGAAGATCTGCTCAGGCACGCGGGCCGCTTCTCCCCGCCGACCAACGATGAGCCGCACATCGTCTACGACGGTCACCCTGAGAACGTGCTGGCTGCTCTCCGCCGCACACGTCCCTTCATGGATGGCGGCCCGCATTGACCTCTACCTCCCACCTACATCTCCCGACACTCAATGACCATGACCGTGCTCGGGTACGGGGGCTGCGGAAAGTGACAGGAGCCGGTGACATTCGGAATGTCACCGCCACTTGTCACCTCCGCGCGATCAAGAAGCCGTGCCATGCTCGGCCGCAGAAGGGCCAGCTTCCGCTCCGCGGGCATCACCCTGTCGGGGCAGGCTGCGCCGCTGGACCGTACGGGGAAGGGGATCGCGATGGTTGACGAGCGTCCTGACTGGGCTCGCCGGATGGTGGAGGAGCGCGCCGCTCGGAACTGGTCGCAGACCGACGCGGTGCGCGCGCTGATGGTCCGGCTCCCGGACGACCAGGTCGTGAGCGAGCAGGACTTGCTCCGGCAGTGGAAAAGGTGGGAGGCGGGCGAGGCTCAGCCGACGAAGTACCGGTCGGCAATCGCTCAGACCTTCGGCACGACGACCGGCGCATTCTTCCCCGAGCGGTCTCGCCGTGACGGGCGCGCGGAGATCTTGCAGGTCAGCGGTATGGACACCGTGGACATCATCGCTCGGCTGCGTGCGTCTGACGTGGACGCCGCCACGCTGGACGCGCTGCGGATCACAGCAGACCGGCTGTGCTGCGAGTACGCGTACATGCCCGCCGACCAGCTGCTCGTCGAGGGCAGGGCGTGGCTCGCCCGAGTCGTCGGTCTCCAGCACCAGCGGGTGAGCCTGGCGCAGCACCGCGAGATCGTTGCGCTGGCCGGGAAGTTGGCGCTCCTGGTGGGCTGTGTCGAGTACGACTCCGGTCGGCCCCGTGACGCGGAGGCGACTCGGCAGGCCGCGCTGATGCTCGGTCAGGAGGCGGGGGAGCCCAGTGTGCAGGGCTGGGCGCACGAGATGCGCGCCTGGTTCTCCCTGACCCGGGGCGACTACCGCGGGGTCATCGCGGCCGCGGAGGCCGGCATCGCCGTGGCGCCGAACGAGAGCGTGGCCGCGCAGCTGTACGCGCAGCAGGCCAAGGCGTGGGCTCGGCTGGGAGATCGGACGCAGACTGAGGTGGCACTGGACAAGGGGCGACAGCTCCTGGAACGCCTGCCGTACCCCGAGAACATCGAGGACCACTTCGTCGTCGACCCGGGCAAGTACGACTTCTACCGGATGGACGCGCTGCGCCGGGTGGGGGAGAACCGCCTCGCCGAGCAGCTGGCGACCCAGGTGATCCGGGCCGGGACCGACTTCGACGGCACGGAGCGCTCACCCATGCGGAACGCGGAGGCCCGGGTCACCCTCGGCGTCGTCGCGGCCCGCGAAGGCGACCTCGACACCGCCCTCGCATATGGCGAGAAAGCCCTGGCCGGCGACCGGAAGTCCCTGCCCTCGCTCGCCATGGTCGCCGCCGACCTCGGGCAGGCTCTCCAGTCCCACTACGCCCACGCCAGCGAGGCCCAGGCGTTCATCGCTCACCTCCGCGAACTGCGGGGCGGCCAATGACCAGAAAAGAACGGATCTATCTGGTGGGCTCCTCAGACTCTGCACTCGTGAAGCGTGGCGGGCGATTCGCATCGCGCTTCCTGCGTCGGGGGCGCGGCATTTCGGGTCTCTCGGGCTCTGCGCGAATTCGTCCCGCAAATATGTCGGGTCGTGCGGTTAGGCTGTGCCCAGCAGTGATCCAAAACGACGAGCACCCCGGGACCGGGCCTGGTCCACGGGGTGGCTCGAACGGGGCAATGCTCCGTTGGCGACGCACCTGGTTGGGAGGTGATCGCGGGATGAAGGCTACCCGCAGGCGTGGAACTTCACGCGCATCTGCGCCGTTCCATCATCGCGATCACGCCTTCAGGCGCGCTTTCCGGCAGGCCGACTCCACCTTCGGATTCGAGGGGGTCGGGATGACCTAGGTCATCGGCCGCGCGCGCCATCCTGCGGACTGACAATCCGCTTCGGCCTCGCGCGGCCCTTCGCACCGACCGGGAGTGACACCCCGGCTCGGCTGCTCGGTCCCGGGCTCGACACCGGTTCCGAGCTTCGGCTCATCGAGCCACTTCCTTCTCAGCAATACCCCGCCTTCGACAAGCGGGTCGGCCCCTTCGACAAGGGCCACCAAACCCGGCCCTGACAAGGCCGGCGCACCAACTGCAAGACCCGGTCGCTGACAACGACCGGAGCCATCCGGTTCCGCGGGGCCCTTTGACGAGGGTCCTGCGGTTCCCCAGCACCCAAGAGAGAGGAGAAATCTCCCCCCTTCCGACCCACCTCTCGGCGTTTCGGTTGGGATCGCGCCCGCTCCTCCCGGAGGGGGCTTGGTGCCTTCCATCCACTCGTCGGCCCGTCCCGCGTTGCGGGGTGGTCCGGCTCGCATATGAAAGTGGTGTCCCCGCCATAGTGCACGACCTCACGTCTTCTTGTCAGCTCACCCGTGTCCGATTCACACCGGTTCGAGCCATCAGTGCTTCCCGTGTGACGGGATTCGCTGACCACATTTGCGCAGTTCACGGCATTAATCACGAAGATTCTTCGGGTTGGAGTGCCACACCGACCCCGGTCCGCGACACCTATCCCGAGAGGGGGGCCTATGCCCTCCTGGCGGTCATCAGGGGTGCGCTGCTGCTCAGCCGCTCTCGGCTCTCCTTTGTCCACAGCTTCGGCGCCAGTCGCCGGACTCTGTCCACAGGTCGTTCGGTGCAGGTTCGCCGGATGGATGAGGAAGCGCTCGCTCTGCCCCGAAAAGGGGGTGTCCGCTTTGGCGTGTACACCAGCCCAATGACGACTCAGGCGGTATCCGCGACTGCGGCCGGGACGGTGGGCCGATGAGCGGCGTGGCGGCGCCGGCCGCCGTGCTGTTCCCTGCCCCGCGTCCGTCGGTCGACGACGACGTCTCTGTGCTGCCGGGCCTGTACGTGCCGGAGGCGAGCCAGTGGTTGTCGACGTCGGCGGGCCGGATCGCGTCGGACGGCTACTCCTGGATGCAGGCGGTCCACTGGGTCGCCGGGTCCGGGCTCTACAGGCCGCGGCGGCACCGGTCGCACGGGCCGCGCTCGTTCGGGCCGACGACCGTGCGCGTCGCCCAGGAGCTCGCGCAGCTGTTCCCGTGCCGTCCGGGCATTGACTACCTGGTGCGCCGGACCGGCTTGTCCGAGCGGTCCGTGGAGTACCACTTGGGGATGCTGCGGGAGGCCGGGCTGCTCGCGTGGATCGTCAGGGGCACGCGGGTGTCCGGCGGTCCGGCGCTGGCCTCGGAGTTCGCGCGGATGATCCCGCCGGAGTTCGACGCCGCGCTGGGGATCCGCACGGTGCAGCGGGACGAGGGCGCTCCGGCGTACACGCGGGCGGTGTCCGGGATCGCGGAGGCCGGCCGGGAGCTGATGGCGAAGCTGGCGACGAAGGCGGCCCGGAAGGTGCGTAAGCCGCGCTCGAAGACGTCCTCCAAGAGGGCGGCGAAGGCCTCGGTGAGGGGCGCTGAGCAGCATGTTGTGACGGCTGTTTCGGATGAGGTCCGTTGCACCCCAATGCAGGTCGGTACCTCAACTGTCTCTTCTGCGGGTGGTACTTCCTTCCCCCCTGAGAGCAAGCTCGCAAGCGGGGAAGACAAGTCCACCACCCCGAGGAAGTCCAAGGCGAAGGTCGGCGGTCGCCGGAAGTTGAACGTGGTGGGCCGCCGCTTCCAGCTGGCCCGTGAGCTGACCCAGGAGCTGGACTGGCTGCGCGGCTGCTCGGTGCCTCGGATCGCCTGGGTGGCCCGGGGCGTGGCTGATGCCGGGTGGACCGTGACCGACGTGAAGGGCTGGCTGCACCTGCGCGGCGAGGCGGCGAGGGTCCGTCGTGGCTCGGGGCTGCTGGCCGTGCTGCTGGCCGGTGCGGAGACGGTCCTGGACACCCCGGAGAAGCGGGCCGACGCGATCGAGCAGTGGCGCGGTGCCCAGGAAGCCGCCCGCCGCCACCGCATCCAGCAGGTCCGCGCCCGCACCGAGCGGTACGACGGCGACTGGGACGCCCCGACCAGCCGCACGGTCCGGAGCGAGGTGGAGGCAGCTTTCGCCCAGGTCAGGGAAGCGGCGAACGGCGGCCGCCACCAGGACCAGGACGACGTCGCCGACGACCAGGCCCTCGAGGCGGAGCTGAGCCAGCAGGAGCTCGCACAGTTGCGCGCTGACGCCTGGGGCCAGCTCATGGCAGGCCAGACCGACCTCGTCATGACGGCCGTGAACGCCATGGGACGCCCCGCCGCCGAACGCATCTACGGCGCGGAGCTGGTGCACCGCGCCCACCAAATCGCGAGCGGCTCGCGCAGCTCGCTGATGACCTACGGACGCCGGTAGGAGGCCGACGTGACCGAGCAGACCACCACCACCGACCAGACCGGCATCAGCGGCGACGGCACCCCGGAGCTGTCCGGCGTCGACCTCGCCCGGGTCGCTCTGCAGCAGGCCCGGCTGGCCGCGCGGAACAACGGCGGCGAGGCCCGCGCCCCGCGCCGACGCCGGGTAACGACCGTGAAGCGGGACGGGCGGGAGCCGACCGGGTTCGCCGCCGTGCTGGCCGGGCTGATGGCCGACCGGGCCTGGGAACTCCCGGCCGCCGGCGGCAGCGTCCTGGACCAGTGGCCGCACATCGCCGCCGCCGTCGCCCCGCAACTACCCCACCACGTTGAGGCCGTCGCGTTCCACCCGGAGACCGGACAGCTGGACCTGCGCCCGGACTCCCCGGCCTACGCCACCCAGCTGCGCCTGATCACCACACGGATCGTCGCCGCGGCCAACGAGGCGGCCGGCACCAATGTGGTCCGCACCGTGCGGGCCCTCCCCCCGGGTTCCGCGCCCGCGCCCCGGACCGCTCCGGCCGCCACGCCGGACGCTCCGCAGGCGCCGGTGAAGACCCGGGAGATGGCCTGCGCCGGCTACCACCAGGCGCTCGCCGCCCACCAGGCCGCCCGGCCTGACCGGCACGTCGACCCGGCCATCGCGGAGGCGATCGAGTCACAGATCCGCGCCCTGCGCGAGCTCAGCCTGCGCGCTTTTCCCGACCCGGACCCCAGCGACCAGCCCAGCCCGATCGAAGCCGCTCGGGTACAGCGGCGCCGTCAGGCCGCGGCCACCGAGGCCGCAGCCCTGCGCCGGGCCCGAGCCGAACGTGCTGCGCGTCAGGCCGGGACGGCGGCCGCGCAGCCGCCGGCAGTACAGCGCTCAGCGTGAACACGCGGATTGATCAAACCCTCTCCTGCCGGCAGTTGGCACGGGCTAGCGTGGCAGTACGCGCCATCGGGCGTCGTCGCGAGTGCGTACCCGGGAGGGAGAGCCGTGCGGGCAGGGACGGTGCTGGACGGCCGCTACCGGCTGATCGAGCCGATCGGTGAGGGTGGGTTCGGACAGGTCTGGAAGGCACACGACCCGAAGGTCGACCGGCTGGTGGCGGTCAAGGTCCTCACCGGTGACGGCAGCGTGGACCACGACCGGCAGGTGGCCCGGTTCGCTCGCGAGGCCGCGGTTGCCGGCGGCCTGTCCCATCCCCGCATCGTCATCGTCCACGACTTCGGCTCCGCGATGCACCGCGGACGGCCGTACGCCTATCTGGTGATGCAGCTGCTTCCCGGCATGTCCCTCAGCGCCCTCCTGGAAGCCGGCCCGCTGCCCCTGCCGAAGGCTCTGTACATGGCGTCCTGCGTCGCCGACGCCTTGGGAGCTGCGCACGAGGCCGGCCTCGCCCACCGGGACATCAAGCCGTCCAACATCATGGTCCGGGACACCGGCGAGGCGACGGTCGTCGACTTCGGCATCACCAAGGGCAGCGACGCCCGGCACGACATCACCACCACCGGCGTCCTGATCGGCACCCCGGCCTACATGGCACCTGAAGCGTTGTCCGGCACCTTCGACTACCGCTCCGATCTGTACTCGCTCGGCTGCGTGCTCTACGAGATGGTCGCCGGCCGCCGGCCCTTCACCGGCACGTCCTGGCACCTGATCAACCAGCATCTCCACGAACAGCCTGCCCCCTTGCGCACCCTGCGCCCGGACGCCCCTGTGGAACTGGAGCGGCTGGTCGCCCGGCTGCTGGCCAAGGACCCCGCCCAGCGGCCGGACGGCGCCGATGAGGTCATAGACCTCATCGGAGAGATTAACGACCGTTACTTCGGTGACAGCCCGCCGCCCATCCGCGGGGCCGACGTCACTTCTGAGGTCTCGCTATTCCCGAGCGAAGCCATCGCCGGCGCGGTCGTTTCTATGCGGATGACCGCCCACGAGAACTGCCCTGCCTGCGCCACTACAGGTGACGAGACGAGGGTGCTGGACTGCGCCGTCTGCAGAGGGGAGGGCAGGGTCGCCAGCAAGCGGCGCACCTTCTCGGTCCGCATTCCCGCTGGTGTCCGGAACGGGCAGAAGATCCGGCTCAGGGAATTCGGCGCACCGGGAAAGCACGGCGGAGCGCCCGGAGACCTGTACGTCACGGTGCATGTGATCGACTGATTCGACACCCGTGCGGAGTCAGGCGTTGGTCTCCGGCTGCACGGTGTCGTTGTCGGCCTTGGGCACGGCCTGGTCGTCGTCAGTGCCCCAGAGCGCGCGGGCGAGGAAGTACAGGGCGACCATCCCGGCGTAGATGACGGCACCCCAGCCCACGATCAGCACGAAGATGTTCGAGTCGCCGCGCGTGGAGCTGTAGGCGACGCCCTACCCGGTGGTGAACAGCCACGGGAACCAGGCGGAGCGGACGAAGCCCGGGTCGGCGTAGTGGCCGCCGCCCCGGCGCCACGACATCAGCGGGACCGAGGCGAAGCCGACGCAGGCGACCCCGGCCAGGAAGAGGACGGCCGGCACCCCGAAGCCCAGCACCTCGCCACGGTCTCGGACCTTCGCCACGCTCTCCCCCTGCTGCTGTCGACGTCGTCGTGGGAACCGTACCGGCCGGGCCGGGCTACTCGCGGCGCGCGAGTTCTTCGGGGGTGGGCACGTGCTCGGTGACGTACGGCTGGCCGCTGTAGTCGACGGTGATCGTGTGCCGCAGCACGTCGTCGTTGGCGTCGTAGAAGACGTGCTCGATCTCCAAGCACACCCGAAGTCGCTGGCCTCCTGCTCGTTCACCTGCCGGGCCCGGCTGCCGGTGACCACCCGCACCGTCCCGGCCGGTGCGCCCGTCGGCGGCAAGGCTCGATGGCACCCAGCCGCGCCCGCTCCCACCCCGTCTGCGCCTCGCTCCGCTCCGCCATGGTCGCCACCGTAGCGAGCCCGCCCGGTCGACGGGGGATCTCTCGGTAACTCGGTCCGCCTTCTATGAGCCTCACATCGCATTTCTCCAGGTGAGCGCGTCGTACGCGGAGCCTGTGAGGTGTGAGCCAGGGCCTGCGCCGGACGTCCACTCCGGGCCGGAAACTCACCCTGATGGGGTTAAAGAAAGAGGTTAAATATCTAGGGTAAAGACTGCTAGAGTGAGGGCACGAAAGGAGATCAGCCCATGGCATCCGAAGAGGAGCTGTTCGCGAACATCGACGCCCTGTTGGAGGAGGAGCCGCAGCTCCCGCCCCCGGCGGAGCGTGCCCGGCTTCGCGAGGCCGCCGGCATCACCCAGGCCCGCCTCGCGCAGGCCCTGAAGTCCACCGTGCAGACGGTCAAGAACTACGAGAACGGCCGCTCCGAGCCGAAATCGCCACGCCTGGAGGCGTACCAGCGGCTGCTGAAGGGGTGGGCTGCGAAGTACCCCGCACACGCCGTCCCTGCCGCGCCCGCCCCGGCCCCGGCCGTCGTGCCGCAGACGTTCACTCGCGTGCCCACCGTTGAGGAGGACGAGGCTGAGCCCGACCTGGGCGTTGCGGTGAAGCCGGTGCCCGAGCGCCCCGCCCGTCCGGCCGCGCGCCCGGCGGCGTCGTCCCGGCGTCCGGCGGCGAAGAAGGCCACCGCGCCCGCGACCGACCCGCGCTTCCCCCACGGCCCGCTCGCCGTCCTCGATGGCGACGGCTCCGCATACGGCGTCAACGGCCTGGTGCTCGACTGCCCGGCGACCACCGTGGTGGAGCTGGTGGAGTGGACGCTGCGCGAGTCCGGCCTCGGCGCGCCGAAGCTGAACCGCTACGGCAAGGACTCCGACCCGCTGATCGTGCTCACCGCGGCCGCCGCCGTGAAGCTCGGGCTGCCCGAGCGCCTGGAGGGCCACGAGCAGCGCCGCTCCCTGCGCCTGCCGGAGGACCACCCCGTCGTCAAGCAGGTCGCGAAGGCCAAGTGGCAGCTCACGCAGCGCGGGTTCGGCCCGTGGGCGCGGATCTACCGCAAGGCACAGGGCCGCGAGCGGCAGTGCGTGCAGCTGGCGATCCTGTCGTGGGACGCCCTCGATGAGCGGTCCTGGCCCGGCGTGGCGGAGATGGAGCCGGCCGACATCGCCCGCGTCCTCGGGGTGTACGCCCAGCGGGTCATCACCCCGCGCGGGTCGACGGCCGTCTCGGGCCTGGAGCTGATGACGGCGCTGCGCCCGCCGACGAAGCCGGAGCGCGATCCGGAGACCGGCAACTGGATCTCCGGCCACAACCCCGGCAGCTTGGGGACGGAGCCGATGGACCCGGCGCCGCCGGAGGCCACCCCGGAACACCCCGTCGTCGTCAACAGCGGCTGGTCCGGCGGGTTCCTGAACGAGGAGGCGTACCAGTGGGTACGGTCGGTGGACTCGCTCAGCGATGAGGAGTGCCTGATGCCCTTCGCGGTCGGCCTGGACCTCAACACCGCCTTCCTCGCCGCTGCGGCCCGCCTGGTCGTCGGTCTCAGCGCTCCGGACCACTTCCACGCCCCGAAGTTCAACCCGAAGATCCCCGGGAGCTGGCTGGTCGACCTGTCCCACATCGAGCTGGACCCGCGCCTGCCCAGCCCGTTCACGCCGGACGGCTCCCGCCCGACGGGCCCGGCCTGGTACCAGACGCACACCGTCGCCTACGCCCAGGAGCTCGGCTACGACGTGCACCCGATTGAGGCGTACCTGCGCCGTGAGACCGGCGCGTACCTGGACCCGTGGCACGACCGGCTCAAGAATGCCTACGTCGACACCCTCGCCGACCTCGGCGTCACCAAGGACCTGGACGACCGCCAGTTCCTTGCCGTGATGGAGCAGCACAAGCAGGTCGACCCGGCCCTGGCCGCCGTCCTCGCGGCCATCAAGGCCACGGTGAAGGGCGGCGTCGGCAAGCTCCGCGAGCGCCCGCAGGGCAAGCACTACAAGCAGGGCGAGCCGTGGCCGGCCCTTCAGCGGCCGACCTGGCGCCCCGACATCCGGGCCGCCGTCATCAGCAAGGCCCGGGTCAACATGCACCGCAAGCTCAACAACATGGCCAAGATGACCGGGCTGTTCCCCCTCGCCGTGCTCTCCGACTGCGTCGTCTACCCCTCGCCGGGCGCGAGCCCGCTGGACTTCCTCCCCTACGCGGCGTCCGGCAAGCCGCAGCCGGGAGGCTTCCGCCTCGGGCCGACGCCGGGCCTGGCGAAGCTGGAGGGCGTCCAGCCGATGCTGTGGGCGGTGGAGCTGATGGAGAAGGGCCTGAACCCGGCCCGCCACATCAAGGGCGGCGACGCCGTCCTGGACGAAGGAGAGTAAGCCGTGGGGGAGATCGACGACGCGATCGAGCGGGCCGACCGGGAGGCGTTCACCAAGGAGCCGCCCAAGACCCTCAAGGGCCAGATCGGCTTCCTCATCAAGCAGTTCGGCAGCGCGAAGGCCGTCGCGGCGGAGATCGGTGTCACCGCCGACTCCGTCAACCGCTACCGCCGCGGCGCCCGCAAGCACGCCCGCGCCGACGTCGCCGCGAAGATCGACGACACCGTCCGGCAGCGGTGGCAGCCCCTGGTCCGCAAGCGCCGGCAGCGCCAGGCCGCCACCACCGGCGGGATCACCGTGGAGACCCGGGCCCGGTTCGGGTACACCGCGCCTGTCGGCACGACCGACGACGGCCGCTTCCGCCGCCTCACCGTGCACCTCCCCCCGCAGTACGCGCAGCGCCTCTTCGACGCCCGCGACACCGGGGCCAGCGACCAGCAGATGCGCCAAATCATCGCCGAAGGGTTCAAGGAGATCTATTTTCAGGACGGCGGCGGTCGCGCTATGGGACTGTCGGACGTGGAGATCAATGACATCGACTACCTGGATTTTGACTACTAAGAGCGCGAGGGGGGGCAATATGACCGGCAGCTCGGACGGCAACTCGACCCAGGTCGCCTTATCGGTTAGCGGTGAGAATCTGAGAGCGCGAGAAGCCATTCACGCAATTCGCCGCAACATTCAGAAAAAGAGGCGACTGCTCCGAGTTCTCAAGATTCGGTCTATCCTTGGTGTCACCGCAGGAACGATCGGGCCCCTATCACTCCTTTCCGGTATCGCCGTCTCCGTCGAACTGAACCGTCGAGGGCTCGGATCGGTAGCCGGTACTGCGACCGCAATATGGCTACCTCTCCTGCTGTCCAGCATCGCGGTGCTGATTTGGCTCTTTCTAAGCGACGTAACTGTTCCATCGGTGAACAACACTGAGCTGATCGTTAAACGCGAAGACCTGGAACAGGAACTGGCTACTCTGCTAGATCAGCTTCACTTCCTCAGCGCTCGGACGCACTCCTCGGTCACTGATCACAGAGCTCTGTACCGCGAAAACATTCATGAAGTGATCGACGAGTACGCAGCGTTGAGCCGGCGGTACCGCCGACGGCACAATATCCTGCATGCGCTGATCACTATCGGGTCGGCAAGCGTCGCCGCCGTTGCGGCTCTCGACCCTGGCCTGAACTGGCAGAAGAAAGTAATCATCGGCATTAGTTTTGTCGTCACCTGCGCATCCGGTTTTAGCGGCTACTACAAATTCCGCGAGCGAAGCTACTTTCTCCAGCAGAGTGCGGATGCTATCGAAGAGGAGCTGAACGCGGCACTGCTAGGAGTCGGCGAGTACAGCGAATTTACTCCGCATCAGCATGAGGAGTTGCTCGCTCGGTTCGCACAGCGCGTCGAATCTCTTCGAAACGAGCAACGGCGACGGCAGCAGCAGCTTGATCAGCCAGCAGAGCAGAGCACTTCCACCCAGCAACCTCAGCAGTAGGCCAACTGTAGAGAGGCGTCGCGAGTACGGTGTCCATACATCCTGCCGGGAGGACCAGATGAGCGCGCAGCCCGATCACGCACCCGTCACGCCGTACGCCCCCGCGCCCGGGGCGCCGGCCGAACTCCTGGCCCAGCTGCGCGCCGACCGGCGCGCGGACACCTGGGTGCCGGCCTTCGAGCGGGAGTGGGCGGCCGCCCTCGAGGAATCGCGGCGCACGTTCTCCCTCGCCGGGCTGTACGCGGTCGTCCAGGAGTGGCAGGGCCGTCTCGCCTCCGCTCCGGCCGTCGACGCGTTCGTCGCCTCCGGCTACGACGACAGCGACTTCATCGACATGGCAGAGCTCCGCGGGCGGCGCCGGTGACCGAACAGCCGTACGCGGTCCGCTTCTCCGCCCCGGCCGCGAAGGTCCTCGACACCCTGCCCGAGCACGTCGAAGACATGGTGTGGGACGTCCTGGACGCCGCCGCGGCCGATCCGTGGGGCTTCCAGCAGTGGAACACGGACGACCCCGAGGCCGAGGACGTCCGGCACGCCTCCGTTGGCCAGCTCTCCCTCACCTACTGGGTGAACCGCCCCCTGCGCCGCCTGTCCGTCCTCACCATCACCTGGCTCGGACAGTCACCCGTGCAGGCGCCCTGACCCTGGCATCGCAACTGCCGGGGTCAGAGTGTTCCCGATCGTAGCCACGGCCATATCCACCCGGGCGGCGACGCGTAGCCGTTCGGGGAGTCACCAGCGGCCGCGGGACCGTTCCGCACCGAGCTGGACCTCACGTCGGCATTCGCGGCAGTCCGGCAAGCCGCTCACGCGCCGGCCCTCCTCCTCCGCCCACCTGAAGCCGCACAGCGACAGGGACGCATCCTCTGCGGGGTCAGTGGCGTGAGAGCCGTGGCCCGGCACGTTCCACGTGACCGTCGTGCCGCCCTCGTAGGGAGCGCCCTCCGGCCACTCGTACACGGCCTCGGTGGTCGTGCAGCGCATCCGGAGGTCGGGCCCCTCCCAGCGGGCGCCCCGCCGGGCCTCGGTCGCGGCGTCGACGGCGTCGGCCAGGCGCTCGAAAGACAGGTCGTAGTCCTCCATATGGCGCCAGCTGCCCGGCTCCTGCTTCCGCATCAGCTCACGGAACTTCCAGTAGCAGCCGCTCCAGGTCGTGCCGCCCGACCCGCAGGGTGTCGGTCGCGTCGTCGTACGCGTCGTCGGGGGTGGTCTTCACGGGCATCGAACTGCTCCTTGTCCACGCACGCTGGTGGGCTCGAGTGTGCCGGGAACTCGCGGGCCGGGTGGCCGTATCCGCTGGTTTCCCACCCTGGCGGCAACGCGTATCCACGCGCAGTAGTCACCCACATCGACCGGATCATCAGGAGCAGCTGACCCCCGGCGCCAGGCTCAGACGGGCGGCGCCGCTCCGGGCAGCTCGCCGGAGAAGGCCCACCACTGCTGGATGGTCCATACGGCGACGCTGGAGCGGTCGGTGGACATCCGCAGCCACACCTCCTCGCCGCCGGGCATGAGCGCCACCTCCAGGTGCGCCTCGTCCCACGTGCCCATCGGGTACATCCACTCGATTCCGTCGGGCCAGGTCCGCATCGCCATCGTGCGCACGCTCAGCGCCGCGGCGAAGGCGTCCAACGCGGCCTTGGGTATCCGCACCTCCGCCGGCTCCCGCTCGATCCCCGCCACTCCAGCCCCTTCTTGCGGCGAGACGCGACAGCTCCCCGCGCGCCACAGCGTGCCAGACCTCGACGACGGCAGGTGTCACGCGCAGCCCCCAGCCTGTGAGGTCTATAAGGCTCACAGGCCGTTTCCCCAGGTAGACGAGATGAACTGTGAGGTGTCTGGAGGCTGTGAGACGGAGCTCGCGCCGGTGCTCCCGGGACTCAGCCCTCCGGCTGGACCTCGTCCGCCTGCATACCCTTCTGGCCCTGCACAGCAACGAAGGTCACCTTCTGGCCTTCCTTGAGACTCTTGAAACCGCTCCCCTGGATCGCCCTGAAGTGCACGAACAGGTCCGGACCGGATTCCGGGGTGATAAAGCCGAACCCCTTTTCCTCGTTGAACCACTTCACGACGCCGTTCTGCCGCTCTGCCATGTTCTGCGCTCCTTGAATTAGTGGATGACGCGCAGGTTCCCCGAGGGCTTCTGAGAGCGCAGATGGTGCTCGTCAGCAGGTCAGCGGTGTGCATGACGCCCCGTCCTGCCTCTCCAGGAATTTGCGAGTAACTGTGAGAAGTCCGCTGCAACTCCAGTATTCTCTGTGCTTGTGTCAGATTTCGAAGGTCGCACCCTCACTCTCGTGCCGCCGCCACGTGCTGCGGATGAGAACTGCGGTCCGATCGAGACCGGTTTGGCAGATGTCGTCACCCTCCAGCGGCGCCGCCAGGCACGGATGTCCGCCCAGGACGAGGAGAGCTTCTTCGTCGACGCGCTGACCGAGTACCAGTGGGCACGGGACTCGGCCGGACTGGCCCCGTCGACGATCGACCAGCTGATCAAGCCGGTCATCGAGGTCTGCGACTTCTACGGCACCGTGCCGTGGCACCTGACCCCGCGCGACGTCGACAAGTACTTCGCCGGCCCCGGGAAGCGCGCACACCACACGCACCGGCAGAAGCTCAACCACATCGACGCCTTCTTCGCCTTCCTCGAACAGCGCTACGCCCACGAGATCATGATGCGGTTCGGGACGACGGTGGAGTCACCGGTCGACCCGTTCAACAGACCGGTCCACCGAGGGGACTTCGGGCTGCGGATCCCGCCCTCGCAGACGGCGATGAAGGAGTTCTTCGCCCGCTGGCGGGAGCAGCTGCCGCATGCCCGGAAGTACGCCGTGGCCTGCCGTGACTACGTCATGACGAAGATCGCGTACGTCTCAGGTGTGCGGGCTGCCGAGCTGTGCCCGGTGACGATCGGTGACGTCCACTGGGAACACGGCCAGTGGGGCCGGTTCGTCGTTCAGGGCAAGGGTGCTCGTGGCTCAGGGCCGCGGCCCCGGGAGGCGTACCTGTTTCGCGAGGGTCGCGAGCTGCTGTGGTGGTACATCGAGGAGGTGCGGGCGGAGTTCGGCGATGACGCCGATCACCCGTCGGCGCCCTTGTGGCCGTCCGAGCGCAAGCCCAAGGCGGTCGCGGCGCTGAACCTGCCGATCGCGCCGGTGATCACCCCTTCGACGTTTCGCCGCCAGCTCCACGCGGCGGCCGCGAGCTATCTGACCGGTCCGGTCACCGACCTCTTCCCGCACCTCCTGCGGCATGCTTGCGCGACCCACAACTACGAGCGCGGCATGACGCTGTGGGAGGTGCAGCGCGTTTTGGGTCACCACTGGGCCACCACGACTCTTCGGTACATGGCAACTGCACAGGCCGACCCCGAGCATGCCAATGTGGCAGCGAGCTCGCGGGCGGCCCAGCGCCTGGTGATGGACAAGGGGAACCTTCGGTGAAGTGGAATCTGAGGATGGTGGCCGCTCAGCGGGACCTGTGGCGCCCCACCGAGCTGCTGGAGGCGTTCAAGACGGTCGGCTTCACGCCGTCGCTGAGCAAGGTCGCCGCGATGTGGAGCGGCACACCGGTCACGGTGCGGCTCGACGACCTGGACAAGATGTGCGCGGTGCTGAACTGCACCGTCGGCGATCTGCTCCAGGCCGAGCCCCTGGAAGCCACTGGCGGAGAGAACGAAGCGCTGCCGAAGGCTGTGGGAGCTGAAGGCTCTGGCGGGGGTCCCGTGCGGCCGACACCCCGCCAGCAGGGCAGCCGTCGCTCGCTGCCGCCGAACTGACGCATGGCGGCACGACCTCATCCCGCTCAGTGCCCGGACTGCAAGGGCTGGGGGGTTCTCGGGCCGGCCACGTGCCAGGGATGCACGGAGTGGCGGAAGAACCATCCTGAGCAGGGCGTATGCCTGCGCTGCCGTCACACGGGATACCTCAACTCCGATGATCTGTGCCGGGCATGCCTGCACGCTGTCCGGCTCGACGCCGACGCCGCATGGATCACCGACCCGGACAGCGCCGGCCCGCGAAGCCGCCAGCTGATGCTCCTCTACTCCGGTCTCGCCCCCACCCACGCCCAACCCCTGAAGAAGTACGGCAGGCGCACCGGCCGCACCGGCACCGATCAGCGCGAGCGGCTGCACTGGGTGGAACACCTGCGCGCGGCCGCGGCCCCGACCCGCAACGACCCTGCGGTCCTCCCGCCCGCCGTCCCGGGGCAGCTGCCGCTCTTCCCGGTCCGCCGGAAGCTGTCCATCGACGTCTGCCGGCGCATTCTGCAAAGGCCGCTCGCCGGCTACCGCGAGGTCGTCGAGCACACCGCGGCGTTCGCGGCGGACACCGGCATCGGCAAACCCATGCAGCGCAAGCTGCACGAGATGCTGCGCCTGGCGCTCGCCGTGCGCGATGCGGACGGCGACGACCTCGTCGACGAGCTGGTCCTTGACGACATCCCCAACTACGGCCGGTCCGTCCGGGCGATCCTGCTGCGGGCGCAGATGCTCAGGCTTCTGCCAGAGCCGCGCGAACCCGAGCGCCCCCAGCGGTCACGGACGTCACGGACCACGCGCCGCGTCTGGGCGCCCCGCGCGATGACACCGAGGTCCTGCCGGCAGTGCGGCTCCTGGTTCGCGGCGAAGATGAAGGTCACCTGCGAGCCCTGCTCATCCTTCGCCCGGAGCAGGGGCAACAGCGCCGCTTCCACGGGAGCGTGCGCTCGCTGCCTGCGTGTCGGTCTGCCGCGCGCCGACGGGTACTGCCGCGGATGCCGAGGGCATGTGGCCAGCCACGGTGAAGGGGACATCGCCCTGTTCGGAACGCAGCTGTGGCTCGGTTCACCGGTTCCGGCGCCCACAAGCCTGCGTCGCTCGGGTGTGGCCCCGCCGGCTCCGCGCCGGCCTGTCTCTGAGCACGTGACAGCTCCTGGGCAGGAGAGGTTGTTCGAGTTCCGGCGAGACTGGAGCCCGGTGGTCGAGCTGGCGCGGCATGATCTGCCGGCGCTCACGGACTCGGCCGTGCGGCTGCTGGCCGATCTCGACAGCGTGATGAAGCAGGAGATGTGGTCCGCATTCCCCGCCAACAAGACCCGCAACACGCTGATTGTCTTGGTGTCCTGGCTCGGCGCTGATGCACCGCTGCTGGAGTCCGACATCCGGGCGCTCGTCGACAAGCGCTCCCTGAAGTTCAGCGGGCGGCGGGTCACGCAGTTCCTGGAAGCCCGAGGGCTGCTGGTCCCGGATGCCGAATTTCGCCGGGACGCGTACCACAAGCGCCTGGAGGCGGAGCTCGCCGCGCTGCCCATGACGATCGCGCAGGAACTCTCGGTCTGGATCAGGGCCGTGCGCGGAGAGGGCAAGTGGGAGCACACCGGTCGCACCTACCGGAGCATCGCCCGCTACTGGCACGTCCTGGACCCGGTCCTCAAGGGGTGGATCGCGGACGGCATCGAGAGCCTGCGCGAGATCACCCAGGACGACGTCAAGCGGGCCATCGCCACCCGCAAGGGGACGCCGGCCCGCTCCATCCACATCGTCCTGCGGAACGTCTTCCGGGCCCTTCGGCAGGAAAGCGTGATCTTCCGCGATCCCACTCGCGGCCTCGTCTTCGCAGGTATCAACAAGACACCGCCTTCCGTGCCCTCGGACCGGCTGGCCGGCGTCCTCAGCCACGCACAAAACGACTTCCAGCGCCTGGTGATGGTGCTGGTCTGCGTCCACGCGCTCAGCGGCACAGACATGCGCCACCTGCTCCTTGCCGACCTCGACCTCTCCCGTGAGCGCCTCATCGTCCGGCGCCCCGGCAAGCGGCACATCATCTACCTCGACGAACTCACCTACCGCTGTGCCTCGGCGTGGCTGCGTGAACGTCATCGCCGCTGGCCGGTGACCACCAACCCGCATCTGCTGATCAACCGCTGGACCGCGGTAGACACCATCCACTCGCCCATCGGCACCACGTTCACCGCCATCTTCCGGCCCACCGGCCTCACGATGCCCACACTGCGGCAGGACCGGATCCGCGATGAGGCATTCGAGGCCGACGACCCGCTCCACCTGATGCGCCTGTTCGGCATCTCCGCACAGACCGCCATGCGGTACGTCACCGCAGCCCACCCGGAACGCACCGCAAAGCTGCCCCGATGAGGGGGAGCGTCGACGAGTCCGCGATGACAGTCGAAACGCAGCCTGGACCCGTCCGGCACTCCCAGCGGAAACCTCCCCAGGCACTCACACCCGTAGTGCCCTCCGGGACGGTCGCGCCGGCCACAAAGGTCTCCTGCCTGAGATCGAGTGCAGCGGTAAAAGGAGAGGCGCCGGACGTTGCCGGACTCCGTCTCAGGGCCTGCAGACCGCTCGCCCGGACAGACGCAACGGAATGATCTTTCGTTTCGTGTCCGGCCTCCCCGGGGCACCACACCGGTAGATGCCGCTTCGCCCGCAGCACTGGCGTCCAGGCTGGCCAGAACGCGCCCAATGTCCATGCGCATGTGCTCGGCGGACGTTCGTCGGCCTGGCCGCCCGTCACCTTGATCTGAGCGTGCCCCAGGTGCTGACGCGTTGAGCCGGGAGTCGGGACCAGGCCGAGGCGTACGGGAGGTCCGCCGAGGAGCCGACACGGCGGCCAGTGAGCTGGAGCCGGCCGGTCTGGTCGGGCCGGTCCGGCTCGAGGTGGTGGAGTGACGGACCGCTGACGAGAAGGCGGGGCCCGGGCGGTCCGACCGGGCCCCGCCACGACTCGCGTCCTACATGTGGACGGCGGGCGCCGCCGACTCGTCGTGCCGGGGGACACCGCGCTTGTACAGCAGCACGGTCGCCACGAGCCCGACGGCGAAGATGGCGGCCGTCCAGCCGTAGGTGGCCGAGTAACTCTCCACGGAGGCATGCGCGATCGCGGCCGGGCTGTTGCCCGGGTGATCGGCCAGGTAGTCGGCCGAGGCGCTGGAGGCGATCGTGGTCAGCAGGGCGGTGCCGATGGAACCACCCACCTGCTGCATGGTGTTGACACCCGCGGAGGCGACGCCCGCGTCGTGGTGGGCGATGCCGGAGACCGCGAGGTTCATGGCGGTGGCCATGATCAGGCCCATGCCGAAGCCGGTGACGACCAGCTGCGGCAGGACGTGCGTGGCATAGGAGCTGTCGACGCCGAGGGTAGTCATCCACAGCAGGCCCAGGGCGCCGATGGCCATGCCGGCCGGCACGACGGGCTTGGGTCCGATCCGGGGGACGAGGACGTTGGTGGCCAGGATGGTGCCGGTCATCATGGCGCCGACCATGGGCAGGAACGCGAGGCCGGTCTTGACGGGCGTGAAGCCCATGATGATCTGCATGTAGTAGGTGAGGAACAGGAACACCCCGAACATCGCGGCGCCGATCAGCAGCACCGAGACGAAGGAGGCACCGCGGTTGCGGTCCGCGAGGACCCGCAGGGGCAACAGCGGGTGCGCCGCCCGGGTCTGCCACCAGGTGAACACGGCGAGCAGGACCGCGCCGGCGACCAGGAAGCCCCACGTCTGCGCGGACGTCCAGCTGTGCGACTCGGCGTTGGCGAAGCCGTAGACGAGAGCGAACAGGCCGGCGGAGACCAGGATGGTGCCGGGTACGTCGAGGGCGACGTCACGGTTGCGTCCGTCGTGCTTGAGCAGGAGGAAGGCGCCGATGAACGCCACGACGGCGAAGGCGACGTTGACGTAGAGCGTCCAGCGCCAGGTGAGGTACTCGGTGAGCAGCCCGCCGAGCAGCAGGCCGATCGCGCCGCCCGCGCCCGCGATGGCTCCGAAGACGCTGAACGCCTTGGCGCGGTCCTTGGGGTCGGTGAACGTGGTGGTGAGCAGGGAGAGTGCGGCGGGGGCGAGCAGGGCGCCGAAGAGGCCCTGGAGCGCGCGGGCAGCCACCAGGAGTTCGAGGTTGGGGGCCGCGCCGCCGATGGCGGAGGCCACGGCGAAGCCGACCAGGCCGATCAGGAAGGTGATCTTGCGGCCGAAGAGGTCGGCTATGCGTCCGCCGAGGAGCAGCAGGCTGCCGAAGGCGAGCGAGTAGGCGGTGATGACCCACTGCCGGGCGCCGTCCGAGAAGCCGAGGTCGGCCTGGGCGGTGGGCAGCGCGATGTTCACGATGGTCGCGTCGAGCACCACCATGAGCTGCGCGATGCCGACGAAGGCCAGGACCCACCAGCGGTGGTCGGCCGGGCGCGCGCCCGCCTGGGCGGGTGCCCGGGTTGCAGTGGACTGCGACACGGAGTGCTCCTGAATGGTCGAGGGTACGCGCCCGGCCGGTCCGGCCTGGACGCAGAGATGAGACACAGAGATGAAACGGAAGCGTTTCATCCAGCATAGAGGGATCGAGAGATGAAACGCAAACGTTCCATCCCTGGCCTCCGGGTTACTCTCCAGGCGACCGCGGGAGACGGCCTGGTGGCGCGCGTAGAGGCGGCTCGCTCTTCTCTCTAGAAGCGTCTTTTTACCGCTTGATTCTCCGAGTGCGGCGGCTGGAGAAGATGTGTGCCGATGTATTGACACCCGTTCTGTCGGCGCATGACAGTTTCGGCCATCGCCTTTTCCCGCGACGAAGGAGTCGTTGTGACCGTTGATCCCGTACGGCCGTATTCTCCGCTTCCCGGAACCGGAATAGCGCGAAAGGCGCTGGCTCTTTTCGCGTGGAACCTGCCCGGTCTGATTCTGGTCGTCTGTGTCGTCTCCAGTGGAAAGTTGGAACCGGAGATCCTGGCCGATCTGCCCGCCGCCCACGAGGACTGGTACTCCCTGACCTTCGTACTGGCCACCCTGCTGGGCTGTCCTGCGGCCATCAGGATCGGGGAATTGTGGGGCAAGCGGCGGGCCGTGGAGGTGGTCTGCATGGTCGGCGTGGTGGGGCAGGGCGTGACCCTCGTGGCACCCGACTTCTCCGTGGCCCTGGCCGGGCACGCTGTCGCCGGCCTCTATGTGGCGGTCGGACCGGTCGGCCTGTTCGCGCTGGGTGATTGCTTTCCGGGCCGTCGCAACTTCGTGCTGTGCGTTTTCGCGGTGATCGTGATGAGTGCCCTGACGGCGGCGCTGGCGACGGCCGTGACGCCGTCTCTGCTGGACGCGCTGGGCTGGCGCGGTACGACGGCGCTGCTGGCCGGGCTGATCGCCGGTGCCGCCCTGCTGATGCGGGCGGTGCCGGCCCCTCCGGTGACCGGTGCCCGCTTCGGTGAGCTGGCCCTGGCCACCCGGCTGCTGGATGGCGCGGGCCCGGCATTGATCGTCACCGGGCTGGTCATGAGCGTGAGATGGGGCTGGCCCTCGGTGGTCGCCCTGACTGCCCTCGGGGCCGGGGTCGTGTGCGTCGCCCTGCTGGTGCTGCGCGGGGTGCGGGGAAGGTCGGCGGCGGCCGTGACCGCTTGAGCCCGGACCTGGCCGCCGGTCAGGTGTGCAGCAGGGCCGGCATCACCCAGTCGTCGATGAACCGGGCGAGGTAGTCCGAGTCCAGCAGGGTCCCGTCGAGCGCGGGGCGGCTCGTGGCCAGGCTCCACATGGTCTGCGGCAGGAACTCGGCCGCCGCCGGCCGGTGGGCCAGTTCCCCGCGCTCGACCGCCCGGTCGATGAACCGCATGACGTGCTCGGTGTCCGGCCGGAACAGTGCCGTCTGCACGGCGGAGGCCAGCTCGTCGTCGGTGAGGATGGCGTGGCTCAGGGCCGCCTGGAGCCGGCTGTTCTCGGTGGCGTGCTGGGCGAGGCGCTCGGCCACCGTGATCAGGTCGCCGCGCAGGGTCCCGGTGTCGACCTCGGTGGGCCGCACCGGCCCGCTGCTGCGGATCGCCGCCGAGACCAGCCCGGCCTTGTTGTGCCAGAGCCGGTAGAGCGTCGCCTTGCTGCAGTGGGCGCGGGTGGCGACGTCGTCCATGGACAGCGCCTCGTAACCGGTGTCGCTGAGCGCTCGGAGGGTGGCGGCCAGCACTTCCTGCTCACGCTCCGCGGTGACCCGCGGGCGCTTGGCGGGGGCAGCGGCCTCGTCCGTAGCCACAGGTGCCTCCTGATCGAAGTGAAACAGTCCCGTACGCAAACTAGAGCGGCCCTCGATGAAACGCAAGTGTTTCATCGAGTGCCGCCCGTGGCGTGCGGTGGACCGGCACGCGCTCAGGACTGTTCCACGATCCGTCCTGCCCGCGAGGCCATGTCGCGCAACCAGGTGTGGGCCGGGTCCCGCTCGTGAGCGGGATGCCACCACAGGGACTCCAACAGGTCACCCAGCTCGAAGGGAAGAGCGGCGACGGTGATGCCCTGGCCGGCCGGGTGCAGCCGGGCGACGCGCTCGGGCATCAGGCCGATGCGGTTGGTGCCGCGTACCAGATGGGGCACGGACAGGAAGTCCTCCGTGCTGATCGAGGACTGTATGTGCACGCCCTCCTGGGCCAGGCGCGGCATCGTGGACAGCGCCGAGAAGGGGTGCTGGTAGGCGGAGACCCACGGGCGGCTGGACAGTTCCTCCAGGTCCAGCGGGCGGTCGGCCGTGTCGGAGGAGACCACGCACACCCAGCGGTCCCGGTAGAGCTGCAGCATGGGCATGTTCACCAGGATCCCCTGCGGCAGCACGATCGCGTCCACGGCGCGGAGCTGGTCGGAGGCCCGTTGCACGAACTGGGCGGTGCTGTGCTGGAACGTCAGCCGTACCCCTGGCGCCTGCCGCTGGACGAGGTCGGCCAGGACCCGTCCGAAGACTGGCAGATGACAGTCGGCCACGACGAGGGTGAACTCGTGCTCCGACTCTCCGGGGTCGAAGTCGGCGCGGGTCTGGAAGACCCGGTCCGTCCAGCTCAGTGCGAGTGAGGTCTGCTCGGCGAGCCGCTCGCCCAGGGCGGTCAGCTCGTAGGAGTTGCCCACGCGGGTCAGGAGTTCGTCGTCGAAGTGCCGGCGCAGCCGGGCCAGCGCGGCGCTCAGGCTCGGCTGGCTCAGGCCCAGGCGCTGGGCGGCTCGCGTCACGCTGCGCTCCTGAAGCAGGGCGTCCAGGGAGACGAGCAGGTTGAGGTCCAGGCTCATGTCCCACCCTTTCGTAGGGCATCGGCTTCATCTATAACGGACATCAGCGAATTCAGCTTCCCTGATGGAATAACGCCCGGCAAGACTAGGGCACCGCGAGTCCAGGGACGAAGCGGCACCGGACTCCGCATTTATGGCAGGGTGTCGTGCCCGCCGCATCAACGCGTGGAAAGTACCAGAAGGGCAGGGACGCCGATGTCCTCGTTTCACGTTCTCATAGCCGGCGGAGGAATAGGGGGCCTCTGTCTGGCGCAAGGATTGAAGAAGGCCGGAATAAGCTGCGCCGTCTATGAGGCGACTCCGGACATCACGCGCACCGGATACCGGCTGCACATGAACGCCACCGGCGGTGGAGCGCTCAAGGAGTGCCTTCCGGGGAATCTGTACGAGCTGTATATGCAGACCTCGCGGGTCAAGCCGCGCCGTGAGGCGTTCGTCATGTTGGACAGCCAGTGCGAGGAACTCGGCGCCCGTCCGCACATCGGACCGCCGAACGATCCCGACCGCCCCCACACCGCGGTCAACCGGCGCACCCTGCGCCAGATCATGCACACGGGCCTGGAGGACATCGTCCACTTCGGCCACAAGGTCACCGGCTACGAGGAGGACGGCGACCAGGTCCGGCTGCTCTTCGCCGACGGCACCTCGGCCACCGGTGACGTACTGGTCGCCGCGGACGGCATCCACTCCCCGGTCCGCCGGCAACGACTGCCCGAGGTTCCGACGTTCGACACCGGCATGCGGGGCATCGCGGGCTGTGTCCGGCTCACCGACGACCTGGTTGCCGCCCTGCCCGAGGCCCTGTTCGACGGCTTCGTGCTGGCCGGTTCGGCGGACGGGGTGAACTTCTCCTTCGGTGCCTGGCAGCCCCGCCGTCCCGTCGCCGAGGCCGTCGCGGACCTCGCCCCGGGGGCGGACATCGACCACGTCGAGCCGTACATGATGGTCAACTGCGGCTTCCAGGTGGGCAGTCCCCACCTCGCCGGCATCCCCGACCTGTTCAGCGCGGGCCCTGAGGTACTGCACGCCGTGATGCGCGGGGCCGTCCGTGACTGGCACCCCGCGGTCGTCGAGCTGGTCGAGCGTGCCGACCGGGCCACCCTCGCGGCCATGTCGGTACGGCGTCTGGAGCCCGTCGACACCTGGGAGACCGGCCGCGTCACCTTCCTCGGCGACGCCATCCACGCGATGCCGCCCTCCTTCGGCTCCGGCGCCAACACCGCCCTGCGCGACGCGGCCGCCCTGGCCGGCGCCCTGGACCGGACGGTCAACGGCGGCGGCGACCTGCCGGCGGAACTCGCCGCCTACGAGGAGGCCATGCGCGCGGAGGTCTGGCCGATCTTCCGCGCCTCGGCTGACCCGCGCTCCTTCAGCCAGGCCGACTTCCTGCCGGACGACATCCCCGCTGCCGGCCGCTGACCCCCTTTCACACCCTCCCCCGCACGCACACGTACCTTCTGGAGAGCACCATGCCCGTGGTCGAGGACATCGAGTTCACCGTTGACAACATCACCCTGCGCGGCTGGCTGACCCGCCCCGACGACGCAGAGGGCCCGCTGCCCGTCGTCATCCTCCAGGGCGGCCTGGGCGGACCGGCCGAGTCCATGAAGGTCCAGGCCCAGGGCTTCGCCGAGCAGGGCCTGGCCTGTCTGACCTACGACCACCGCTGCACCGGCTACAGCGGCGGCGAGCCCCGCCAGATGTTCGACCCCTGGCAGCAGTGCCGCGACCTGCGGCACATCATCACCCACCTGACCCTGCGCGACGACATCGACGGCGACCGCATCGGCCTGTGGGGCGTCAGCATCGGCGGCGCCAACTCGCTGTTCACCGCCGCCACCGACACCCGCGTCAAGGCCGTCTGCGCGATCATCCCCCCGGTCAGCGGCTGGAGCGCCCGTAAGCTCCAGCCCGCCGACACCCTCGCGGAGCTGGAAGCGCTGATCCCCGTCGACCGTCAGGCCCAGGCGAAGGGAGAACCGGCCCGGACCATCCGGCTGCACGGCGAGCCCGCCCCCGGCGACCCCGTCATGTTCAGCGACGAGGAGGGCCTGGAGTTCGTCGAGAACATGATCCACAGCCTGCCGAGCTTCAAGAACGCCATCACCATCTCCACCCTGGACCACCTCTTCGAGATGGAGGTCCGCGCCTACGCCGAGCGCATCACCCAGCCCACGCTGATGATCCTCGCCAGCGAGGACACCGTGGCACCGGTGGAGGAAGCGCGGGAGATGTTCGAACGCATCCCCGAACCGAAGGAACTCATCGAGTACCCCGGCCAGCACTACGAGATCCTCTCGAACCACTTCGGCGAGATCATCACCCGCTCCGCGAAGTGGATGACCGAAACACTCGCCGAGTAATACCGCCTGCAGTCCGCACCGCCGCACGCCCGGCCCGTCACGGCCGGGCGTGCGGTCCCGCCCGTGCGTCCATCCGCCACCGGGCTACCGCCCCGCCGAGAGGACTCCCAGGACGTGTCCCACCCCGCCCAGCCGGCTCCCGTCCCGGCGGAGCTGAGGAAGGTGCTGCTGCCGCTGGTCGGCGGCGCGTTCCTCGTCGTGCTCAACGAGACGATCCTCAGCGTCGCCGTCCCGTCGATCATGCGCGACCTGGACGTCAGCGCCACCACCGCGCAGTGGGTGACCAGCGCCTACATGCTGACCATGGCGACGGCCATCCCCGCCAGCGGCTTCCTGCTGCGCCGCATGGGCGCCCGGCAGTTGTTCGTCATCGCCATGGTCCTGTTCAGCGTCGGTGCCCTGATGGCCGCGCTGTCGTTCACCTTCCCCCTGCTTGTCGTCGCCCGTGTCGTCCAGGCGTGCGGCGCCGCGGTGATGATGCCCGTACTGATGGCCACCGTCGCCGCCATGGTGCCGCCCGAGCGGCGGGGTGCCGTCATGGGCACCGCGACGATCGTCGTCGGTGCCGCCCCCGCCCTCGGCCCCGCCACCTCCGGCTTCGGCCTCAGCCTAGTCGGCTGGCACGGCGTGTTCTGGATCGCCCTCGGCGTCGCCCTGCTCATCCTCCTGCTCGGTCTGCGCTCGCTGCCCCCGCAGGGGAAACACGAGCCGGTCCCGATCGACTGGTGGTCCGTCGCCCTGTCACTGCCCGCTTTCGGCGGCATCGTCCTCGGTCTCAGCCTCGTCGAAAGCGACGTGACGGCCGCAATCCCCTGCCTGGCCGCCGGACTCCTCGTCCTGGCCGCGTTCGTCCTGCGCCAACTGCGCACCGCCCGCACCGGACGCGCCTACCTCGACCTGCGCACCTTCGGCTCCACCGGCTTCACTACAGCCATCGCCGCGATCGCGGCCACCAGCGTCATCCTGTTCGCGACGGTCAGCATCGTCCCGCTGCTCATGCAGAACGTCCTCGGCGTCAGCACGGCCGTCACCGGGCTCGCCATGCTTCCCGGCGGCGCGATGATCGCCATCCTCTCGCCGGTGTCCGGCCGTCTCCACGACCGCTACGGCGCACCGCGGGTCATCCTCCCGGCCGCCTGTGTCGTGGGCGCCGCCACCGTCGCCTTCACCCAGATCCCTGAATCCGCCGGCCCGGTGGCCTTCTCGGCCGCGTTCATCATCCTGCACATCGGTTTCGCCGGGCTGTTCACCCCGCTGATGACCCTCGCCCTCGGCTCGGTCTCCCGGGAGCACCAGCCCGACGCCAGCGCCACATTCAGCACCATCCAGCAGTTGTTCGGCGCGGCTGGCGCGGCCGGGCTCATCGCGGTCATGCAGGGCATGTCGACCCAGGGCAGCGAGGTGACCATCCGCGGTGTCCACGGCGCCTTCACCGCCGCGGTGGGCAGCGCGGCGGCACTGCTGGCGATCACCGTCTGGATCACCCTCCGGAACCGCCGTAACCCTCCCACCGACGAGCCCGACGCCCGTACCGAACCCGTCGAGTCCGCAGCCGGCGCCTGACGGGCCGCCCCTCAGGACACGTACCGGTCCACCCGTTCGAACGGTCGTAGCCATGTATGTGAAGACCACCACGAAGACGAGCAAGTCCGGCACCGTCCGCTACCTCCACCTGGCCCACAACGAGTGGGACCCGGTCGCCGGCCGGTCGGTCCCGAAGGTCCTGTACACCTTCGGCAGGCAGGACCGGCTCGACCACGCGGCCATCCGCCGTCTGATCGGCTCACTGTCCAGACTCCTGGAGGCGGAGGAACTCCCCGCCCGTCCCGCGCCAGCCAGCTACGGGTCCCTCCGGGCTGGCACCCGGCCGCTTGACCACCTCTGGCGATCCCTCGCCATCGACACGACAATCCTGGACCTGGCCCCGTTCACCCACCGCGGCCTGGCCGGCCGACGGGCCGTCGAACACCTGCTGTTCACACTCGTCACGGCCAGAGCCCTCGCGCCGTCGGCCCAGCTCTGCGACATCGAGGGGATCCGGCGTGAGGGCACGATCGACTACAGCTCCCTCGCCCGAATCGTCAACTGGATCGACGACAGCCGAGGCGAGCTGGAGAGACGGATCGTCCAGGCGGTCACCGCCCGGCCGGACGTGGACACCAGCCGGCTGATCCTGCACGACAGCAGCCTCTGCTTCGAGACCGGGCGAGAACCGGGCGGACACCTGGCCACCGTCCCCGTCACACTGGCCGTCACCCGGGACGGAATACCGCTGTACTGCAGACCGGGCGCGCACGACGGCACGGTCTCCGGGGAAGAACCGCCACCGATCGACCTCTCCGCCACGCCTGTCATCCGCATACACGAGCACACCGGACAGGACGCGGACGCATCCGCTCGGCCGCACGAACCGGAAACGGTCCGCGTCATCCGGCCCGATCCCGGCACCCGCGTCCCGGACGTCGAAGCGGCGCTGAGCCGTCCGGGACGGTACCGCAGTGTGACGCCCACCGTACGCGTCAAAGAAATACGGAACGGTACGAGCGGACGGCTCGTCCTCTGCCACGACCGAGACCGGGCTGCACAACACAGCGCCGCACGGCTGCACCTCCTTACCGAACTGCGGGACGCGATTGCCGACTCCGCCGCACCCGGTGACGCGGGACGAGGCACATCCCACCCGCACCTCGCACCCCATGTACGCGTCACCGCGACCGGCCGGCAGCGCATCGACCGTACGCGGCTCCGGCTCGCCCAGCGCGCCGACGGCAAGTTCCTCCTCCACTGCCCGGACAGTTCCTTGAGCGCCGAGGAGGTCGCCAGGGCCTACCTGCGGCTACGGGACACCGATCGCCGGTGGGCCGGCCTCCGGCAGGTGGTCGACCTGCGCACGTGGCCGTACGACATCGGCGTGGGCATGCGCGTCCACGGCTTCCTATGCTGGCTGGCCGTCCTGCTCACCGGTCTCGCAGAGAGCGGGGCGGGACCGGAACCTCCCCGTCGAGGTCCTTGACGCGCCCAACTGCTCACCCCCACCCGCGAAGCGCGGCAGAAGGCCAGCGGGTATCAACTCGGCTTCCGGCCGACTGACCTTCGGTCTGCCTCCGAGGCCGGACCACTGGACTCTGTCACCGGTGAAACCGAGGCTTGGGCGGCCACCTGTCGCTCCAGAGCTGCATTGGTCTCCTTGAGCTTGCTGTTCTCGAGCTCAAAGACGTGGACGATCCAGGCCAGGACCTGCGCCTGTCCGCGCAGGTCGTCGCGTTCGGCGCGGGCACTTGGATCTTCACCTGGCCGGCCCCCGGCGCTTGATGGCCAGTGGAACCCGTTCCCCGAGCCGCCTCCACTGGTGGGCAGGCGGCCGGGTTCGTCATCCCCCCAGTCCTGGAATCCCCGAACCCGCGCGTTTCCGCCTGTTGTAGCCGGACATGCAAGACGCCTCGATGAGCTGATCATCCCCGATTGGGGAGCGGGTACCCGGGATAAGCACCGCCATCGGAAGAGACCGGAGCCAACCGGTCAGACTTGCCTGGCGAACGGCCAAGATCGACTCCGATGTCAAAGGTCACGCGCGCCTTGGTGCCGCCCGCCACCGCGGAGGACGATGGAGTCGTGGGCGAGCAGCACGAGGACCAGGAGCAGGGCGCCGAACCGACGCGGCCGCCGCTGACCGTGGCCCGCGCCCGGGAGATGACAGCCGGGCTGCGTGAGGCGATGGACGACGTCCGGCGCTCCGTGGCGGTGCTCGCCGCCCGGGTCCGCGACGCGCACGTCGCCCGCGTCTGGCTCCCCCTCGGGCACAGCAGCTGGGAGTCGTACTGCGCCGCGGAGTTCGACATCAGCCGCGCCCAGGCGTACCGGCTCCTCGACGTCGCCCGCTCCCTCACCGCGATCCACGGCGCCGTCACCGCCGGCACCGAGACGTCTCGCACGCGAGACACGCCCCGGCCGCCGCAGCCGCGCTCGACTACGGCCTGTCCCAGCGCGCCCTGATCGCCGTCTCCAGCCGCAGCGGCGACGTCGCGGAGCTGATCACCCACCGCCTCACCACGCTCGCCCACAGCGGCCTCCAGGCCCTCGATGAGGCCACGGTGCGCACCGTGGTCCGCCAAGCCGTCCGCGACATCCGCACCGCCCCGACACCGCCGCCCGCCGAACCGCCGGCGGACCCGACCATCGCCGCGCTGCACCGCGTCGTCGACGACCTCGCCGCCAGCACCCACGCGATCGGCGAGCTGATGCTCGAAATCGCCCCGGCCTACCTCTCCGACATCGAGGCCGCCGACGCCCTGACGCTGCTGTGCGCCCAGATCGGCGAACCCCTCGAACACGGCCTCGCCGCCCGCCGCTACGCGATCTCCGGCGACCGCCGCGCCCTGCACGGCACCGTGCTGTAGACGCTGCTCCTGGTGCTGCTGCCCGGATGCCTCTCGTGCTCCTGGTGGTGGTCGCCGGATACAGCAGGGCGGTCTCGGGATGCAGCACAGCAGGGCGGTCTCGGGATGCAGCGCAGTATTTGCATGGGCCGGGCGCCCCACGGGTGCTGCACGCGCTGCTCGGGCCGCGCTGCACCCGGCCGCCGCTTCCAGTGTCGGATCGCACGACAGTGCCGTTCCGCGCCGCAGCAACGATCTCAGTGCCGCTGCGGTCTCGGCGGCAAGGACGGCAACTGTTCGGCCGTGCTCGCTCGTCCTTCGGGTATGTCACATCCGACCCCCGAACCGTCCCTGGCTCCGCCTGATTGGCCGCACTGTGGCCACGGCCCTACACCGGAAGACCCAGTAGGTTGCCGGGGCGTCCACGTCTCCGGCCACACCGCATGCCTTGCCCACCTGGCCGACGCCGACCGCGACGCCTACCTGGCAAGCCTGACCCCCGGCAGTGGCATTGACCATCGCGGCACCACCTTCACCGAACCCCTTCTGAACGCCCTTCTCGCTGCCCTTCGCGACCCTGCTACCGGGCGCCCCCGCCTTGGTGCCGCTCGGTTCAGCTGGGCAACCTTCGAGGGGAATGTCCAGTTCAATTCGGCGACCTTCGAGGACGACGCCGTGTTCGGCTGGGCAACCTTCGAGGGCAGTGTCGGGTTCGATGCGGCAACCTTCAAGCGCAATACCAGCTTCCACTGGACAACCTTCAAGCGCACCGCCTCGTTCGGCGGGACAATCTTCGAGTGGGACGTCTGGTTCAATTGGGCGACCTTCAAAAGCCACACCGCGTTCGGGTCGGCAACCTTCAAAAGCTATGCCAAGTTCGGCGGGGCAACCTTCGAAAGCAGCGCCTGGTTCCGCTTGGCAACCTTCGAGGACGATGTCGAGTTCGTCGCGATCACCGTCAAAGGCGACGTCAGTTTCGGGTCGGCGACCTTCAAACGTGCACTCAGTCTTGGCCCATTGGCGTGCGCCGGGCAGATCACGTTGTCCGGAGCCGTGTTCGGCAGCCCGGTGACCCTTGAGTTTGCCGCGCGCCGTCTGGTGTGTCGGCGGACTCGTTGGTTGTCGACGGCTGAGGTGCGCCTGCGTTACGCCACGGCGGATTTCACTAATGCAGTCGTCGAATATCCCGTCACTATCACGGCAGAGCCAGATCCATTCGTGCTCCCCGACGGCCAGTGCTTGGCGGAAGAGGCGTTTACCGGGTCGTCCGAGGCTGCGGTGCGCATCGCGTCGCTGCGCGGAGTGGACGCGGCTCATCTGGTCCTCGCCAACGTCGGACTCGCGGGATGCTTGTTCACAGGAACCGTGCACTTGGACCAGCTCTGCCTGGAAGGCGTCTGCTCTTTCGATACAGTCCCAACCGGCACGCGCTGGCAGCATGGGCGCCCGGTGCGGTTCACCCAGCGCCGCACGCTCGCCGAAGAGCACCACTGGCGCGCGAGTCAGCCGACAGCAGTCCAGGGCTGGAACGTGGCAGTTTTCGGCGCTGGAGGTGTTGGGCCGGCACAGCTGGCACCGGTGTACCGGGCGCTGCGCAAGGCGTTCGAAGACGGCAAGAACGAGCCGGGGGCGGCGGATTTCTACTACGGCGAGATGGAGATGCGCCGCCACGACCGCACTGTTACTTCCCGCGCCGAACGCGGACTCCTGCACGGGTATTGGTTGCTGTCCGGCTACGGCTTGCGCGCCTCTCGGGCCCTGGGCTGGCTCGCCGCCGCCATGCTCGTCACTATCATGCTGCTGATGGGCTTCGGACTCCCGAAGGACTCCCCAAAACAGGAGGCGACCGGCACCGTGCCGCCCGGCGGAGGCAGGGTCACTTTCGAGATCGACAAGACGGACCCTCAGAACCCCCCGAGGGACAGGCTCACCGGCGAGCGCTTCGAGAAGGCCCTCAACGTCACGGTCAACTCGGTGGTGTTCCGCTCCTCCGGACAGGATCTGACCACCGCCGGCACCTATATCGAGATGGCGTCCCGCGTGACCGAACCGGTCCTGCTGGGCCTGGCGGTCCTGGCCGTTCGCAACCGCGTCAAACGCTGACCCCAGACCTGTGTCCGGAGCTCCACCTCGGGCAGACATATGTGCCCCTGCAGCACATTCCTATGCGGCAGGGGCACATTTCGCGGTCGGTTATCGCCCGGGGGTGATGAGGGGTGGCATCAGCCAGCGGCGCGCACGGCCCGGAGCGGTTGGGCTTGGCGCTTGGGCGGGGCGGTCTCGTACAGCGGCGCGGTGATCTCGGGCAGTTCGCCGGCCTCGATGCGCTCGGCGGCCTCCTCGATCGCGTCCTCCAGCTCCTCCTGGGAGGCGTAGGAAGCGATGTAGGGGTGGAGGTAGTAGGTCCGGTACTTGCGGTCCTTGGGGCGCAGCACGAGGTTCCGGCTCTCCAGCAGCGCCATCGCGGTGTTCGCGGAGTTCCTGGACAGGCCCACACGCGCCCCCAGCTCGGCCTGGGAGGCGTTCACCTCGCCACCGGGCTCCTGGCGCTCGATGAGGACGCTCAGCAGCTCCATGGCGGCCTTGGTGAGGTCCAGCCGGTACAGCATTCCGAAGCCGGCACTGGCCTGGATCAGCATGCCTGCCCCTCCTCGTCGACGACTCCATCTTCCTCATCTTCGACACCGAGCTCCAGCTGCACGCTGCGCGGCGGGCGCGGGGCGTTGAGAGCGGGGAAGACGTCCTCGGGCAGCTTCCCGGTCTCCGGGTCGCGCAGCGCGTCCAGAATCTCGCGCTGGACGTCGCCGTTGCCCTCGAAGCCGAGCATCGGGTTCACGAAGATCAGCCCGTTGTCGACGCGCTGGATCATGTGCCAGTGCTCCAGGCGGCCAATGGCCCGGGTGACGTTCGACCGCTCCACCCCCAGCTTGTCGGCGATCTTCTTGTGCGTGGCGCGCAGCCACCCCTCGCGCTGCCGACCGATGCACCACAGGAGGACCGCGGACTGGATCGGCGACATGCCGTGCTGCGCGATGAGCACCGCCAGGACGTCGGCGAGGAAGTCGTTGGAGACCACGCTGTAGCCGGACCGGCCGTACATGTCGTGGGGCGCGCGGTACGTGTACCGGACGCTGACGTCCATCTGCTGCACGGCCCGCTTGCGGGTCGGCGGCTTAATGTCCTTGCCCAGCCTGGAGGACAGGGTCTCGCGGAAGGCGCTGTCACCACCGGGCGGAACGGCAGCAATGCGGCCCTTGCCGCGGCCAGCGGAGGGACGCTTGGGCTGGGGAGGCATCGACGGGGGGTCCTGTCCTCGATCTTGCGGGTACGCGCCGGACACTAGCAGTTGTTCAAGCTCAGTTGGCAGATTTGTACACGCTGGCGTGGCGCTTTGGTGTCGACGCCGACACAGCGGATTCGGGCCGTGTTTCCGGGAAACCTGTCTCCACCAGCAACGTTCCACATTTATACAAGCTGAGTTGGCAAATACGGGTGTCACTGTGGCACCACGGACACATTTCCGCAGGTCAATGTGTTGTGGCTGACACATACTCTTCCGGAAAAGCCCAGGTCAGAGCATGTTTCCGCGAGGCCCCCTCTTTTCCTTAAGACGCACGCGCGCGCGAGGCCGCACCAGGGCCTCGGGCCGTCCCGGCACCCCGCCACCGACGGCACCAACGGGAGGGCACCCAGGTGCGCACGCGCCGGGCGCCCCGGCCGGCGGCCGACACCCGGCACACGCGGCCTCCCGCTCCTGCGCACGCACCCTCCGCGGCTGAGGCGGCTTCGCGTGCGGCCCAGCGACTCCCGTGCGGGCCGTGGAAGGCACCATCGGCTCTGAGTCTCGGGTGGTGCCGACTGTGACGCTCAACAGCACGGGAGCGTGGCCGCGGCCGGTGAGTGGTTTCGCTGAATGGCCTTGAAGGCCATTCAGCTCCCGTACCTCCGCACGTCGAATTTCGGCAATCCCCATATCGGGCTTCCGTTCTGTGGTTGGGCTATTCAAGGCCGTGCAATTCTGAATTCAGCCGGTAAGTTTTTGGCCGGGGTCAGGGGTGGTGCAGTCGGGACTCCAAACACTACACAGTCGCACTGCATGATGCATCATGCGGGGTGCGCGTTCGCTCGCTCGGGTGATGCGACGCCGCATTCCGCCCCCGCAGTGCGGGCTGACGTGTATGCTGGCGGGGTATTGATGAACGTGAGCGGCCGGTTTCGGTAGCTGAGGAGGCGCGGTGGGGCCGGCACCCCGTCAGGCCGACGGCCCGTCACTTCCGTTACGGGGGTGGTGGGCAGGAACCCCAAGCCGTACACAGGCCCGCGCGTGATGCACCTCCCCTCGTAGCCAGCCTCAGCACCCGCGCTTGCGCGGGTGCCCGCAATTCGCGCTTGCGCGAATTGTCCTGCCTTTAGAATTCCGCTTGCGGAATTCCATTCCGGCGCTTGCGCCGGAATCCGAATTGCGCTTGCGCAATTCGCACACTATGCCCCGGCTTGCCGGGGCATATCCCGCTCCGCGGG
>NZ_JBVHXT010000055.1:0-56276 GCF_055569255.1 Streptomyces sp. NPDC029296
GCTGTGGGCTCGTGGCGCCTGGCGACGTCATCCAGATAAGCAGCCCCGGGAGGTGCCCGCAATGACCCCCTTTACTAGTGGTGGCCGGATCGGACTAGAATGCCGGGAATGTGGCGTGCGTCTCAATCCGCAGGTCAGAGGGGATGCGGGAAGGGGTGAATCGGGCAAATGCGACTACGGTCCGGAGTCGTAGGTGACGTGCGTCATGTGGGGCCCTTCACCGGCCCGCACGCACCCCGCGCCCGGATCTTCGCACAGGGTCACCATTCGGGACCACCGAATGTGACCGCTGATGACACACTGGAGTCGATGTGCCGTGGTCCCGCACCCGGAGATGGCGTGCGGGACCGTGTCGGCGGTACGTGCTCAGCTGGTCGTCAGCGCGGTGTCGTCCACGACGAAGTTGGTGGCGAGGTAGGCGTCCTCGACGCCGGTGAACTTCAGGGTCACCGTCTGGCCCGCCAGCGAGGACAGGTCGAGGGACTTCTGGCTGTAGCCGGAGGCCGCGTTGGCGTTCGAGTAGGTCGCGAGGGTCTTCGAGCCGGCGGTCACCGTCAGCTTGTCGTAGACGGTGCTGCCGCTCTCCGCGGTGTCGATGTGCAGGTAGAAGGTCAGGGTCGCCTTGCAGCCCGCGGGGATCGTCACCGACTGCGACAGCGTGTCGGTGTGCGCGGAGCCCCAGCCGTTGAGCCAGGCCGTCCAGGAGCCGCCGTGGGCCGGTTCACGGGTGTCGTTGTTGATGATGCCGCTGTTGGTCCAGCCGGTGTCACCGGACTCGAAGCCCGGGTTGGCCAGGAGCTGGGCCGAGGTGCAGCCGCCACCGCCGCCGCTGGTGCTGACGGTCCAGGAGAAGGTCGTGGTGCCGGTGGTGCCGGTGGTGCCGGTGGTGCCGGTGGAGTCCTTCACCGTGACGGTGGTGCTGTAGGTCCCGGCCGCGGTGGGCGTGCCGGTGATCAGGCCGGTGGAGGCGTTGATCGTCAGGCCGGTGGGCAGGCCGGAGGCGCTGTAGGTCAGGGAACCGCCGCTGGTGCTGGACGCCTGGATCTGGAGGCTGACCGCGGTGCCCACGGCGGTGTTCTGGCTGCCCGGGTTGGTGACGGTCACCCCGCTGCTGGGCGGGGTGATGTGGCTGCCGACGTTGATGCCGGCGAAGGCGTTGCCGACCGCCGCGTACTGGGCGGAGTTGGTGCCGTAGAGCGCGGAGGCGGCGTTGAGGGCGGCGGTGCGGGCGCCGGCGTAGTTGGTGCTGGACGTCATGTACGTCGTCAGCGCCTTGTACCAGATCTTCAGCGCGGCGTCCCGGCCGATGCCGGTGACGGCGACGCCGTCGGAGGTCGGGCTGTTGTACGTGACGCCGTTGATGGTCTTGGTGCCGCTGCCCTCGGACAGCAGGTAGAACATGTGGTTCGCCGGGCCCGAGGAGTAGTGCACGTCGAGGTTGCCGAGGGAGGAGGACCAGGAGTCCGCGGAGTTGCCGTCCTTGCTGGGCTTGTCCATGTAGCGCAGCGGGGCGCCGGTGCCGTTGAGGTCGACCTTCTCGCCGATGAGGTAGTCACCGGGGTCGGAGCTGTTGTTGGCGTAGAACTCCACGCCGGTGCCGAAGACGTCGGAGGTGGCCTCATTGAGACCGCCGGACTCGCCGCTGTAGTTGAGACCGGCGGTGTGGGAGGTGACGCCGTGGGTCATCTCGTGGCCGGCGATGTCCAGCGAGGTCAGCGGGTCGTTGTTCCCGGTACCGTCGCCGTAGGTCATGCAGAAGCAGCTGTCGTCCCAGTACGCGTTGGCGTAGGCGTTGCCGTAGTGGACGCGGGAGTAGGCGGCCTGGCCGTCGTTCTTGATGCCGCTGCGGCCGAAGGCGTCCTTGTAGAAGTCCCAGGTCTCCTGGGCGCCGTAGGCGGCGTCCGCGGCGGCCGTGGCGGCGGTGGAGTTGGTGCCGTCGCCCCAGGTGTCGCTGGACTGGCTGAACAGGGTGCCGGTGCCGGAGGTGGCGTGGTTGAGGTTGTAGGTCTTGTGGCCACCGCGCGTGGCGTCGGTCAGGGTGTACGACGAGCCCGACTTGGTCGTGGTCAGCGAGACCTGGCCGCTGTAACGGGTGTTGCCGACGCCGGTCTCGATGTCCTGGTACCGGTACAGCTCCTTGCCGGTGGTGGCGTCGGTGACGACGTGCAGCCTGCTGGGGGTGCCGTCGTCCTGGAAGCCGCCGATCACGGTCTCCCAGGCGAGCTTCGGGGTGCCGGTACCGGCCCAGATCACCTTGCGGACGTTCTCGGCGGTGGGTTCCTCGGCCGCCAGGCCCCTGGCGGTCTTCAGCGCCTTGGTCTCGGCGGCGGCCTTGGTGAAGGTCGCGGTGGTGGAGGACACCGCGACCTTGCGCTTGGTGTTGTACGTGGTGCTCACGGTGCCCTTGGCCCGCGAGGCGGGCGGGGTGTGCACGACGAGGTCGCCACCGAGGACGGGCAGACCGGCGTACGTGCGCTCGTAGCGGGTGTGCAGGGTGCCGTCGTTGTCCTTGACGACGTCCCTGACGACCAGCTTCTCCTTGGCACCGAGACCAAGGGTGCGCGCGGTGCCGGCCGTCTTGTCCTGGACACTCCGGATCAGGGCCTTGCGCTGGACCGGGCTGAGCTTGGCCTCCAGCGCGCCGGTGCGCAGGGGGCTGAGGTGGTGCGCGGTGGCAGGGGCGGAACCGCCCTCGGCGGCCGCGGCGGCGGTGCCCGCGAGAGTGCCCGCGAGGCCCGCCGTCAGCGCGAGCGCTGTGAGGGCCGCCGTGAGTCTGGTGGGGTGCACGTCTGCTCCGGTTCCATGAGGGGAGTTGGCGGGATGCGCCGAGTATGAGCGTGGACATGGCGAAAAAGGGACCTCCCATCGGTCATAAGGCCGGAGTTATGAAGCCCCCCGGCCCGGGCCCCCACGACGTCTGTCGGCCCGCATATGCTGGTGAAATGCAGCTGGAGTTGAGGCATCTCGAAGCTGTCCGACGGATAGCGGAAGCGGGCAGCCTGGGGCGTGCGGCGGCTCGGCTCGGGGTGTCCCAGCCGGCCCTGTCCGCCCAGCTACGCCGCATCGAACAGGTGACGGGCGGCGAGCTGTTCGTCCGCGGCAGGCTCGGCGTCGAGCCCACCCCGCTGGGCGAGTTCGTGCTGTCCGCGGCACGCCGGGTTCTTCGCGAGATGGACGCCCTGACGGCCGGAACACGAGCCGCCGCACCGCATCCGACGCTGCGGCTCGGCTGCGTCCTGCTCGTCCTCGTGGACCGGCTGCTCGAACGCGTGGAGGAGGAGTTGCCCGGCCACGAGATCGACATCACCACCGAGCACTCGGCGACCACGCTCACCCGCATGCTCGGCACCGGCCAGTACGACGCGATCCTGTACGGGGAGGTCGCCGACTACGAGGTGCCGCTCCCCGATGGTGTGGCGGCCCGGACGCTCGTGCCGAAGGAACCGGCCTGCGTACGGCTGTCGGCCACCCACCCACTGGCCGGGCAGGAACAGATCGAACTCGCCGATCTCGCGGGCGAGACGTGGACGGCGCTGACCGACGACGGCGACGGGGGTCCGGAGGCCATGGCCGACGCCTGCCGCCGGGCCGGCTTCATGCCGAGGCTGCGCTACCGGATCGACGACCGCAAGATGCGCTGGGAGCTGATCGCCGCCGGGCGGGCCATCTCCCTGTGCCAGCCCACCTCCCCGCCCGCCGAAGGCACGGTACTGCGCCCACTGGCCGGCGACCCGATCACGGAACGCATCCGGCTCGCCTGGAACCGGGCCGCGGTCTCCGAACGGCGCGCCCGCCTGCTGTACCGGGCGGCGGGACGCGCGTACCTCGACAGCATCCCCAACAACACCTTCTACCGCACCTGGTGGGAAGCCCGCCCCGAACTCCACCCGGCCCTCGACTGAGCACACGCACGGGCGGCGGGGAGACGGTCTTCACCGGCGCGGCGGACACGGCGGGTGCCCTAGGGCGGGTGTTTCATATGAGACTCACAGAGGATTTCACATGGGGTTCACAGTCAGCGCCCCTACTGTCCTGTACATGTCTAGTCCCTCCCTCGAAGAGCCTGACAACGCCCTCGTGTCCCGACTCGTGTCCCGCCGCCGCATGCTGTTCCTGAGCGGCGCTGCCGGCGCCGTGGCCCTCGGCGGGGCGGGTGCCGTCGCGAGCGCCGCCGACCGGAGCCCCACCGGTGCCGGCACCCTCGCCTCGGTGAAGGCGGCCGCCTCCGCGTCGAGCGCTTGCATGTCGCTGACCACGGAGCAGATCGAAGGCCCTTACTACATCGACTACGAGCTCTTCCGGAAGAACGTGGTCGAGGATCGCACCGGGATTCCGCTGCTCCTCGTGCTGCGCGCCGTGGACAGCGCGACCTGCAAGCCCCTGCGCAACTCGGCCGTCGAGATCTGGCACTGCGACGCTTCCGGTGTCTACTCCGGCTACACCCAGATCGGCAACGGCGGTGGTGGCGGCACGCCTCCCGGCCCGCCGCCCTCCGGCACACCGACGGCACCTCCGGACGGTCCCGGTGGTCCGGGCGGTCCGGGCGGCGGGGGCGGTCACGCGACCCCGACCGACGACCTCACCTGGCTGCGCGGCATCCAGATGACCGACCACCAGGGCTTCGTCACCTTCCGGACCGTCTTTCCCGGCTGGTACACCGGCCGGGCCGTCCATGTCCACACCAAGGTGCACACCGGCGGCTCCCGGACCTCCGACGGCTACACCGGCGGACGCACCTGTCACACCGGGCAGTTCTACTTCCCCGAGGACGCGGTCAAGGCCACCGCGGACACCACCCCCTATTCGGCGAACACCGTCACACGGGTGACCCTCGACCAGGACTCGATCTACCCGGGCACCGGCACACAGGGCGGTCTCCTCAAGCTCGTCTACGACAAGAAGCACATCGAGCGCGGCGTCATCGGCTCCCTCACCATGGCGGTCGACCCCGGCGCCACGAACGACGGCGGGGGCGCACCCGGCGGACCCGCTCCCACCACCTCGGCGTCACCGTCCGCCTGACACATCGACACCAGGCACCGGTGACCGGCCGAGCGGCCCGGACGCCATGGTCGTCCGGCCCGCCGCCGTGCCCGTCCCGCCGTGTTCCCGGTGCGCGGGCCGTCCATGCTGGAGCCGGCCAGTGCCAGGCCGCGAGTCCCACCGAAGTCGCCGTCGCGCCGCGGGTCGAAGGCCGCCGGGCCAGCTCGGCACCGGGCGGGTCGGCGCCCGGTGGCAACGGCGGTCAGACCCAGATGGACAGGCGGGCGGTGGTGGGGGCGACGTCACAGAAGTAGCTGGCCGCCAGGCCGCGGGCCACGTAGTCCTTGCCGGCCGCGTCACAGGCGGCGGCGCTCGGGTACATGCCGGCGTACGTGTATCCGATGGCTTGGGCGGACGGGGCGAGCAGCAGGGCGGCTGCGGCCAGCAGTCCGGTCAGGCTCAGGGTCGAAATCGTTTTGCGCATGGGTGTGTTGCTGCCTTCCTGTTCCGGTGGCGAGTGCTCCGGTCGTGATGGTCCGGTGCGTGGTGTGCAGCTTCCTTCACGGACGGACCGGAGAGCAATGGTCGAGACCAAAGCAATTCGGCAGCCGTCGGGTCAGCCCTGGCCGAGCGGACGGCTTACCGCCTCCCATCCCGCGGAGCGGTCGGCTCGCCGGTTCCAGCCCGCTGCGGCCGGGCGGCCTTCCAGGATCCTGCCTCCTCGGGGGCGAGTCGGCGTGGGATCGGCTCTCGGTGCCGCCGCAGCCGCCTGGTCGTCCGGCACAAGGGTCGAGGATGGAGTCATGACAGCGGAAATGGGCGAGATCGCTCTGAGCAGGCAAGAGCTTCGTGAGGTCACCGCGTTCGCCGCAGCGTGCGCGGACAGGGCGCTCGAGGTCTTCGAGAGCGACCGGCCGGACGACTCGCGGCCTCGGGAGGCTGTCCGCGCCGCGTGGGAGTTCGCTCGAGGCGGTGAGCGGGGAAAGGCCCTGCGCGACAGTGCGTGGGCGGCCCTCAAGGCGGCCAAGGGCGCGGACACCGCGGCCGCGCGCGAGGCGGCGCGGGCGGCGATGTCCGCGGCAGGCGCCGCCTACCTGCATCCGCTGGCCAAGTCCACCCAGGTCAAGCACATCCTCGGGGCCGGCGCTCACGCGGCCAGGGCGGCCGAACTCGTCGCCGACGATGATCGGAGCGTTGGTGTCGAGCACCTTGAGCAGACGTTGCAGCGTGCGACACCGGTCCTCGTCGACGTGCTCAAACGCTTCCCGACGGCGCCGAGTGGCGGCGGACGGGTCGGTGAGTTGATCCGCATGCTGGATGCCGGCCTTCGCTCGCTCACCCTCGCCGAGTGACTTCGCACGTGCGGACGGTGCGGCCCGCCTCGGCCGGCGCTCGGCCACGTCGTCCGTCAGGACCGGCGGGGCGCGCGGCAGCCGGGCGGTGGGGGGCGGGGCAGGGTTCGACGACGGTCCGCCGGTTCCCGGAGTGGGCGAAGGGAGCCTGTCGCGAGCACGCGGGTCGCGTACGTCACGAGCGCTGGACATCGTGAAGTCGCAGGTCATGGGGCTGTCGTGTGGTCTCTTCGGCGTTCCTGGGATCGCTCGCAGCCTCAGGGCGATGAGTTTCGCGGTGCACCACGGTCAATCTCCCGACACCTCCGATCAACCGTCCGGGAGGACCTCATGACCGCCGTCTACACCGCCGACATCTTTTCCACCGTCGATGGCTTCGGCGCCCCGAAGCCCGGCACCTGGGGTGGTTACTGGGGCAAACAGAGCCCCGCGTTGCTCGACCACCGGCTCGCGCTGTACCGCGAGGAGCAGCGGATGGTGTTCGGTGCCCACACCTACCGGTTGTTCGCGCGATTCGAGCGGCTGCGGGGCGCCGGCCCCGAGGTCGACAAGGCAGGCGACCCCTGGGTCACCCGGATGAGGGCACTACCGGCAACCGTGGTGTCGACGACGCTGCAAGGGCCCCTCGAATGGCCGGACGCGACATTGGCCAAGGGTGACGCCGTGGAAGTCGTCGCCCGGCTCAAGGAGGAGTCCGAGGTCCCGTTGCGCTCGCACGGCAGCGTGTCGATGAACCGGGCGTTGATGGCCGCCGGCCTGGTCGACCGCCTCCAGCTGACGATCTTCCCTGTGATCACCGGGCGGACCGGAGCGCACCGGATCTTCCAGGACGCGGCCGACTTCGGCCTTGAGCTGATCGAGAGCCGGACGTTCGACGGCGGCATCCAGGAGCTTGTCTACCGTCCCACGCCGCATGCCTGAGCGGGGCGCGCACCGCACATGACGAGTGCGCCCGGCCCGGACGAACGCACGCGGTCGCAGCACTACCCCCGGCTGCGCGTCATCGACATCAGCAGCCCGTGGGTCTCCTCGTCGGCAGCGACCACGAGCCCACGACCCCCCTCGCCGACCGGTGCACCGTCGATGCCGGTGACCACGCAGCCGGCGGCCCGGCACAAGGCGATGCCGGCCGCGAAATGCACGCTGCCGGAGAGGTCGCCGCCATCGGTGACATACGCGGCGCGCTTGCCCGCGGCCACCCAGGCCAGGGCCAGCGTCGTGGAAACGACACGCGGCCGGAAACGCGCGACGAACTCCGGGTGTGCCAGCAGATCCACGGCCCGGAAGCCGGGCGCGTTCGGGAACGGCGGATCCAGGTTGACGTCCACCAACCGGGTAGCGGCCGTGGGCCTCAGCAGCACGTCGTCGGCCCCGTCACGCCGCGCCCAGGCACGCTCCCCATCGGTGAAGAACACCTCCCCGCCGAACGGGTCGGCCACGGCCGCCGCCCCCTCGCGCAGTGCCACGTTGACGGCCACCAGCATGTTGCCGACAGCGTAGTTCAGCGTGCCGCACAGGGGATCCACCAACCACTGGCGCACGGCGTCGACGGCACCCCGCTGACCGCCTTCCTCGCCGAGCACGGCGTCGTCGGGCCGTGCGGCGCGGATGACGCCGAGGATCGTCTTCTCGGCCTCCACGTCGGCGGCGGTGGCGAAGTCACCCGCGCCCTTGTCGATGCGGTCGAGCCGCCGGCCGTACAGGGCGCGGACCACGTCCGCGCCGGCCCGTGCCCCGGCTGTCGCGACGGCGGCATCGTCCGCACCCGTGTATGAGTCGATCATGCCGTGCAGATTATCGAGGCGGAGCCGCCGCCCCGGCGCCCCTCCCGGTCGGAGCACCAGCCGCCGGGCGACTACCGACTCCGGGACGGCCCGGCCGAGTCGGCCGGCCGACGGGTACGGGCCCGGGGGCGGCCGGGTGGCGGCCGGCGTCGGTCCCGGCCTCAGTCGTTCCGCGGCTGTACGGGCGGGCGTGTGGGCACCGGGGCGCGCAGCTTGGTGGGGTCGAGGATCCGGTCGCGCGGCGGCGGGGTGGTGCGCACGGGTTCGCCCTGGTCGGTGAAGGTGATGTCGAAGGGCTCGTCGCCGCCTGTGACCGTGATCCTCAAGGGGTACGGCTCGCCCTCCTTCGCGATGTATTCGGTCGTGGTGTCGGTCGTGGTCTTCTCTACGAGCACGGCGGCGGGGCGGCCGTCCACGGCGGCATCGGTTTCGCGTGTGAAGCCCCCGTCGGACGTGAGGCTCAGTGACTCGGTCCGGGCATGGATGGCGTCGCACACGCTCCCGACGACCTTCGACATTCCCCTGGGGGGCTTGACCCAGCGGTCCGTGAAGATCCCGACCATCTTCTCGGTCTCCTCGGCCGTCATCCCACGGCTGAAGCTGGTCCGCCAGAACGTCTCCTCGGCCTTGAAGTAGACCAGGGAGCCCTTCTTGATGATGTGCATGACCGAGTCACGGTTGACCGTGCCGTTGCAGGAGCCGTGGTCGTCCACGGCCAGGTCGACTTCCAGCTGCCGGCCGTCACTGGTGAACGTGCCGACCCAGCGCATACTCGGAGCGTTCTTGAAGGCCGCCACGGACTGATGGTGGATCCGCTCGGGCGTCATGGTGTCGAAGGGGTGCTCCGGTGCGCCGTGGCTCCCGGACTTCGGCCCCGTGCCCGTAACGCCGGTGCCGGTACTGCCCGTGCCGCAGCCGGTGATGATCACTGTGGTGGCGGCACACAGCAGCGCGCCCGCGGCGCGGTCGCCGAGGTAGTGCTTCACGTGCGAGTTCCCTCCCCTGTCGAACCCACTGACTGTATGCGGTCAAGACCGGAGACGGGCGCGGCGGGATGGGTTTCCGGTGGTCCGCGCTCTGTGGCGGATGGCGGGTACCGGTGGGAACGGACAGGCACACGAGCCGCCATGACCCGCCGCCTTCACCGCCCCGGGCGCCCTTCCTTCCCGCTGTCCGCTTCACTCGGCCGGTGCACGGGTGGGTGGGCCGGGTTCGTGTCACCGGGGGAACGGGCCGGGCTCGGAGACCCCGGCGAGCTCGGCGATCATCCGCTCCAGGCCCCAGCGGGCGTCGACCAGCTTGGGTCGCCTTCCCTTCGGCTTCAGCTCGGAGAGGTGGTCGTCGAAGTCGTCGTGCTGGTCTTCCGGCGCGAAGACCACGACCAGGTCCCCGAAGGTGAAGTGGAGATCGCCGACATGGCGCCACTCCCGCTCCCACCAGAACTCCTTGCGGACCCCCAGCGGCTTTCCCATCTGCTCGATGAAGGGGGTCAATCGCAGGACATCGGCCTTCGCGGCCGCGCCCTCCCCTCCCCCGGACGGGTCGTCGGCGACTTCCCTGACGCCGGCAACCATGTTGTTGACAGGGACGGTCAGCCAGTCGTGGCCGGGAGTGATGTCGAGGTACCAGACGGGATTGGCACCCATGCGCCGCGCGAAACTGCGGGTGAAGGCCAGGCCGTAGCCGCTGAACCGCATGGTGCGGTTGGGGATGTCCTCGCACATCATCCAGGCGTGTTCGAGGGGTGTCTCGGTGAAGCAGACAGTGCGCTGGGTGTTCGCGATGGCCTCGTACTCCTTCGCGAGCTCGGCCGCCATGCCGAAGACGCTGCGGGCCTCTATCGTGCGATCGTCCAAGATCGCCTTCAGGTTCTCCTTGGCCGTGCCGTCCGCGGTGCCACGGGTGAAGTGCACCACGAAGGCGGACAAGTCGGTGCGACGGTGGAGCAGCGTCTCGATCGACGGCATGTATGCCTCTCCTGGAAGGATGCGAGAGTGGGGCGTCACTCGGCCGTTTCGGCCCGAGCGCAAAGTCTGGCCCACTCCCCCGCCGGCCGGCCAGGCGACTGCCCGTGTTCCGGAGTCTCGTGCAGGGCCCGGCCAGACCACCACCCAGCCCGTGCACGGCAGTTCGGCGGGGACCGCGTAACCGACACGGTGGTCGACGGCGGCGCCGGAGGGCGGGATGGTCCGGCCGGTTCCGGAACGAAGGCTTCCGTCATGTGAGCGTCATGAGCCTGCCAGGCTCCTGCCCCGTCGCGGTAGTCACGGCCCTGTCAACTGCCCCCTGCATCGACCGCGACAGGGGAGAGACCGGATGACACCCGCAGCAGACCCGCCGTCCCAGCACGCCCCCGAACTGCGCGCCGCCGCCAGGCACCTCGGCCGGCGGCGCTTCCTCACCGTCACCGGTGCCGCCGCCGCACTCGCCTTCGCCGTGAACCTGCCCGCCGCCGGCACGGCCGCCGCCGCCGAGCTCGACGCCCGGAGCATCACCGACGACCCCTTCACGCTGGGCGTGGCCTCCGGCGACCCGCTTCCGGGCTCCGTCCTGCTGTGGACCCGGCTGGCCCCGCAGCCGTACCAGCCCGACGGCGGACTGCCCGCGCGGCGCGTCACCGTGCACTGGGAACTGGCCCATGACGCGAACTTCCGGCGGATCGTCAGACGCGGCACGGCACTCGCCCATCCCGAGTTCAGCCACACCGTCCACGTGGAAGTGCCCCACCTGCCGGCGGACCGCGTGTTCTTCTACCGCTTCCGGGCCGGCGCGTGGCTGAGCCCCGCCGGCCGCACCCGCACCGCCCCGCTGCCCGGCTCCCGCCCCGCCGCGCTCACCCTGGGCGCCGTCTCCTGCCAGGCCTACACCGACGGCTACTACACCGCCTACCGCCACCTCGCCGACGAGGACGTGGACGTCGTCTTCCACTTGGGCGACTACCTGTACGAGTACGCCGTCGACGCCACCGGGAACCACCGCGCTTACACCGACCGCACCCTCCCGGCCCACTACGACCGCGAGACGGTGACGCTGGAGGACTACCGGCTGCGCTACGCCCTGTTCAAGTCCGACCCGGACCTGATGGCCGCGCACGCCGCGCACCCCTTCGTCGTCACCTGGGACGACCACGAGACGGAGAACAACTACGCCGACGACACCCCGGAGGACGGCGGCTCCTCCGAGGAGTTCCTGCTGCGCCGCGCCTCCGCCTACCGCGCCTACTGGGAGAACCAGCCACTGCGCCGGCCCCAGGTGCCCACCGGCTCCGACATGCGGCTCTACCGCCGCCTCCACTGGGGACGACTCGCCCAGTTCGACGTCCTGGACACCCGCCAGTACCGCTCGGACCAGGCCTACGGCGACGGCTGGCAGTACCCCGGCCCGGAGTCCGAGGACCCGGCGCGCACGCTCACCGGTGCCACGCAGGAACGGTGGCTGATCGACGGCTGGCGTGCCTCGCGGGCGCTGTGGAACGTCGTACCGCAGCAGGTCACCTTCTCCCAGCGGCACAACACCACCGCTACGCCGTCCAAGGTCTCCATGGACTCCTGGGACGGCTACCCGGCCTCCCGCGAGCGGGTCCTGGCGGGGGCGGAGGCCGCCGGCGTGGAGAACCTCATGGTCCTGACCGGCGACGTGCACGTGCACTACGCGTTCGACATCAAGCGCGACTTCGCCGACCCCGGCTCCCGGACCGTGGGCACGGAGATCGTCACCACCTCGATCACCAGCGGGCGCGACGGGGCGGACCGGCCGAGCAACTGGGCCACCTATCTCGCGGCCAACCCGCACATGAAGTTCTACAACGGACGGCGCGGCTACGTGACCGTCGCGCTCGGACAGGAAGCGGCCCGCGCCGACTTCAAGACCGTCCCGTACGTCACCAGGCCCGGCGCCCCCGTCACGACCGCGGCGTCCTTCGTCACGGAAGCCGGCGCCCCGGGACTCGAGCCGGCCTGAACCCCGGCACGGCGGCGAGGCACACAGGCCGGCCCGGACCGCTGGGGCGACCACCCCGGCGAACGGCCTGGAGCAGAGCCTGCCCCCACTCGCCGCACCGGGCCCCGGCCCGAGTACGTCCAGTACGAGGGCCGGGACCCGGCACTCCCCCGCCCTCCGGCCGGGCTCCGGCACGGCGTGCCCGCGCCGCTCCTCGGCCTCCCGCCGTCGGCGCCCCCGGTCCACGTCCATCCCCCAGGCTGCGTGAAACCGGCTCGGTGGCAGGACCTCAGGACGGTCACGGGCCCGCTGGACACGCTGATCGTCGTGGGGGGCGTCGGGTGCGAGGACGCGGCGGCCGACGAACCACTCCTGGGACAGGTGCGCCGGCTGGCCGCCCGCAGCCGGCGGGTGGCGTCCGTCTGCACGGGCGCCTATGTGCTGGCAGCGGCCGGACTGCTGGACCACAGACGGGCGACGACCCACTGGGGGTGGGGTGAACGGCTCGCCGAGCGGCACCCCGCCGTGGCCGTGGACGTGGGCCCGCTCTGCATCCGCGACGGCCATGTCTACACCTCGGCCGGGGTCACCAGCGCGCTGGACCTGACCCTGTCGCTGATCGAGGACGACCACGGTCCGACACTGACCCGTACCGTCGCCCGGGAACTCGTCACCCCCCCTGCACCGCCCCGCCGAGGCGGCACCGCCGTGCGGTTCCACGGCGAGGAGGGTCCGACCCGGGGGGAGCAGATCGCGGACCTGTTCCGCGAGACCTGTGAGTTCCGCGTCCTCACCGGGGATGCGGGCAAGTGCCGTTCGGCCCCTCCGACCGCTCAACCGCCGTTCCAGGCGCTGACGCCGAGCGGCTCGTCCGTCAGGGCCAGGCGGGCGATGATGCGCTTGCCGACCGGCTCTCGCACGGCTTCGAAGCTCTGGCAGACGGCCATGATGATCTCCAGGCCGTGCTGCCCCACCCGGCCCACATCGGCGGCACGAGCCACCGGCAGCACGGGATCGGAGTCCCACACCTGGACCTCCACCAGATCGCCGACGATCCGCAGATCCATCAGGATCGGGCCGGCGGCGTACTTCTGCGCATTGGTGACCAGTTCGCTCACGACCAACTGCGTCACCTCCACAGCCCGCTGGGAAACCGGGACACCCTGCTCGGAGCGCATCCGGGTCAGGAACCCGGCAGCCGTGTGGCGCGCCTCGGCGATGCAGGGACCCTGCTCGTCCAGAACCACCGCAACGCTCAGGAGAGCGTCATCCGAGCGACACGCCACACCGTCGTCGCCCACCAAGCCCCGTACCATCCGCACCGCCTCCGCGCGATCTCATGCCTCCGAACCCCGGATACCCCCGATCGGGCCGGACAAGCCGGGGCGGCCACAATGTTGGCTAGGCCACACGGCGGCGTCGTCCGTACGATGCCGGGCATGATCCAGGACGGAAAGCAGGTCGTAGCCGAGACCGAGGATGCCGGGCAGAACGTGGTGGACATCGAGAAGGGGCACCGGCCCGAGCCGTTGGACGTCGTATCCACCGTCACCCGCGGCGTCAGCGTGGTGACCGTGGCCGGCGAAATCGACCACACCAGCGTCGGCCCCCTCGTCCGGGCTCTGGACCTCGGCGCTCTCGGCTCCCGGCCCCGCGTGGTCATCGACATGCGGGACGTGACGTTCATGGACTCCAGCGGAATCAACGTGCTGCTCGCCGCCCGCCTCGACCTCGCCTCGACGGGTGGTTGGTTGCGCCTGGCCGGCGCGCAGGACTCCGTCATGCGGACCCTCGGGATCGTGGGCGTCGACACCCTCATCCCCTGCTATCCCAGCCTCCGCGAAGCCCTCCCCGCCTGACCGGAACCGGCCGCGGCCTGCCCCCGGCGACGGCGGTGAGCGGCACTCTCCGTGAAGAAGTCGGTCCTACGGCGCATCACCGCCTGTTCACGTTGAGCTGCCGCGTGCCGGGGAAGACGGGACAGGAAACCGTCGGTTGGCAGAAGGAGAGACCATGACGGACGACTCATCGCTGAGGGCTGTCGGGTGGGCGCGCTCGTTGCCGATCAGCGCCGGGGTGAGGGAAGCCAGGGACTGGACGCGTACCCACATGATCGCACTCGGCTGGGACAGGACAGCACCGGCTCTGGTGGACTCGGTGGTGCTGGCCGTCTCGGAGTTGGTCACCAACGCCCATGTCCACGCCCACAGCGCGGCACAGCTCATCCTCACCTGGGACAAGCAATGCCTGCACGTGACGGTGCACGACGCCTCGCCCCGGCTGCCCGAGCAGCGCCGCACGGATCACAGCGCCCTCGGGGGACGCGGGCTGCTCCTGGTCGACGCCCTCGCCGACGACTGGAAGGTCCGCCGTTGTCCCCGCGGGAAGGACGTCACCGCTTGCTTTCAACCGCCCCCAGCGGCGGAGGCCACACAAGGGGGGTAGCCGCACGCGTCCTGTCCACGAGGAGCCGAGGCCGTTCGGCGCGGGGCATGGTGCCGTCTCACGCACAGTGATGATCGTGTTCAGGGTGGTCGTCGGCCGCGGACGACCGCCGGTGGTCAGTGGCAGATGCGGGCGGTCGTGACGGCGCCGCCCGCATTCTCGTCGTCCGTGCCGAGGAGCGCGGTGCCGGAGCCGGACACGCAGTCCAGGGCCTCGACCTTGTGGCCCTTGAACGTCCGCAGGATCTCGGGCGACTTGGCCACCGTGAGCCGTACCCGGCCCGAGCGGTCGAGCGACACCGACCCCGCGTCGCTCACCGCCGAGTCGAACGGCCCGTCGTCCCCCTCGTCCGACGCCGAGGCGATCAGCAGTCGGCCCGAGTCGGTGACGGAAAGGTCGGAGGCGTGCCGGACGTCTTTCGAGGGATACGGTGCGTGGTAGGCGGCCTTCGTGACGGGGCCGAACACCGGCTCCCCGTACGTGTCGAACGACAGCGGTGCCGCGTACAGCGTCGCCGGCCGGCCCTCGCCTTCGCCCCGGTCGGCCCAGACCGCCGCCAGCCTGTCGTGCCGGGACACGAGCGTGAAGCTCTCGAAGTTGTCGCCCTGGCCGATCGCCGGGAGCGGCGAGAGGTCGCGGACCTCGACCGCGCTCGCGTCGTCGGTGACCTCCAGGTGGTAGACGATGCCCCGGCTCGCCACGGCCAGGTACTCGTCGGACGTGCCCGGCACCGCTTCGAGCGCCTCCAGGTCGATCGGCTCGGCGCCACCCTTCCATTCGAGTGGCCGCACAGCGGCCGTACCACCGGACTCACCTGCCTTGTAGGTGAGTTGGGCGATGCGGTTCTCTCCGCGGCGCTTGTTGTCCAGGGCGATCACGGCCCGGTGGGTGCCGCCCCTGGACGAGGTGACGGCGAGTCCGCTGATGCCGCTCCTCATGTCGTCGCCGACCTGCGTCCATCCGGTGGCGGCGAGCGCCGGCGCGTCACTTGTCCGAGCCTCGGTCACTCCCGTGCCGGCGGCCACGGCTCCTCCCGCGCAGAGCACGGCGACGGTGGTCAGGGCGGTCTTGCGCAACCTCATTGAGTTCTCCCCGGTGACGTGACGCGCGTAGATGATCAGATGATCCGCGAACGTAGTGGCCCGCTCGCCCTCCCGGCAAGAGGCGCGACCATGTGACCGGCAGGAGATCCGACAGCAACCGCGCCCTCGTGTCATGGCACTTCCCGGCCACGGCCCCGTGTCGGCGGCCCCGGCCGGGTGGCCTCGCCGGGCGCCCGCGGCGCCTCGTATCCTGGATCCGGTTGCCGCGTGTGAATCGTCGAGGGGGGAGCATTGAGCAGGTGTGCGCCGCCGGCCTGCGCGAGGGCCCGGAGCATTGGCCCGGCGGCTCTCCGCCGGTCCGCTCCGAGCCGGCCGTGACGACACCGGGTGGCGGTGGCCGGCGCTTACGCGGCCGGTGGCGGGAGGGAGCGGTCACGGCGACGGCGTTCGTGCTCTGCCTGCTCGGCGGGGTGATGCGGGTCGACGACACGCTGTCGGTGCCGCCGGCCGCCGCCTACGTCGTCGCCGTGGTGTCCTGCGCCGTGCTGCCCGTGCGGCACCGGGCCCCCTTGGCCGCCCTGGCGGCCACGACCGCGGTGGGCGTGCTGGTGCCCTCCCTGGGCCTCCTGCTCACCCCGCTCATCGTGGCCCCCGCCGTGATCACCGCCTACTCGTACGCGCTCGTCACACGCGGCGAACGGCACGCGGCGAGCGCGGTGGTGCTCACGTCCGTGGCGCTGGCCGCCTCCATTCCCTTGTCCGGGGACTTCTCCTGGAAAGACGCGAGCAGGACGGCGGTGGTGGCGTCGTCCGCGCCGGTGGCCGGCGTGCTCGGTCGCTCGGTGCGGAACCGGCGGGCCTACCTGGCGGCCGTGCAGGAGCGGGCCCGGCGGGCCGAGGAGAGCCGGGACGGCGAGGCACGCCGACGAGTGGCCGAGGAACGGGTGCGCATCGCCCGGGAACTGCACGACCTGGTGGCCCACCAGATCACCCTGGCCAACGCGCAGGCCATGGTCGCCGCCCATCTCTTCGACACCCGCCCGGAGCAGACCCGCAAGAGCCTTCGGGAACTCGTCGAGACCACCGCCGGCGCGCTGGACGACCTGCGGGCCACGGTCGGCCTGCTGCGTCAGTCCGGGGACGCGCCCGCGCCGGCCGAACCGGCACCCGGGCTGTCCCGGCTCCCCGCCCTCGTCGAGTCCTTCCACCGCGCGGGTCTGCACGTGTCCGTACACCAGGAGGGCACGGCCGGTCCACTGCCGCCGGGAGTGGACCTGACCGCCTACCGCATCGTCCAGGAGGCCCTGACCAACGTGGCCAAACACGCCGGCACGGGTAACGCCCGGGTGCGCCTCGCCTGGAGCCGGGACCGCGTGACCATCACCGTCACCGACGACGGGAAGAACTCCTCCACGGCGCCCGTCGCGCCCACCCCGCCCAGTGCGTCCGGCGTCCCTGGCCGGCCGCCCGGTTACGGTCTGATCGGCCTGCGCGAACGTGCCACCGCGGTCGGAGGAGATCTCCTCGCGGGCTGGCGCCCGGAGGGCGGCTTCCTCGTCCGCGCCCAACTGCCCGTGCCACCCACCAAGGACACGACGCGACGATCCGACGGAGCACCCGCCGCCGAGGGGTCACCGGCCCACGCGGCCACCGGGGACGCACGGACGGGTGACGCGGCGGACGGAGAGACCCCGTGACGCTCCGAGTTCTTCTCGCCGACGACCAGGCCCTGCTGCGTGGTGCCTTCCGGCTGCTCCTCGACAGCGCCGACGACATCACCGTGGTCGGCGAGGCCGCCGACGGCGGGGAGGCGGTCAGGCTCGCCCGCGCTCTGCGTCCCGACGTGGTGGTCATGGACATCCGCATGCCCGAGGTGGACGGACTCACCGCCACCTCTCGGATCTGCGCCGACCCGGAACTGCGGGCCACCCGCATCCTGATCCTCACCACGTACGAGACCGACGAGTACGTCGCCCAGGCACTGCGCGCGGGGGCCGCCGGCTTCATCGGCAAAGGCATCCGCGCCGAAGACCTGCTGGACGCCGTGCGTACCGTGGCCGAGGGCGACACCCTTCTGTCCCCCGCTGCCACCCGCTCGCTGGTCGCCCGTTTCCTCGCCACACCGGAGACCGTCCCACCGCACCACGGCGAACAGCTCGCCGCGCTCACTCCGCGCGAACGCGAGATGGTCGCTCTGGTCGCGACCGGCCTGTCCAACCAGGAAATCGCCGAGCGCATGTCCCTCAGCCCCTTCACCGTCCGCGCCCACGTACAACGCGCCATGACCAAACTGCACGCCCGCGACCGGGCACAGCTCGTCGTCATCGCCTACCGGACGGGCCTCGCCCGCGCCAGCGGCACGGACGCCGACACGTACGGCCGGCCGTAGCCCGCCGGAGGCAGGGGGGCAGCCGGCGGGTGGGCCGGATCAGGGCACCGGAGCGAATCCGGGCAGTGTGAGAGCCGAGTGGGCCGGTCGTGCGGTCGCGGAGGGCATGGTGACGAGGCCGCGCAGCATGGTGTTGCGTCGTTCCAGGGCCCGCGCCGTGACGGGGAAGAGCGTGGCCGCGCCGTCTCCGGCCAGTTCCTGATTCATGGCCGCGTAACCGCGCATGCCGCGTTCGTAGGCGGCGAAGGCCGCGGTGTGGTCCTGGTGCGTGGACAGGGCGTGGGCGAGCATGTAGGCGCCGACCAGCGCGAGGCTCGTGCCTTGTCCGGTGAGGAAGGAGGGCGCGTACGCGGCGTCGCCGACGAGCGCGACGCGGTCGCCGGACCAGTGGGGCATGCGGATCTGACCGGCCGTGTCGAAGAACAGGTCGTCCGCGTCGCGCATGGCGCCGACCAAGCCGGCGACCTCCCATCCCGCGCCCGCGAAGACTTCGGCGACAAGGTCCCGCTGGGCGTCGGGGCGGTGGAGGACGTCGGCCGGGGGCCGGGGTTGATGGAAGTTCAGGAAGGCGTGCAACTCGTCGTTGTCCGCGACGGCATAGAGGGCGGCGGCTCGGCCCGGGGTGTTCCACAGCACCACCTCGCGGGAGAGCCCGAAGGTGTTGGGCATGGTGAAGAGGGCGAAGCAGTACCCGAGGTAGCGGTGGAACCGTTCTTCGGGGCCGAAAAGGCGCTCCCGGGTACGCGAGTGCGTACCGTCGGCGCCCACCACCAGGTCGAACGTGCGCCGCCGCCCGCCGCGGAATGTGACATCGACGCCTTGTCCGGACTGGTCGAGGGTGTCGACGGAGTCGCCGAACAGGAATTCCGCGTCGTCGCGGACCAGCGCGTAGAGGATCGCGGCCAGATCCCCGCGACGCACCTCGAGGTCGCGTCCCTCGGCACCGCCCGCAACGGTATGGGGGGTGAGCGAAGCGACTTCACCGCCATCGGCGTCGAGGAAGGTGACACGACGCGAGTCGACATGTGCCTCCCGCAGTCGGCGCAGTATTCCCATCCGCCGGACCACCTCCAGCGCGGTACCGCGGATGTCGACGGGGTAGCCACCGTCGCGTGGTGCGCCCGCCTTCTCCACCACGGTGACCACGCACCCCGACCGGTGCAGCCAGTACGCCAGCGCGGGTCCGGCGACACCGGCCCCGGAGATCAGAACCGTGCGCTTCTCGCCGGTACTCACGTCCGCCGGCGGGCCGGTGAGTGTCATGTGCGGGCTCCCTTGTTCTTCGTGACGTGGACAACGAGCAGTGACAGCGCGGCGACGAGTCCGGCGACGGCGGACCCCGTGGCGAAAGCCGATTCGGCCGGCCGGCCCGTCACCGGATCGGCCCCGGCGCCGAGGATCGCGCCGGCCACTTGGGCGCCCAGGGCGACACCGATCACGCGCGTGACCACGAGCAGGCTGGTGGCGATGCCGATGTCCTCGGTCCGGATGGCGGCGGCGGTGCCGGCCAGCAATGCCGTGGTCCCGACGCCCGCGGCGAACGCGGTCAGCACCTTCGCGAGGACGAGCTGCCACTGCGCGCTGTGCAGCGTCGCCAGGGCGGTCATCGTGGCCGCCGTGACGACGGTGCCCACCACGACCACGGTGCGCGGGCCGAAACGCCGCGCCGCGACCCCGCCGGCCGCATCGCTCACCGCCCCGGCGACGGCACCGGGCAGCAGGAGCAGGCCGATGTCGGTGGTGTCGGCCCCGAAACCGTACCCGTCGGCCGGCACCGCGAACAGCTGCGGGAGGAGGAAGAGCACCATGCCGGAGGTGGCGGTCATGACGAAGGTGAGCGCACACGCACTCCACATCGCAGGCTTGGCCAGCATCCGCAGATCGACCATCGGCGAGGCCGCCCGGCGCTCGGCCACGACCCACCCGGTCGCGAGGGCGGCCACGACCACCACGAGGGCACCGGCCACCGGCGGCGGCGCACCACCGTCCCCCGTCACCGTCGCGAGTCCGACCATGAACGCGAGCAGCGTGCCACTCAGCAACACCGTGCCGATCCAGTCGATCCGCTCCTGCGACCGGCCCGGCGGATCATCCGGCAACAGCCGGGCCACGGCCAGCGTCGCCGCGATGACCACGATCGTCGGCAGTATGAACATCCACTGCCAGGACAGTGCTTCCGCGACCGGCCCGGCACACGCCGTCCCCGCCATGCCGCCGCCGGTGAACAACGCGACGACCACCCCGATCGCCGCTTGTGACTGTCCTGCCGTGAGGTGTTTGCGCACCAGGATGAACGACAGGGGCAGCGCCCCCACCATGACACCCTGCAGGATCTGGCCGAGCAGCAACACCGGCAGACCCCGTGCCGAACCGGCCATCAGGCCACCCATCGACACCACGGCCATCAGCCCGACCAGCACCCGTTTGCCGCCGTAACGGTCGCCGAGCTTGCCGGCCACGGGGGTGACGACCGCACCGGTCGTGAGAAGCACGTTCCCGATCAAGGCCCCCTCGGCAGCACTGACCTCCAGCTCACGCTGCAACAGAGGCAGCGCGGGCTCCACCACGGACTGCAGAGCGCCAAGTGCCGATGCCAGGACTCCGAGTGCGCCGACCGGCACCCACCCGGGGCGGAGACGGACCGGCGCGTCCACAGCTTCGGTTACGGCCGTCCCCTTCACCGGCACTCCCCCAGCGGACCGCACACCTTCCGGGACGCGGTGCCGGGCACCGAGAAGACCTCGGCCTGCCCCTTCGGCAGCAGGCCACCTGTCACCCACCGGCCGGCGCCACCGGAACGCCCACCGCCTGATCCCGTGCAAGAAGACCGTCACTTGCTGACCACCCCAGACACCACTGGACGAGAAGCGAATGCGCGAGAATCCCGCGCACCCCCCACGCTCCCCTCCGGCAGCCTCCCGGGCATCGCCCCCAGCGACCGTCCGGCCCTGGTCCACCCGCACCAGCCACCCGCCCGGCCTGGTGCCTACGCACTGGACACCCGCTCGAGACAGCCGACCGCACACCGCTGACGTCCAGCGAAGCGTGCGGGGCCGGTTCGACGACGACCGACCGGTGTCAGGAGAGGTTCTTCTCCAGCGCGGCGAGGTAGCTGTGCATGAAGTGGTCGCGGACGCCGTCGGAGGCGGGTGCGAGCGGGTCGGCGGTCAGCCCCGCCGCGTGGTCGAACAGTCCGCCGATCACCGGCATGGTGTCGCGGACCTTGCCGTGGGAGTCGATGTAGCGCAGTGCGTCGACATGGGAGTAGGGGGGTGCGGGCGGCATCTGGGGGACGATGTCGTTGTTGTTCACGAACCGGTACATCCGGCCCTTGTAGCCCTTGTTGTAGGCCCTGGCCAGGGTGGCGTCGCAGGTGCGCGGCTGGCCGTAGGTGTAGACGCCGTCGGCGGCCAGGCGCGGGTCCTCCAGGTACATGCGGGCGCCGGCGAGCATGGCGAGTGCCCCGCCCAGGCTGTGTCCGGTGAACCAGACCGTCTGGCCGTTGGTGCGCAGTTCGGCGTGGGTGTCCTTCACACCGGGCCAGATCGACGCCAGCGCCTCGCCGAATCCGTCGTGGACGTGTCCCGTGCCGGCCGGACCCTGCCGGGGCGGGGTCGTGGCGTCGGAGAGCCAGTCCTTGATCTGCCGCGGTTCGGTGCCGCGGAACGCGGTGACGATCATGTCATCGCCGGCCATGGTGTAGGCCTGGGTGTCCTGGAGCGGGAACGGCGGGGTGAACCGGGTCTCGTGGTGCCGGACGGTGCCGAACCCCCACTGCCTCGCCTGCGCCTCGATGGCGGCTTCGTCCTTGTACGCCAGGTCCGCGGCCAGCGCGAGCCAGTAGGCACGTTCGAGGCTGTAGCCGGTCGAACGCCGATCGAACTCCACGGGAACAGGCACAGCGGCATCCTCCTCGCCCCGGACCGGGCATCGGCTTGACTGGGCGGCCGTTCACGCCGGCCGCCCCTTCCTCATATGCCTGTCCCGCCGACCGCCCCGGACCGGACACACCCACGTCCACCCGTACAGCCCAGCGCGCCGGCCACCGCACCGCGGAGCGTTCCCGTGCCTGCGGTTCCCGGATGGCCGGGTTGCGGTTGCCCACTGCTCTCCGGGAGTGGGGAGCGTGTGCCACCGGCGCGATGTCGCCTCGCGGGCTCAGGCGAGGGCGGTGACCAGCAAGGCGAAGGAGCCGGTGATGACGGCGACGCGGACGTAGTGGAAGCGGTCCCAGCGGTTCAGCTGCTCCTTCCAGTCCTCGGGCCGGTTCTCGGGTGTCCATGTCCTGCCCCGGTTGTTGATGGGGACGAGCAGCAGGAGTGACATGATCACGCTGAGGATCAGCAGCGCGCCGGCGGTGACGACGAGGCCGGTGCCCTGGGCGTGCCATCCCACGACGGCCCGGACCACGACGAGCGCGACCGAGGTGACGTACCAGACCGGCATCACGGCGCCGAGCATCCGGCCCCCGTGGGCGCGGCCGAGTTGGCCGCTGTCACCGGGGAGTGCGTCGAGGATCGGATTGACGACGAAGGCGACCGAGAACTCCACCCCCACCATCACGCCGACGACCACGGTGGTGAACACCTCGAGTGCGCTGAGCATGATGAGCCCTCCTGAAATCTAGTGTCGCTAGATGATGAATCAACGCTAGCCTTGCTGCCGCTTGAATGTCTAGCGATGCTAGGATCGAGTTATGTCGGTACAGGAACGCAAGCAGCGCGAACGGGCGGAGCGGGAACGCCTCATCGTGGCGACAGCCCGCGAACTCGCCGAGCAGCAGGGCTGGGACGCGGTCACCACCCGCCGGCTCGCCGAGCGCATCGAGTACAGCCAGCCCGTCCTCTACAGCCACTTCCGCGGCAAACGCGAGATCATCGGCGCCGTCGCCCTCGAAGGCGCCACCGAGATGGCCGCGGCGCTCAGGGCCGCCGCCTCCGCCGCGGACGGCCCTCGCGCCCGGGTCGCCTCCCTCGCCCGCGCCTATCTCAACTTCGCCGCGCGCAACCCGGCGGTCTACGACGCCCTGTTCCAGCTCGACGGCGGCCTCGCGTACGCACAGGAGGACACCCCGCAACCCCTCAAGGACGCTTTCGCCGCGCTGCTGGAATGCCTCGGCGAGGTCGCCGGTGACGGTATCTCCCCGGAGCTGTTCACCGAGGTGTTCTGGGCGTCCCTGCACGGGATCGCGACCCTGACCCGGGCCGGACGGCTGCCACCGGAGTACACCGAGCAGAGGGTGGAACTGCTCGTGGAGCGCCTCGCCGTGCTCTGACCGCCATTCCGCCGGGCACGCGAGAAGCCGGGCACGCGAGAACACGGGTCGATGCGGCCCCCGTCTTCCGCGACCCGCTCCCCGTCGGGACTTCACAGTCGGCCGGAACACGCCAGTTCGATATCCCGGCGTGGTCGTTGAGCTTCACGATCGCGCCTCACGAGCGTTCAGGAGGAGCGGTGTCCGGGCGGCCACCGTGGCGGCCGTCGACGCACGAGGAGGTTTCTGTGGGCTATACGCGAGCGGACTGGTCCAGCCACTACGACGGCGGCCGTGGTTTCCGCCGGCTGGGAGAGGGGGAGAAGGGCCTCCTGGCCGAGCACACCCCGGCGCCCGTCGGCGGCCGGGCCCTCGACGTCGGCTGCGGCACCGGTGAACTGGCGGCCTGCCTGGCGTCGCTCGGCTACGCGGTCGACGGCGTCGACTTCGCCGAGGGCGCCCTCGATCGGGCCCGCGCGGAGCACACCGCCGTGGAGGGGGTGCGCTGGCTGTGCCTGGACATCGAGCACGACGACCTGGACGCGCTGGCCGAGGACGGTTACGACCTGGTGACCATGCGGCTGTCCGTGGCCTTCATCGGCAACCGCACCTGGGCTCTCGGCCGGCTGGCCGCGCGGCTGCGTCCGGACGGGGCGCTCGTCGTCATCACCCCGGTCGCGGAGCGTACGGCGGCCGAGCGGCGCCACATCGCCCTGGACGAGGCCGAACTCACCGCGCTCGCGGACGGGTTCGCGGAAGCCGAACGGTTCGACGTGGAGGGTCTGGCGGTGCTGGTGCTGCGCGGACAGCGCCGGACGTTCACCGCGCGGGAGAAACGACGGCCGCCCGAGCCGGACGCCGTCTTCGGCGCCGCCGCGATCGTCACCGACGCGTCCGGGCGGGTTCTGCTGGGGCGCTCCACCGAGGGCGTGTGGGAACTGCCGGGAGGGCGGATCGAGACGGGTGAGAGCGCTCCGGCCGCCGCCGTGCGGGAACTGTCGGAGGAGACCGGGCTGACGGCGCGCGTGGAGGACGCTCACCTCGTCTCGGTCCTCCACGACGACCGGCTCGACGTGCGCCGGGTCACCGCCGTGGTCCGCGTCACCGCGTGGGACGGGCGGCCCCGGGTGTGCGAGCCGCACCGGTTCGTGCGCTGGGAATGGCACGACCCGAACACCTTGGCCGGCCTGGGGAAGGTCTTCGCGCCTTCCGCATCGGCGTTGGCCGCGGTGTGGCCCGCGGCGCGGCGGGGGCTGCCGCCCGTTCACTCCTACCCGTGCACGACCGCCGCCCCGCCCGTGGCAGGTGGGATGGCCGCGGCTGCGCCGGAGGACGACCGCGGCACGGACGGGGCGCTGCCCGTGGGGTGACATCGTCCACGCGGTGGAGGGCGACCCTGCCGAGGTCGCGCGCGGCGGTGACGGCCTGCCGGTGATCGCCGCCGGCGACGACGCGGTTCGACACGGGCGACGTCTCGTCCGCGAGCGCGGCCCGGGACCTCACCGCCGGGGTCACCCACCACCGCGACCGGGAGATGCGCTTCTCCGGCCGCGGTCGCCGGGACGTCCACGCCGCCTCGGCGGCGATCGTCTCGGGGCGGCTCGGGGACGGGAACTCCTCCCCTGCCCGCCGATCCGGACCGGCGGCCCGTGACCACACGCACGAAGCGCCCCCGTCGGCCTGCCGGCCGGTGGGGGCGCCATCGTGGGGGGGAGCGTCAGACGGCGACCGGCACGGTCACCTTCTGCTCGGCGTCGCGCACGCCGTAGTCGTCGTCCACCGGAGAACCCGAGGCGGAGTTGTACGCGTCGAGGTCGAGGATCTTCTCGCGGGCGGCGACGACGACCGGGACCAGTGCCTGGCCGGCGACGTTGGTGGCCGTGCGCATCATGTCCAGCACCGGGTCGATCGCCATCAGCAGGCCCACGCCCTCCAGCGGCAGGCCCAGCGTGGACAGGGTCAGCGTCAGCATGACCGTGGCGCCCGTGAGACCGGCGGTGGCCGCGGAACCGATCACCGAGACGAAGGCGATCAGCAGGTAGTCGCCGATGCTCAGGTGCACGTCGAAGATCTGGGCGATGAAGATCGCGGCAAGTGCCGGGTAGATCGCGGCGCAGCCGTCCATCTTCGTCGTGGCGCCGAACGGGACGGCGAAGGAGGTGTACTCCTTCGGCACGCCGAGGCGCTCGGTGACCTTGACCGTGACCGGCATGGTGCCGACGGACGAGCGGGAGACGAAGGCCAGCTGGATGGCGGGCCAGGCACCCTTGAAGAACTGGACCGGGTTGACCTTGGCGACGGTCGCCAGCAGCAGCGGGTAGACACCGAAGAGGACCAGGGCGCAGCCGATGTAGACGTCGGCGGTGAAGGTCGCGTACTTGCCGATGAGGTCCCAGCCGTAGTCGGCGATGGCGTAGCCGATGAGGCCGACGGTGCCGAGCGGGGCGAGGCGGATGACCCACCACAGGGCCTTCTGCAGCAGTTCCAGGACCGACTCGCTGAGGGTGAGGATCGGCTGCGCCTTCTCACCGAGCTTCAGGGCGGCGATGCCGGCGACGGCGGCCATGAAGACGATCTGCAGGACGTTCAGCTCGGTGAAGGGCGTGACGACGTCCGTCGGGACGATGCCGGTGAGGAAGTCCAGCCAGGAGCCGGCGTACTCGGGCTTCTTCCCGTCCTTCGGGGTGAGGCCGGTGCCCGCGCCCGGGTTGGTGACCAGGCCGATCGCGAGGCCGATGGCGACCGCGATCAGCGATGTGACCATGAACCAGAGCAGGGTGCGGGAGGCCAGCCGGGCGGCGTTGTTCACCTTGCGCAGGTTGGTGATGGACACCAGGATCGCGAAGAAGACCAGCGGGGCGACGGCCAGCTTCAGCAGCTGGACGAAGATGTGGCCGATCTTGTCGAGCGTGGTGTACAGCCACTGCACTTCGAAGGTGCGGGTGACCCAGCCGAGGGCGACGCCGAGGACGAGACCGGCGACGATCTGGGCCCAGAAGGGCACCGAGGGTATGCCCCGGACGGGCTTGGCGGGGATTTCGGTGCTCGCGGACGCGGACACGGACACACTCCAGTGAGGGCGTATCGGGGAATACGGACGGGCGGGGTGGGTGCGGCGCACACGCGCTACGGGCGGCGCCGCTGCATGATGCCGGTCAGACCTCTCGGCAACAGACCGCGGACATACAGCGGCACAGATCGACATGCAGGCGCACCACGAGCAGAGGGCTCATGGGTTCACGGAGGCGCACGGCTGTCTTCACACCGAATACGTTAACACTTGTACTTTGAGACCCTCAAAGTACTTCTTTGAGGGTCGGACGCCCGCCCGGTTCTACTGGTGCGAGCCGTCGGTGCGCAGGGGCGGGACGGCCGGCACCTCGGCGGCGTTCGCCATGTCCTCGCAGGTCAGCCGGAACGCCTCCGGGTAGGCGGCACGCCGTGTGCGCCGGTCCGGTTCGCTGGTCCGCCACGTGTAGAGGCAGCGCCCGCACTGCACGACGTCCCAGACACCGGGGACGGGCGAGGAGTGCAGGGTCCTGACGCTCTCGTGGGCACAGCGGGGACAGCAGTCGGTCATGGGGGGTGCCTTCCTTGGTACGGGGTCGGGTGGGTGCCGGAGACGGGTGTCAGCCGCGGGCTTCGGACAGCAGGCGCTGGAGCCTGGCCGCCCACTCCTTCGCCTCGGGGAGGTCCTTGGTGGGCGTGGAGAAGTTGCCGCGCGCGTCGGGGTGCACGGGTGTGGTGGCGTCGATGATCATCTTGCTGGTCAGGCCCGCCGGCTGGGCGGCGGGTGCCAGCTCCACCACGGAGAGGTTGGGCAGGACCACGACGTCGTCGGCCGGGTTGACCTTCGACGACATCGCCCACATGACCTGCGGCAGGTCGAACGGGTCCACGTCCTCGTCGACGACGATGACCGTGGTGATGTACCCGAGGCCGTGCGGGGTCGTCATGGCGCGCATGGCCACGGCCTTGGCGAAGCCGCCGTACCGCTTCCTGGTGGAGATCACGGCCAGCAGGCCGTGCGTGTACATGGCGTTGACGGCCTGGACCTCGGGGAACTCGGCGCGCAGCTGCTTCAGCAGCGGGACACAGGTGTTGGGGCCCACGAGGTAGTCGCACTCGGTCCACGGCATGCCCAGGTAGAGGGACTCGAAGACCGGGTTGGTGCGGTAGGAGATGCGGTCGATGCGGACGACGGGCATGCGGCGGCCGCCGGAGTAGTGCCCCGTGAACTCGCCGAAGGGGCCCTCGATCTGCCGCTTGCGGCTCTCGATGACGCCTTCGATGACGACCTCGGAGCCCCAGGGCACGTCGAAGCCGGTGAGGGGGGCGGTGGCGATCGGGGCGGGCGCGCCGCGCAGGGCTCCGGCCATCTCGTACTCGCTCTGGTCGTAGCCCATCGGCATCCCGGCCACGATGGCCATGACGGGGTCGTTGCCGAGGGTGATGGCGATGGGGAGGTCCTCGCCCTTCTCCTCCGCCTTGCGCAGGTGGATCGCGATGTCGTGCACGGGGACGGGCTGTATCGCGAGCCGGTCGCGGTCGACGACCTGGAGGCGGTAGGTCCCGACGTTCTGCTTGCCGAAGTGGCCGGGGTCCTCGGGGTCGCGGGAGACCACGGCCGCCTTGTCGAGGTAGAAGCCGCCGTCGCCGTCGTTGAGGCGGAACAGGGGAAGGACCGAGAACAGGTCGACGTCGTCGCCCTCCTGCGTGTTCTCCCGCCACGGGGCGTCCTCGCGCCGCTCGGGGGCGACCGGGAAGGCGTCCCAGCGCCGGGCGAACTCCTCCACCTGCTCCTTGACCGGAGTGTGCTTGGGCAGGCCGAGGGCGAGGGCGTGGTTGGCCCAGGAGCCGTGGACGTTCAGGGCGACACGGGCGTCGGTGAAGCCCTTGACGTTGTCGAACCAGAGGGCGGGCGCGCCTTCGCCGATGCGGCCGGCGGCGTTGGCCGCCGCGGCCAGATCGGGTTCGGGAAGGACTTCTTCGGTGATGCGCAGCAGCTGGCCTTCCTTCTCCAACGTGCTGAGGAAACCGCGCAGGTCGTCGTAAGCCATGGGTACTCCGTGAAAGCGGAAAGGGGCAGGATGAGGGGGTTCCGGGGCGCGGGGCCCCGGGAACGGGGGTCAGGAAACCGGTCGCGACAGGCGGGCGGCGCGCATGCCCTCCCACCTCTTGGCGGCGGGCGCGGGCAGGTCGAACTGGTCCAGGATCCGGGCCACGACGTGGTCGACGATGTCGTCCACCGACCGCGGGTGGTTGTAGAAGGCGGGCATGGGCGGCACCAGCCGTACGCCCATCCGGGAGAGCGCGAGCATGTTCTCCAGATGGATCTCGCTCAGCGGTGTCTCGCGCGGGACGAGGACGAGCGGGCGGCGCTCCTTGAGCACCACGTCGGCGGCGCGTCCGACCAGGCTGTCGGCGTATCCGGCGCGGATCCCGGCGAGCGTCTTCATGGAGCACGGCACGATCACCATGCCGTCGGTGCGGAACGACCCGGAGGAGATGGCGGCGCCCTGGTCCTCCGGCCGGTGCACGACGTCGGCCAGGTCGCCGACCTCGTTCACGGACAGGCCCGTCTCCAGCTCGATCGTCGTCCGCGCCCACCGGCTGAGGACCAGGTGGGTCTCGACGTCCGGCAGCTGGGCCAGCACCTGGAGGAACCGGACACCGAACACGGCGCCGGTGGCCCCCGTCATCCCCACGACCAGTCTCATACCGGGCTTTCCTTCCGCGTATACCGCGCTGACCAGCGCCTGTGTCCTCACGCTAGGAGCCCGGTGACGGGGTCCGGCGGTACACTCGGGACTCGGTATGGGGAAAAACGGACAGGTTGCGCGACGGCCGGTCATCCGGGACCTCGCCCTGCGGCGTACGGCCGGCTCCCCGCCGGGTCTGGAGCTGGTCGAGCTGGCGGGACTGGCCGAGCGCGCCCGCCGGCACGGCAACGATCCGTACGCGTCGTTGCGCCCGGCCTTCCACCAGCTCGTCACCGTGCGGCCGGGCAGCCGGCTGACGGTCTCGGTGGACTTCACCCGGTACGAACTGTCCGGCGGCGCCTGGCTGTGGATCCGTCCCGGGCAGGTACAGCGCTGGGGCGCGGATCTGCCGGGGGCCGAGGGTCTGGTGGTCGCCTTTCCCCCGGGTTTCCCCGACACGGAGACGGCCGCCGCCTCGGTCGCCGACCTGGCGTCCGCCCAGGCACCCCTCAGACCGGACGCCCCGCACGCGGAGGGCCTGCGCCGGGCACTGGACCACTTGCGGTACGAGTACGAGGCCATGGCCGAGCTGCCCCTGGAGTCCCACGTGCAGGTGCTGCGGCATCTGCTGGCGGTGCTGATGGTGCGTCTGGCGAGGGCGTACGGGTCCGAGCCCGGCAGGCCGGTCCCGAACGAGACGTTCCGCCGTTTCCGCGCGGCCGTGGAACGCGATTTCGCGGTCACCCGCCGGGTGGAGGACTACGCGGGGGCACTGGGCTACAGCCGTCGCACCCTCACCCGGGCGACCGAGGCCGCCACCGGCATGCCGGCGAAGCGCTACATCGACGAACGCGTGGTGCTGGAGGCCAGACGGGAGCTGGCGCACGGCTCGTCGACCGTCGCCACCGTGGCCGCGCGTCTCGGCTTCGCCGACGCCAGCGACTTCACCAAGTTCTTCCGGCAGCGGACGGGCACGACACCGACGGCCTTCCGCGCGACGGCCCGCGGCGCGTGACCCTACGGCCGTCGGCACCCGGGGCCGGGGGCCGGGGGCCCGACCCGGCAGGCCGTGGCACGTCGGCACCCGGCGTGCCGCCGGATGGGGAGGCGCCCCCGGTCCGGCGGCCCCGCGGGGTCCCGGCCCCGCCATCCGGCCCCACCGGCACGCGCGTACCGCGGGAGCGGGCCGCGTCCCGCGTGCGTCGCTCCGCTCGTCGGAGGGCCGTCCGACAGGACCGGCCGCGACAGCCGGGCAGGACCTGTCCACGTCCGGGTGAAGACGGCCGGAAGCCCTCTGGCCGCTCCGTGCCCGAGGGGATGCACTGGGACCAGCGGCCTCATCGACCCCACCGACCCGTCAGCACCGGTCACCGCGACCGTACAACCCCCGCCCGCGACCGCCGTCTGGCCGCCGACCGCGCCATCCTGGACCACCCGCCCTCGCCCGTCCCCGCACGCGCGATCCGGCCCCGCGAGGACCGGGCCCCGCCAAGAAGAGGTGACACAGCAATGAACACGGCACGGCAATCCGCCGCCCGGCTGATCGACGAAAGTCTGGGCTTCCTGTTCCCCGCGGCGCTGCGCGCCGCCGCTGCCGTGCGGGTGGCCGACCACATGGCGGACGGCGACGAGAGCGTCGAGCGGCTCGCCGCGGCGACCGGGACCGACGCCGGCAACCTCGGGCGAGTCCTGCGGCTGCTCGCCACTCGCGGCGTGGTCGAGGAGACGGGCGCGGGGCGGTTCCGGCTGACCGCCATCGGCCAGGCGCTGCGCTCGGACGCCCCTCATTCCGCCCGTGCCGCGATCCTCATGCTCACCGACGCCACCATGTGGCGCCCCGCCGGGGAGATGCACCGCTGCCTGACCGACGGCGGCTCCGCCTTCACCGGCATCTTCGGGACGACGTTCTTCGACTACTTCGCGCGCGACGCGGAGACCGCCGCCGTCTTCCACGTCGGCATGGCCGCCCTGTCGGACCACGAGAACGAACCCATCGCCGGGGCCTACGACTTCCCGCCCACGGGCACCGTCGTGGACATCGGCGGCGGCCACGGCGGCCTGCTCCTCGAGGTGCTCCGCCGAGGGCCCGGCCTGCACGGAGTGCTCCACGACCAGGCGCACGTCCTCGCCGGCCACCGGCTGGGCGACCACGACGACATCGCCGGCCGCTGGTCCACGGCCGAGGGAGACTTCTTCTCCTCGGTCCCGTCGGCGGACGTCTACCTCGTCAAGCGCATCCTCCACGACTGGGACGACGAGCAGTCCGCCACGATCCTGCGCAACTGCCGGCGGGCCATGGCACCCGGCGGACGCGTCCTCGTCATCGACGCCGTCGTGCCACCCGGTGACCTGCCCCACCAGTCCAAGACCCTCGACCTGATGATGATGTCCTCCCTGGTGGGGCGGGAGCGCACCGAAGAGGACTTCGTCCGGCTCTTCGCGGAGGCGGGGCTGCGCCTGCGGCGGATCGTGCCCACGCCGACCGTGCTGTCCGTCGTGGAGGCCGTGAGCGCCGGCTAGCGGAAAGAAGGCGGGACGTCGGCTCCCGGCCCCGTCACACGTCCTGCGTGTCGGAGTGCTGTGCGTCTCCCGCTGCCGACGGATGGACGTGCGCGGCCTGCAGGAGCGTCCCCGCGCCGCGGACCGCGGCGGTGTGCGGGGCGGGGACCGTGTGCAGTCGCGCGGGGAGCCGGGCGCCGAGCCGGTGCCTGATGTCGGGGCGCAGGGCGCCTCCGCCGGCCAGCAGGATGTCGCGCCGCAAGGCGTCCGCGGTGAGGGTGGTGTGGTCCTGGTGGAGCATCGCCGTCAGCATCCGGGCGACCGCTTCGGCGATGTGCCCGGGCGTGGTCGTGTCGTCCAGGTCGCTGGTGCCCAGGGCGGTGCGGCGCGCGTCGGTGACGGCGCCGTCGCTCAGCAGCACCACCTCCGTGAGGTGGGCGCCGACGTCCACCACCAGCAGCGGCCGGGTGAGGTCCGCGCCGGAGGCCAGGGCGATGCCACGGGCGCTGGGCACGGTGAGGACGGCACGCGGCCGCAGCACGTCGACCGCCGCGCGGGCCTCGGTGCGGTAGGCCGGCCCGTCGAGAACGGGGGCGGTGACGATGACCATGGGACGTACGAGAGGGGGCAGACGGTCCGCGAGCAGGCGCCGCAGCATCCGGGCGCAGCCCGGCGTGTCGATGATCGTGCCCCGCTGGATGGGGTGGATCGCGCCGGCGCCGGGGAAGGTCTCGGTGGGCACGTCCACCACCACGCCGCGGCCGGCGATCAGGGCGCGGGTGCGGGCACTGCCCATGTCCAGGGCGATGCCGCAGCAGTGCCGGCACAGCGGCCAGGGGCGGTGCCGGGCGGGGACGGCGTACGGACGGCGGGCGCCGTTCACGGGCCGGCCTCCTCGGCCTGCCGGCAGCGACCGCAGTAGCGGGCCTGCGGCACGATCCTCAGGCGTTCGAGGCCGACGGCGCGCCGGCACAGGTGGCAGATGCCGTAGGAGCCCTCGTCCATGCGCCGCAGGGCCGCTTCCACGTCGGTGAGGACCATACGGGCGTATGCGGCCAGCTTGGCATCGACCTCGGCCCGCGCGGCCGTCTGCCGCGCCGCCCCTCCCCCGGCCCGGGAGGCCTGCGGTCCCGCGAGCCGGCGCACCTGCTCCCGGCGGAACAGACGCTGCTCGTTCAGGTTCTCGCGCAGCGCGGCCAGATCCTCGGCCGGCAGAACGGTCGTGATCCCGCCGGAGGCACGGTGGTTCACCTTGTCACCCCTCGTCGTCGTGCGGTGGTGAAGACGCGTACGGGCGATGGTCAGGAGCTGCTCAGCCGGCAGGTGACGCAGTGGCGGGTGTAGGGAAGGATCTCCAGCCGTTCGGCGGGAATCGGCTTGGCACAGGCCAGGCAGGTTCCGTAGGTTCCGTCCTCGAGGCGGGCGAAGGCTTCCGCGATCTCTTCGAGGATCTGCTCCATGGCGTTCCTCTGTTCGGACAGCAGGGGGTCGTCCGTGCCGCGTCCGCTCTCGTCGAGCGCCTGCACCTGTGCGAGCCGGGAGGCCCGTGCGTGCTCCAGGCGCTGCCGCGCCTCGTGCGGGTGGAGGCCGGTCCGGGTGACGTCGAGCGACATGGCTGTTTCCTCTCTGGGTGTCGTACGCCCCGTCAAAAGGCGTCGCACGGCTGTCCGGGGCGCCGTACGGACCGCGCGGTTCCGGGGTCGTACGGCACCGGGCGTGCCGTCCCGGTCCCAGGCGCGGGTGGCCCGGCGGTGTGCCCGGGCCACCCGCCGGTGGGGTGACGCCTTCCACTCTGGGCGGGCCGGCCCCGCACGCCTATCGGGCGCGGACCCCATTTGCGTGGGGGCGGAAGATCCACGCGGACTGCCATGGGTGGCCGTGACCAGGGGAAATGGGCTTCGTGCCCCATGGACGGCGCGCACGGGCGGGGGCAGGCTGGCCGTAGGCTCACTCGAGCGCTCCTGCACCAATGGACGCTGATGAGGATGCCGCGGCGCCCGACAGTGAGGGCGAACCGACGGCACGGTGAAGGGGAGGCGCGAGCCGGTGTCGTTGTTCTGGCGGATCTTCGCTTTGAACGCCGTGGTGCTGGGTACGGCCACGGCGCTGTTGCTGTGGGCGCCGGTGACCGTATCGGTGCCGGTGGTGCTCACCGAGGCGATCATCCTGGTGGGCGGCCTGGTGGTCATGCTGGTGGCCAACGCCGCGCTGCTGCGGCTCGGCCTCGCTCCGCTGGACCGCCTGACGAGGCTGATGGCCACCGTGGACCTGCTGCGCCCGGGCCAGCGCCTGACCACGCGGGGGGGCGGTGAGGTCGCCGAGGTGATCCGTACGTTCAACGCCATGCTGGAGCGGCTGGAACAGGAGCGGGCCACCAGCAGTGCCCGGGTGCTGCTGGCCCAGGAGGCCGAGCGCCGCCGCATCGCGCAGGAACTGCACGACGAGGTCGGCCAGACCATGACCGCGATCCTGCTGGCGTTGAAGCGGGCCGCGGACGACGCACCCGAGCCGCTGGGCAAAGAGCTGCGGGAGGCTCAGGAGATCACCCGGGAGAGCCTGGACGAGGTACGGCGCCTGGTGCGCCGGCTGCGCCCCGGTGTGCTGGACGACCTGGGACTGGTGAGCGCGCTGACCTCGCTCGCGGAGGGCATCGCCACCCACACCGGGATGCGGGTCGGCCGCCGTTTCGACGCCGAGTTGCCCGACCTGGACCCGCAGACGGAGCTGGTCCTCTACCGCGTCGCGCAGGAGTCGCTGACCAACGCCGCGCGGCACGCGGACGCGGAAACGGTCACCGTCGCCCTGCGGCACACCGATGACAAGGTGGTGCTGGCCGTCACCGACGACGGGTGCGGCATCACGGCACCGCGCGAAGGCGCCGGCATGCGCGGCATGCGCGAACGGGCCCTGCTCATCGGCGGCAGCCTGGAGATCACTCCGGCCGCCCGCGCCGGCACCCGGGTCACGCTCACCGCGCCCGTCTCCAGGAAGCAGCCCTGATCATGTCCGACACCGCCACGCGTACCGACACCGCCAGGAGCGCCGGAACCGGCACCGGCACAGCGGCGATCCGTATCCTGCTCGCCGACGACCACCGCCTGGTCCGCCGCGGGGTGCGGCTCATCCTCGACCAGGAGCCGGACCTCGAAGTGGTCGCCGAGGCAGGTGACGGCGCCGAGGCCGTCGAAATGGCCCGTACCCATGACATCGACCTCGCCGTGCTCGACATCGCCATGCCGCGGCTGACCGGTCTGCAGGCCGCCCGCGAACTGGCCGCGCTCCGACCGGGCCTGCGCATCCTGATGCTCACCATGCACGACAACGAGCAGTACTTCTTCCAGGCCCTCAAGGCCGGGGCCTGCGGGTACGTCCTGAAGTCCGTCGCCGACCAAGACCTGGTCGCCGCCTGCCGGGCCGCGATGCGCAACGAGCCCTTCCTCTATCCGGGCGCGGTCACCGCGCTGATCCGCAACTACCTCGCCCGCGTCCGCCACGGCGAGGAGACCACCGACCAGATCCTCACCCGCCGTGAGGAGGAGGTCCTCAAGCTGGTCGCCGAGGGGCATTCCTCCAAGGAGATCGCCGACCTGCTCTTCATCAGCGTCAAGACCGTCCAGCGGCACCGCGCGAACCTCCTGCAGAAGCTGGGCCTGCGCGACCGCCTCGAACTCACCCGCTACGCCATCCGCGTCGGCCTGATCGAGCCCTGACCGCCCGTCCGAGACCGGGGCCGCGGTCTGCCGTCCCACAGCGAGTGACCAGCACGGAAGGGGGGGCGGCACATGCTCCACGCGGCTCGAACCGCCCCCGGAGCCCGCGGCACCGACGGCATGGACGCCGCCTCCGGCATGGGCGCCGTCCCCTGCCTCGCGGCCCGCGCCCTCGCCACCGCGGTCACCACGGTGATCGTGGTGACCGCGCTCCTCCTGTGGGCCGTCCTGTCGGTGCTGCCGTCCGCGCTCGGTGCCGTCGCCCCCGATGCCGCGCCGGGCGGGCCGGCCACCGCCCGGGTGGTGGCGGCCGACGGTCATCGCGAGGCCGCACCGCTCGCCGACGACCGGTGCGACACCGCCTGCGCCGGCCCCGCGGCCGTCCGCACCGCGCACACCGAGCACGTCGCCCCCCGCGGCGACCTCACCGCCTGCCTCGACGCCACGGTGATCGTCCCGCCCGGCCCGGCGTGGCTCCCGCCGACGACCGGACGTCTCCCCGCCGCCGCTTCTCCCCCACCCCCTGACCGCGGGCGGTCACCGCCCGCGCCCTCCGGCGAACCACACACCATCCCATCCCCCTAGCCACCACCGGCCGCACCCTTCCGTGGCCGTGGTGCGTCTGCCGGAGGCTTCCCGTGACCCGCTCCGCCCGGGTGAGGGCGCTGCTCGCCCTCGCCGTGATCGCCCTGTCCGTGTACATCGCCGCCACCGTGCCGCTCCGCCTCGGCCTCGACCTGCGCGGCGGCACTCAGATCGTGCTCGAGACCCGCTCCACCGCCACCGCGCACGCCGATCGTGAGGCGACCGACCGCACCCTGGAGGTGCTGCGCGGCCGCATCGACGCGCTGGGCGTCGCCGAACCGACCCTCGTCCGTTCCGGCGAGAACCGCGTCATCGTGGAACTGCCCGGCGTGCAGGACCCGCGGAAGGCCGCCGAGGTGCTGGGCCGCACCGCCCAGCTCACCTTCCACCCGGTGCTCGGCGCCGCCCGGCCAGGCGAGAAGACCCCGCGTCCGCTGCCGGAACGGCCGGGGGAACGGGTTCTGCCGGACGAGTCGGGGACACGGTTGCGCCTGGCCTCCGCGGCGCTGACCGGTGGTCACGTCAAGGAGGCCGCCGCCCGGTTCGACCAGCAGGGCGGCGCCGGCTGGCACGTCACCGTCGACTTCGCGGGCGCCGGCCGCGACGGCTGGGCGCGGCTCACGGGCGAGGCCGCCTGCCACCCGGCGGGCGATCCGGCCCGGCGTGTGGCCATCGTCCTCGACGGCAAGGTCATCTCCTCCCCGCAGGTCGATCCGTCCGTGGCCTGCGCGTCGGGAATACGCGACGGAGCCACACGGATCACGGGCTCCTTCAGCCCGGAGGAAGCCCGCGAGCTGGCCCTGCTCGTCAACGGCGGCGCGTTGCCCGTGCCCGTCGAGACGGTGGAGCAGCGCACCGTGGGCCCGGCCCTGGGCGCGCGGGCCATCACGGCAAGTGCCTGGGCCGCGGCCCTGGGAACGGCCCTGACCGGGCTGTTCGTCATCGTCGTCTACCGGTTGATGGGCGTGCTGGCCACCGTGGCACTGGTCTGCTACGGCCTGGTCTCCTACGCGGCCCTGGCCGCGCTCGGGGCCACCGTGACCCTGCCGGGGCTCGCCGGATTCGTCCTGGCGATCGGCATGGCGGTGGACGCCAACGTGCTGGTCTTCGAAAGGGCCCGGGAGGAGTACGCGGCCGGCCGCCGGCCCAGCCCCCGCTCGGCGCTGGCGGCCGGTTTCCGCAACGCCTTCGGCGCGATCGCCGACTCGAACGTCACCACGTTGATCGCGGCCGGTCTGCTGTTCTTCCTCGCGTCCGGGCCCGTGCGGGGTTTCGGCATCACCCTCGGCATCGGCGTGCTCGCCTCCATGTTCAGCGCCTTGGTGGTCACCCGTGTGCTCGCCGAGTACGCGGCGAACCGCGCCCCGGTCCGCCGTCGTCCGCGCGTCACCGGCCTCGCGACCACGGGTGCCGTCCGCGAACGGCTCACCCGCCGCGGCCCACAGCTGATGCGCCACCCCGGCCGCTGGCTTGCCGCGGCGGTCGCCGGGCTCGTGCTGGCCGGTTCGGGCATCGTGGTCCGCGGCCTCGACCTCGGCGTGGAGTTCACGGGCGGCCGCCTCATCGAGTACGCCACCAGCGCCCCCGTCGACCCCGGCCGGGCCCGTGCCGCCCTCGCCGACGCCGGCTTTCCCCGCGCCGTCGTGCAGTCCTCCGGCGAGAGTGGACTGACGGTGCGCACCGAGGTGCTGACCGACGCGGAAGAGGGCACGGTCACCGGCACCGTGCGCGGCCTCGCCGGCGGGGCGGACAAGCTGCGCGACGAACTGATCGGCCCCAGCCTGGGCGAGGAACTGCGCCGGGATGCCGTGCTCGCGCTCGCCGTGGCCCTCGGAGCGCAGCTCTGCTACCTCGCGTGGCGCTTCCGCTGGCTGTTCGGCACCGCCGCGGTCGCGGCCCTCGCCCACGACGTGGTGGTCCTCGTCGGAGTCTTCGCGTGGCTCGGCAAACCCGTCGACGGGGTGTTCCTGGCCGCCCTGCTCACGGTCATCGGCTATTCGGTCAACGACTCGGTGGTCCTCTTCGACCGTGTCCGGGAACTGGCCCGGCGCACGCCCGGGGCACCACTGGGCGGCATCGCCAACGAGGCCGTCCTGCAGACCCTGCCCCGCACCGTGAACACGGGCATGGGCGCCGCCTTCATCCTGACCGCCCTCGCCGTATTCGGCGGACCTTCGCTCACCGACTTCGCCCTGGCCCTGCTCATCGGGCTCGCCGTCGGCACGTACTCCTCCGTCTTCACCGCGGCGCCCGCCGCCGTCGCACTGCACGACCACCGACTGGTGCGGCGGTGAACGACACCGATACGTGTCGGTGACGGCTTGTCAGGGCTTCGGGACACGGAGCGGCAGGTCCCGGCGGAAGACGGCCATGGTCCGGCCGGGGCCGTTGTAGTCGGCGACGATCTCCGTGTCGAAGCCAAGGCTGCGATGGAAGGCGATCGAGCCGGTGTTCCCGGTCGAGGTGATCGCCTTCAGCCGCCGTGCGCCATGACGTTCCGCCGCCTCGGCGAACGCCGCGTACAGACGACGCCCGAGCCCCGTGCCGCGGGCGTCGTCCCGCGTGGCGATCAGGTGCGCGTACCCGGTTCCGTCGGGGGTGACGAACCCGAAGACGTACCCACGGATGCCGTCCTCGGCCCGGGCGACCAGGCAGGTCGAGCCGAACTCCTGCACCATTGCCAGAAGGTGCAGCGCCCGCAGGTCGCGTTCTCCCCAGTAACGGGGGTGATCGGTCAGGACTTGGTGGAAGTCGGCCACCCCGGCCGGCGCGATGCGTATGCCCATGACGACGATCATGGCAGGCGCCGCGGCGGCCGACAGCCCATACAACGGCGGGACAACACCTGCCGCGCGCACGGCGCTGCGGTCACTCGGGCGGCGTCGATCCGCTCCGGGTGCGGGGGCCGAATGCTCTGAGGGTGGCGTCGACGAGTGAGTCGGCGTACGCGGCGGTCAGCGGACCGCCGCGGTGCAGCCACCGCTGGAAGAGGGGGGCGTAGAGCGCTTCGAGGGCCAGGTCGAGGTCGGCGTCGGCATCGAGCTGGCCGGCCTCCTGAGCGCTGCGCAGGCGCGCCTTCTTCGCCTCGTCCAGCGGCTGGGCCACCTTCTCCCGGTACTCGGCCGCCAGCGCGTCATCCCTGGCGATCTCGGTGTGGAGGGCCCGTATCAGCCTGTCGAAAGCCGGATCGGCGAACTCCTCGACCGTGGCACGCAGGACGAGCTTGAGATCGGCCTCCAGGTCGCCCGTGTCCGGCAGCACGACCGGCTGCCCGTCCGCGCCCTCGCTCAGCGCCAGAAGGGCGGCGAAGACGACCGCGCTCTTCGATGGCCACCGCCGATAGATCGTCTGCTTGCCGACGCCGGCCCGGGCGGCGATGGCTTCGATGGTGACCTTGTCGTACGCCTCCTCCGCGACCAGGGCGCGGGCGGCCGCGAGGATCGCCTGCCGGGATCGTTCCTTGCGCCGGGAGTGGTCCGGCCCCTTTTCGCTGGACATGCGGTCACCCTACTCCAGAAAGTAAACGAGACGGTCCGTATTGCTTAGTCGGCATCCCTGCCCTAGGCTCACCAGCGAAACGGCACGGGCCGTCTCGTTTACCGAGAGTGAGGCATCATGGTGGAAGCAAGGGTCTGGCTCATCACCGGCGCGTCCCGCGGCCTGGGCAGGGCTTTCACCGAGGCCGCCCTGGCTGCCGGCGACCGCGTGGTCGCCGCTGCCCGCGACGTCGGGCCACTGGAGGAACTGACCGGCACGTACCCCGGCCGCCTGGTCCCGCTCGCGCTGGACGTCTCCGACCGCCGGGCCGTGTTCGACGGGGTGGAGCAGGCGGCTGCCGCGTTCGGCAGGCTGGACGTCGTCGTGAACAACGCCGGCGGAATGCTCTACGGCATGGTGGAGGAGGCCGCCGAAGAGCAGATCCGGGCGCATTTCGACGTCAACTTCTTCGGCGCCGTGTGGGTGACGCAGGCGGTCCTTCCCCACTTGCGCGCCCAGGGCGGGGGGCGGCTCCTCCAGATCACCTCGATGGGCAGCGGCGGCGGCATGGCCACCGTCGGCTTCTACGGCGCGGGCAAGGCCGCGCTGGACTCGGTCAGCGAGGCACTGGCGATGGAGGTCGAGGACTTCGGCATCAAGGTCACCGTCGTGCAGATGGGCGGCTACGACACCGGCCTGTTCACCACCGGCACCACGGCCACCGAGCCCCAGGCGCGGTACCAGCCCCTGCGCACGCGGATGGAGGCGTTGTGGGGCGACGCCGTCGCCCCGGAGCCGGGCACCGCCGCTCCGGTCGTCATGGAGTTGTCCGCACTGCCGGACCCGCCCCGACGGCTGATCGTCGGCAGCCGGTCCTTCGATCACGTTCTGGAGATGAACCGGGCCCGGACGGATCTGTACCGGTCCTGGGAGCGCCTCAGCCGTATCGCCCCGGGCTGACCGGCTCCGGGCACCGCTCGTGGTCGAGGCGGTGCCGGCCGGGGGGCCTTCGCGGAAACCCGTTGGCGGACCACGGCGAGCATTGCTAACCTCCGGGGGCCGTGCGAGAGAACGAGGAGGTGGTACCCGTGAACGCAGTATCGACATGGGTGCTCCCCTCCGGGGTCACGGTCGGGCGATAGGTCGTCCGGGAGCGCCGTTCCAGCGCCCTCCCGAAAGGCACGACCGTGCACTTCACTTCCGAACAGCGCCTCGACGACGGCGTCCTCGAGCGCGACTTCACCCTCGGCGAGATCCCCGGCACCCTGTGGACGCCCGCGTGCGCGTCCGCGTCCGCGCCGGCGCCGCTGGTCCTGCTCGGCCACCCCGGCGGACTGCGCGCGATGTACCCCCGGCTGGTGGCCCGGGCCCGGCACTCCGCGGCGGACGGCTTCGCCGCGGCCACCATCGAGCTGCCCGGAAGCGGCGACCGGCCCCGTTGGGCCGCCGCCGAGCAGGCCCGCGCCGACCTGCGCCGGGCACTGGGGGCCGGCGAGCCGGTCGACGACGAGATCGTGGACCGGCTCGTCCTCCCGCTGGTCGGCAAGGCGGTACCGGAATGGCAGGCCGCCCTGGACGCCCTTCTGTCGCTGCCCGAGATCGGCGGCCCGGTCGGCTACTCGGGGGGAGTGATCTCCATCGGGATCCGGCTGGCGGTGGTCGAGTCCCGCGTCTCGGCCGCCGTCCTGTTCGCCGGGAGTTTCGTGCCCCGCACCATGTTCGAGGAGGCCCGGCAGGTCACCCTTCCGCTGCACGTCCTGCTGCAGTGGGACGACGAAGGCAACGACCGGCAGGCGGCCCTGGACCTGTTCGACGCCTTCGGCAGCCAGGAGAAGACCCTGCACGCCACCATGGGAGGACACACCGGCGTCCCGCGGTTCGCGGGGGACGCCGCGGCCCGGTTCCTCGCCCGGCATCTGAAGCAAGACCGCCAGGCGGGCGGTAGGGCGCTGTGAGCCCGGTCGATGCGGAAGGTGCCGCGACGCGCGCGTCGGCGAAGCGTCTACGAGCCGAGGCCGACCGGTCGGCCGGGGCCGGGGGTGTTGGAGCCACCGTGGGTGTAGCGCTGTCCGGTACGGCTGCCGTGCCAGTCCAGGACCATCGTGGTGGCGTCGTCGGGCAGGGATCCGCCGCAGGCGTCGTGCACCGCCGAGGTCAGGGCCCGGACCACTTCACGGGGGTGTGCCTCGCGGGTGGCCCGGAGGAGCGTGGGGAAGTCCACCGCGGCGGCGGCACGTTCGCGCATGCCGTCGGTGATCAGGATCAGGCGGTCGCCGGGCTCCAGACGAAGCCGTTGCACCTGATAGGTGACCGGGGCCGGCACCCCGAACGGCATGTTCACCTTGATGGTCAGCTCTTCCACGCCCGTGCCGCGCAGTCGCAGCGGCCAGGGGTGGCCTGCGTTGACCAGCTCGCAGGCACCGGTTTCGAGCTGGACGCGCAGCAGCTGCCCGGTGGTCATGCCGTGGCCGTGCCTGGCGATCGCCTGGTGGGCGGCGTACGCCTGGTCGAGGACGCCGCCCCCGTCCCGGCGGGCTCTGCGCAGGGCGTTCACGGTCAGCGTGGCCAGCAGCGCGGAGGCCGTGTCGTGGCCCATGGCGTCGGTGATCGAGAGGTAGAGGGCGTCCTGGTCGAGGGCGTAGTCGTAGGTGTCGCCGCCGATGTCGTCGGCCGGGACCAGACCGCCGGCCAGGGTGAACTGCGCGGCCTCGCAGCAGGACGCGGAGGGCAGCAGCTGGTGCTGGATCTCCGCGGCCAGACTCATCGTCGTCGTGCGCCGTCCCCAGTGGTAGAGGTCGGTGAAGCGGCGGTCGGTCACCACGATGTACGCGAGCGCGTGCGCGGCCTGCGTCACCGCGTCCCGCACCGCCTCGTCCGCCTCGGGTACGACCAGCTCCAGGACGCCGATGCAGTCGCCGCGGTTGGTCACCGGGGCCACCAGCCGGCAGCCGCCCTCCTCGTCCGGCTCCTGGTGCAGCCGCTGGGAACACAGCACCCGGTCGTAGACGCTTCCCGTCAGCCCGCGTCTCTCCGTCTCACCACGTGTCTGCGCGGCCGTACCGGCTCTGGGCAGCCGGACGACTTCCTGCCCGACCACGTCCACGAGCCAGAAGGACACCTCGCTCGCCGAGAAGCGCTTTTCCAGGTTCCGCGCCACCACGTCGACCGACTCCACCGGCGCGGCGTCCTCCGCCGCCCGCAGCACCTCGTCCAGGCCCAAGCCCTCACCGCCCACCACAGGCACCTCCCAGTCCACCACCCCGCATTCCCGGAGAGCCCGTCCGGGATGCCCACCCCCGCGAAGGAGCCCGCGCCGGCCCGCCGTCGACCGGGTGCGGCCGCCGTCGCGGCGCTCACGGGGAGGTGTCGGACCGGCTGTCGTGCGGGCTGGTCAGCGATGAGGTTGTGTGCGCGCAAGGGAACAGCGGTGAGTCGTACGGGAGTTGAGGGCCTGACCGTTCCCCCTCGGAGTCACTCGTCCGCGAACCGCGCCTATCGCGCCGTCACCCGCAGTGTTTCGGCACCGGGGTCGGCGGCGTCGGGGATGAGCATGCCGGCGGCCACACCGCTGGTGAGGTAGTCGACGACTTCCCGGGTGATCACCTCGCCCGGGGCTACGACGGGAACGCCGGGCGGGTAGGGGCTGATCGTCTCCGCCGCGACGCGTCCCACGGCCTGCCGGGCCGGGACGTGCTCGGCGCTCGCGAAGAAGGCGTCGCGCGGGAGCATGGCCTGTTCCAGTTGCAGCGCGCGGGGCTCGGGCAGGCGGACCGGCGGCCGGTTCTCGATGGTGTCGGCGTGCTCGACGAGGCGGTGCAGGGAGTCGATGAGGAGGTTCTCGGTCCGGTCGTCGTCGGCGTGGGTGACCTGGGCGTTGATCCGGCACGTGTCGGAGGAGCCGATGTCGACGTGGCAGTGTGCGCGCAGCCATTCGGCGGCCTGCATGCCGCTGATGCCGAGTTCCCGTACGTCGATGGTGATCTTCAGCAGGTCCAGCTCGGCCGTCAGCCCCTGGTCCACGACCTCCGGTCCCATCAGGCGCAGACCGGGCATGCCGGTGACGGCCTTTCGGATGCGGGCCGTGCGGTGCAGCGCCGCGTCCAGCAGGTCGTGTCCGTGCTGGACCATGTGGCGGCGCCATCCGTCGAGGGTGGCGTACACCAACGAGGAGGAGCTGGTGGTGCCGAGCAGGTCCTCGCGCTGTTTCAGTACCTCGGGTGAGACCCGGTCGCCCTGGAGGTGGAAGACGGAACTCTGCTCGATGGCTCCGCCCATCTTGTGGACGCTGGTGACGACGAGGTCCGCGTCGGCGTTCATGCCCCAGGCCGGCAGGTCGGGGTGGAAGGGCAGATGGGCTCCCCACGCCTCGTCGACGATCAGGGGGATGCCGTGGTCGTGGCAGACGCCGGCGGTACCGCGGATGTCGGCGCACGAGCCCCAGTCCGTCGGGGTGATCAGCAGCATGCCCTTGGCATCGGGGTGCTCCCGCAGGGCCCGGCGCACGTCGTCGGGCTCCGGCGGGTGGGCCAGGTGCCGCTCGGTGTCGAATTTCGGGTGCACCCACACCGGTCGCACGCCGTTGACGATGACACCGGCGATCACGGACTTGTGGGCATTGCGCGAGATGAGGATTTTCTCGCCCGGGCCGGCCACGGCCAGCATGGCCGTCTTGACCGACAGCGAGCTGCCACAGGTGGAGAAGAAAGTCCGTTCGGCACCGACGGCGTCGGCCATCAGCTCTTCCGCCTGGGTGAGCACCCCCTGTGACTCGCGGCGGTCGTCGAGCCCGTTGAGGGACAGCACGTCCGAGGCGAAGACCCCCTCCCCCACGATGTCGAGGACTCGCGGATCGGCTCCCCGACCCTGCTTGTGGCCGGGAGGCCCGTACACCACGTCGCCACGACGCCGGAACTCCTGCAGCGCCTCCAGCACAGGGACACGGGAGTGGTCCATTCTTGCCCTCCTCGTCGGGTGTGTCTTCGGTGATCGCGAGCGCGGCCTGCACCAGGGCGCCGGCCGGCGGGGACCACGCCCGAGTTGCACAGGCGTCGGAGCTGAAACGGCGAGACGGCTCCGGATCGCCGTGCGGCGGCGCGTGCGGGGGCGCTCAGGCCCGCGGCCGACGGGAACGGCCGCGCGGCGCCGGGCGCGGATCGACACCGCCCGAGTGAACCGGCCGCCAGGCCGACCGCTGCCGGGCCGGGCCCGGATCCCCGGGTCTGCGTCCCTCCCGCCGTGGAGGGTTCCTTGCCCCGCTCCCCGCGCGGATGGCGGTTCAGGGGATCAGTTCCCGCTGGTGTCCGCCGCGCCACTCGGTGAGCAGGACGGTGGCGTCGTCGTCGAGCTTGCCGTCGTGGTGTTCCACTACGGCGGCCATCAGCCGGCGCAAGGTCTCGTGCAGGGTGTGCCGGCCGGAGTGGTGCCGCAGGACGAAGTCGACGAACCGGTCCCGGCCGAACTCCCTTCCCCGGGCGTCCCGGGCCTCGACGATGCCGTCGGTGTAGAGCAGCAGGCGGTCTTCGGGCTGGAGTTGTTCGGTCGCCATGGTGACCGGCAGGCCGAGGCCGGCGCCCATGGGGCCGGCCGGGGGGCAGGCCAGTTCGGTGGCCCAGCGGTTACCGCGGATCAGGATCGGCAGGTGGTGGCCGCGGTTGATCCACGTCAGCCGGCCGCTTTCCATGTCCAGGTCGGCCAGGATGCCGGTGACGTAGCGGCCGGTGCTGAACTGTTCGATCAGGGTCTGTTCCACCTGCTCGCTGGTCTCGCTCAGGGAAGCACCCTGGCGGCGGGCGTTGCGGCACGCGGCCACGGCGACGTTGGCGGTGATGCCGGCGGTGGTGTCGTGGCCCATGGCGTCGAAGACACCCAGGTGGAGGGTGCTGCCGGCCACGGCGTAGTCGAAGACGTCTCCGCCGACCTGATAGGCGGGTTCCATCACCGCGCCCACGGTGACGTCGTGTCCGGCGTAGGCGGGCGGCGGGGTGAGGTTCCACTGCATCTCCGCGGCCACGTTCATCGGCTCGGTGCGCACGAGACGCGCGTAGGAGTCGCTGAAGGAGCGCTTGCTGAGCAGCAGCAGGGCCGTCATGGACGCCAGGTCGCGCAGGGCCTGCCGGATGGGTTCGTCGTCGGTACGGGTGTCGGCCCGCAGCACGCCCAGGCGTTCGACGCCGTCGGTGACGGCCACCCACCACCTCCGGCCGCCCGGACGGTCGCCCGGCCCGGCCCGTTCGGATTCGGAGAGCAGTTCCACACGCTGATACGCCTGACCGGGCAGACTGCCCGAGACGGTGAACTCCTCTCCCCCCTCGCCGGCGGCCGTCCCCTGGCCGGTGAGCCGGCGCAGGACCGTCTCACGGACGTCCACCACGAAGACCGCCACGTCGTGCATTCCCGCCGCGGTGGCGTGCTCGGCGATCATCCCCGGCAGCCGTTCGAGCGTGGCGGTGTGGCTGGCCTGCATCAACCGCACCAGCGACACCGCGCTGCTCTCAGTCACGGTCCGCCCCCTCACCGGGCATGCGCACGGACGATCACCGGCCCCGCAGCATGATGCGCCACTTCCGACACTCCTTCTGGCCGCTCAGGTGGGTAACCCGTCTCCAGGCACTGCACGTGTACCCGCCACCCGCACAGCACAGACGCCCGACGTTCCCGCGACGGACCGGGAGGTCGGCGGAGGAGGGGCCACACGGTGTGACCGAGGGGCCCGTGCGACGGTCCCGGCGCTTTCGGCTTCCCGCACGTCTACCAGGGATGGCGTCCGGCGAGCGACCCCCCGGGGTCGTCGAGCAGGGCGACGCGGACGGTGACGCGTTTGCCGACGGGCTCCCGCTGCACCTCGAAGCCCTGGGCGACGGCCATGACGATCTCCAGCCCGTGCTGTCCCACCCGCCCCGCGTCCGTGGCCCGGGCGACCGGCAGGACCGGATCGGAGTCCCACACCACCACCTCCACCGCGTCGCCCACGATCCGCAGATCCAGCAGGACCGGGCCGGGCGCGTACTTGCGGGCGTTGGTGACCAGCTCGCTGACCACCAGCCGGGTCAGCTCCAGCGCACGCTGCGAGACCGGCAGACCGTGGTCCCTCTGCACGCGGGTCAGGAAGTCCGCGGCCACGTGCCGGGCCCGGGCGATGACGGAGCCGTCACCGTCCAGGGCCAGAGTGGCCTGCAAGGCCCGTTCGTCCGGCGCGGTACCGTCCTCGCCCACCGGCACTGGATCCATCGCAGCCGCCTTCATCACCCCGTTCACCCCCCGCGCATACCCCCGCCCGCACGAGACACGCCCCGTCCCCGACGCCGGCTCTCCGGGCACGGGGGCGTCGTCGGCACCGCACGGGCTGCGGTGCGGGCCAAGGTCTTCGTGTGCCGGTATCCCCCGCATGGCCGATCCACGAGGTGCGCAGACGGCGCCGGCGGGGCAGGCACCGCCGCCGGCGGGCTGCCCGCCGTAACCACCGCCACCGGGGGCATCCGCGTCATCACGCTGACCGGCGAGATCGACCGTCACACCGGCGACACGCTCCGCCACACCCTGGGCACCGCCCGCACCGGCCGGTCCCGCTCCGTGATCGACATGCGGCAGGTCACCTTCAACTTCATGGACTCCACCGGCATCGACATCCTCATCGCCGCCCACCAGGCCGCCGCCGGGGCCGGCGGCCGGCTCCGCCTGGCCGCACCGGCCGCACCCGTTCCGCGCACCCTCCGGATCGTCGGTGTCGACGAGGTCATCGCCTGCCGCCCCGCCCTGCGCGACGCACTCGGCCCCGGACACCACGGCCCTGCCCCTCGCCTCGCGGCTCATGGACAGCCGCCGTTCCCCACCGCCGGAACCGGCCCGCTTCCTCCCCGAGCGCGTCGGCCTCGCCCTGCCGCCCGCGTCACGCGTTCTTTCGGCGGTCGTGCACCCGCCCGAGCCTGCGGCCCAGCAACAGGTAGCCGGCCATCGCGCCGGACGTGTTGAGGATGACGTCGTCCACGTCGAAGACCCGGCCCGTGACCAGGGCGCCCTGGGCCGTCTCCACCAGCAGCATCACGATCGCGGTCAGCAGCAGCACCCGCCAGAACCCCCGGGCTCCCGGGGCGAGCACCGGCAGCAGGACCCCGAACGGCACGCCCAGCAGGATGTTGCCGCCGACCTGCTTGACGGCGTCCCGCAGCTCGGGCTGGTCCAGATAGGCCTTGAGGGAGCGACCGGGGTGCAGGTTGCTGTGCGTCAGGGAGACGGAGGCCGGGGACGGCTCCAGGGTGATCTTGGCCAGCACCGCGGCGAAGGCCACCATGAAGACGAAGGCGCAGAGCATCGCCAGTATCCGCACCGGCAGCGGGAGCACATGCCGACGGCGAGCGGGTCCGGGCTTCGTCTGCTCCTCGGGCCCGGCCGCGCGGACGTCGCCCGTCCTGCCCGTCCCCGTGCTCCGGGAAGGGCCGCCGCTCCAGCGCGCCCGCGCCCTCGCGAGGAGACCGCCGCTCCCGGCCGCCTGCGTCACCGGGTTCCTCTCGGCGTCCTCGCGGGACCGTGCCTCTGTCCCGTTCCGGCCGTGGAGGCCGAACCGGGCAAGGCGACTCGTTCGGGACGCGCGGCCGGGAGAGGCTGCGCGTGAGGACAAGGCGATGCGGGCCATTCGGTCCTCCAGTCGTCAACGACCTTGAGTGGTGAGGCGGTTGTCCGTCGAACCGGCGGAGCGCCGGAGGTGTCAGTACCCGTAGGAGACGTGCACATCCTTGAATCCGAGGGAGTGCAGCAGACCCTCCAGCATGTCCGTGGTGTTGGTCTCGGCCCGTGCGATCAGACCGCTGCCTTCGGCCGCCCCGCGGATGTGGGACACGGCGAGCTTCTGTACGGCGTGTTCGCTGTTGGGGTTGTCCGAGAACAGGTCGCCCAGACGGTCGAGCAGTCCGCGCTGCTTGGAGACGGCGTAGGAGTGTTCCGCGTCCAGGGCGGCCCCGCCCAGTCGCGCGTGCGGCAGCCGCAGCGTGGCCGACGTACGTTCCTTGTTCACCGTCACGTCCTTGTCGCCCAGCTTGCCGAGGTCCACGTACGCGTCCACCGTGCCGGCGCCGACGTACAGGGTGCGGGTACCGCGCAGGGCGTCCGGGAGGAACTTGGTGTCCTTCTCCAAGTCGACGACGACCTGGAAGTTGCCCGAGGCCGCCTCGTAACGGCTCATGTCCTTGATGGACTTGAGGAGAGCGGGGCCCGAGCGGTCGTGCGTCTCCGTGCCGAACAGGCCCTTGATGCCCGGGAGCACGGCCAGTGCGATCCCGGCGAACAGCAGCGCGAGTACCAGCACCAAGGCGGTCACCGCCTTCGCCCAGCCGGGCATGTGCCTACGGGAAGCCGTCATCCGGCGGTCCTCCTTCCTGCCATCCGGATGCCCCTCAAACCTCGTGCCAGACACGGGAGACGGAGGAACCGACGCGAGGTGGTCCGAAGGCTCCGATGAACACGCGGCTCGGTACCATGCGCCGCATGGCCATCAAACTCGAGAACGTCGGCATCGCCGTTCGTGATCTCGAAGCAGCGATCTCCTTCTTCACCGGCCTCGGCCTCACGGTGGTCGGCCGGGACACGGTCAGTGGTGAGTGGACCGACACCGCCGTCGGCCTTGACGGCAATCACGCCCGCATCGCGATGCTCCAGACGCCGGACGGCCACGGGCGCCTCGAGCTCTTCGAGTACATCCATCCCGAAGCGATCGAGTCGACGCCCACTCGTCCCCACGAGATCGGCATGCACCGCGTCGCCTTCTCGGTCGACGACATCGACGCGGCGCTCGCGACAGCCGCGACCCACGGATGCCACCCGCTGCGCGGCGTGGCGACCTATGAGGACGTCTACAAGCTCACGTATCTCCGCGGTCCCAGCGGCATCCTCGTGATGCTCGCCCAGGAACTGAAGAAGGACTGACGGTTCGTCCGTGACAGCGGTCGGGGCCTGGCGCCGTTCGTGTCCCCCTGCCGCTGCCACCCCCGGCAAGAACACCGCGGGGGGGGGGGGGGGGGGGGGGGGGGGGGCGTCGGGGGGGGGGGGGGGGGGGGGGGGGGGGGGGGGGGGGGGGGGGGTGTTGGGGGGGGGGGGGGGGGGGGGGGGGGGGGGGGGGGGGGGGGGGGGGAGGGCCCACCCCCCCCCCCACCCCCCACCCCCCCCCCCCCCCACCCCCCTCCCCCCCCCCTCCCCCCCCCCCCCCCCCCCCCCCCCCCCCCCCCCACACCCACCCCCCCCCCCCCCCCCCCCCCCCCCCCCCCCCCCCCCCCCCCCAGTGCCGGATGTGCCGTAAGCCGGTCAGCGGGGACCGGTTTCCTTCAGCGACTCCTTGGTCTCGCGGGACTTGCCGAGGGCCTCGGCCGCGCGGCCCTTGGCGATCAGCTTGGCGTTGCCGGTGGCTCGTCCGGCCGCTTGGGCGGCCTTGCCGACGGCCTGCTCGGCCTTGGCCCGCGCCTTTTCGCTGGCGGTCATACTGCCAACCCTCCTCCGTCTCGGTAGGTGGTCCTGGCTGGCGCATGACCCGGCACGGCGCAGGCAAACCCTCGATCGCGGGCACGCACCGAATGATCGACAAGGTGTCACTGTGATGCGTCGGACGGCCGGGAACGGGAACCGGGCGGTGGGTGCGGATTCCCCTCAACCCGTGAAAGTAACTCGCATTTTGTGTGCATGTAGGGGCGACCTAAGGGCATCCGGTGGCCAGGAGGTTGATAGCAATGGTTCCCCTGCTTCTGGTTCTTCTGCTCGCTCTGATCCTCTTCGGCGCGGGCTTCGCGTTGAAGGCTCTGTGGTGGATCGCGGTGATCGTACTGGTCCTGTGGCTCCTGGGCTTCGTCGTCCGGTCCGCGGACGGTACGGGCCGCAAGGGGCGCTGGTACCGCTGGTAGGCGCCCGCACTCCGCATGAGGAGCACGGGTCATAGCGAAGATCGGGGCCCGGCCGGTGACGGCCGGGCCCCGCTTCGTGCGCGAGGGCGTGCCCTGCCCGGCGGCCGGGACTCATCGGGCGTATCGGGCGTGCCCCAGGGTACGTGTGTGGTGCACCGGCCCCGCAGAAGCAGCAGTGGAACCCTGCGCCTCCTGGCTCAGCGGGGCCGGTGCTTGCCGTGCGGTCGGACCGGGGGGATATCAAGGCCTCCAGACCGCACCGGAGTCGCCGCCGTCAGTTGGTTCGGTCGGCGAACCCCTCGGGCAGCTCGTTCGGGCCGACCGCGACGACGGTCTCGTCATCCTCGCCGACGTGCTCGAACAGGGTGATGCGGGCGAACTCCGGGACCACGTAGATCGGGTAGGTGGGGCCGGCGTCCCGGTAGGCGCGCATCTCGTCGAGATGGTCGTTCTGGTAGAGCACCGTCCTGCTTCCGTCCTGCTCGATCCACTGCGGGAAGAAGATGGTGCCGTGCAGGACGCGCCGGCGGGGGAGCACGTTGACGACGACGCAGGTACCGGTCGGTTCGGTCCAGGAGACCTTGTAGAGGTCGTCGGCGAGCCGCACCAGGTCGACTTCCTGGTCCTTGACCCAGCGGCCGCCGACCATGCCGCTGTGTATGCGGTAGTCGATGGTCGTGGCGTTCTTCACGTACATCTCGTACTGCCAGCCGTTGGCGTAGGTGTAGATGAACCGGTGTCCGGTGATCTCGGCCAGGTCCTGCGGCGGTACGGGGTTCTCGACGGTGGTCGGGGCCTCGTGAGCGATGGTCATGAGTGTTGCTCCTTGCTGTGGTGCCAGAGGCGGACGCGCCGGTGCGCCGTTCGTCGGCCCGGGCCGGCCCTTCCGTACCCCTCCTCACCGCAAGTTTGCCACAAAATATGTTTGCTACAAAACTTTATGGTCTGGTTCACAATGGAGGCATGCCAGGCACACACAGCACACGAAGCGCGACGGACCGGAGCGGCGGGGACGGGCCGCGGGAGGTGACGGACGCGGCGAGGGCGGCCGCGGGGTTGAGCGGACTGCTGGGCCCCCTGCGACGCGCCGTGCTGCGCGCCACCCGGAACGCCGAGGGGCTCCCCGATCTGCCGGAAGCGCAGATCGAGCTGCTGCGGACCCTGTCCACGTCTCCCGAGGGACTCTCCCCCGGCTCGGTGGCCGCCCGGCTGCGGATGGCTCCCTCCACGGTGAGCAACCTCGTCCGCGCCATGTCCGCCGCGCGGCTGGTGGAGCGTGTCCGGCCGGCGCACGACCAGCGCAGCGTGGTCCTCACCGCTTCCCGGGAGGCGCTCGAACTGCTGGACCGCTACGACCGGGCTAGTACCGCGGCACTCACCCGGGTCGTCGACGAGCTGCCGGCCGCCGACCGGCTCTCGCTCGCTCAGGCCCTGCCCGCGATGGACCGTCTCGTCACCGCCCTGGAGACCGCGAACGACACCGCGGCCGGCACGGCGCCCAGGCCCTGACCCGGCCTCGACGGCTTGGACGAGCCGGTGCGGTGCCTCCTCCGGCGGGGAGGAGGCGAACGGGGTGAGCCGGCTGTGCGCGGGCGCACCGCTGGATTGCCTACTGGCCTCCAGTGCCCCCTCCACGGGTGGTTTGAGTAATGCCTGACGGTGCTGACGGCAATACATCGACTGCGCAGGCATCTCCGTGCAGTGCCTGCGCAGGCATCTCCGTGTGTTGCAAACAGGCCGCTCACCGTGGGGAGATCTCCATGAACGACAGCGAACGCAACCTTCCGCATCTCGGGACCGTGCCCGCGGGACACGCCGAGGACGCCGGGACGGCGGTCTACATCCCCCCGACCTTCATCGAGCTGGGTGACTTCGCCGAGCTGACCATGGGGACGGGGTCGATCGCCGTGGAGCCGTTGGCCTTCGGATTCAACGGCTGAGCCGCTGTGGCGCATGCCCAGGGCATGCCCCCCGCGGAAGCGAGCTGGTTCGTCGCGCTCCCCGACTGCCCGGCGGGCGAACGGATCGCGGCGGACCTGCGCGCCCGCGCCTGCGAAGAAGTGGCCCACCCGTCGGGGCGGGCCTGGCTGATCGGTGCCTGGCGGGCGGATGAACTGCGCGTCCTCGACACAGGGCACGCGCGGGTCGTGGTCCTCGGGGTCTTCCAGGACGCCGGCATCCGTACCGCGTCGGCGAGGCCCGCCGAGCTGTTGCGCGCCGTCCTGCCCGGCTCGTTCCACGTCGCCGTCAGCCAGGGCGACGGGCGCACGTCCCTGCGGGGCGGAGCGCACGGCGTACGGCAGGTGTTCACCGTGTCCCTCGGCGGGGTCACGGTGGCCGGGGACCGTGCGGACGTCCTCGCCCGCCTCACCGGGGCACGCGTCGAGCCCGCCGCCCTCGCCGCCCGGCTGCTCCTGCCCAGCCTGCCGCAGGCCCTGGCGGACACGACGGTCTGGCGGGGCGTGCACGCCGTTCCGCCCGGCCACCTCCTGACGCTCACACCGGACGGCCGAGCCGTGGAAGAGCGATGGTGGACTCCCCCGGCGGAGGAACTCTCCCTGCGCGAAGGGGCCGAGCTCCTGCGCACCGAACTCCGGCGGTCCGTCGAGGCGCGCGCGGCGCTCGGACCACTCACCGCGGACCTCTCCGGCGGGCTGGACTCCACCAGCCTCTCCCTCCTCGCCCATCGCACGGGCGCACGGCTCACCACCGTGTCCGTCACCGGGATCGGCGACGAGGACATGCGCTGGGCAGCGCGCGTCCGCTCCCTGATGCCGGATGCCACGCACCTCGCACTCGACGCGTCCGGCGATCTCGCCCCGTGTTACGCGGAACTGTCCGATGCCTGGGCACCGCCCGACGAGCCCTTCCCCGAAGCGCGCACCCAGGCCCGGCTGCGCGAAGTCGCACGGCGTCTGGCCGGCCGGGGCGCGTGCGCGCACTTGGCGGGCCTTGGCGGCGACGAACTCCTCGCGCCCGGCCACGGGTACCTCCACGACCTCGTCCGCCGTGAACCGACGCTCGCGATGCGGCACTTGAGCGCGTACCGGGCACACCACCGCTGGCACCCGCGGCAGGCACTCGGGCTGATCACCGGAGGACCCGGGCGGTACGCCCACTGGCTGGCCCGTCAACGGCAGGCCCTCCGCGCGCAGATCGACTATGCCGGGCCGCCCACCTCTTGGGGCTATCCGCTCAGGCTGCCTCCGTGGGCCACCGACAGGGCCGCCGAGCTGGTGTGCGGGCTGATCGAGGACAGGCTGCCCCGGGTCGGACCGCAGGCGGACGGCCGCGGGCGGCATCTCGCCGTGGAACGGGTACGGGCGGGAGCCCGCAACAGCCGCCTGTACGGACGGGTCTTCGAGGCGGAGGGTGTCCGCTGCCACGTCCCGTTCCTCGACGACACCGTCGTCGACGCCTGCCTGCGCGTCCGGTCCGGTGAACGCTTCTCGCCCTGGGAGTACAAGCCCCTGCTCAAGGAGGCGATGACCGGCGTCCTGCCACCGGAGCTGCTTACGCGCCGGACAAAGGACGAGACGTCGCGGGACGCGCACGCCGGACTGCGCCGCCACCGCCGCCAACTGCTGGAGCTGTGTGAGGGCTCGGCCCTCGGGGCGCTCGGCCTGATCGACGCGGGAACGCTGCGCGCAACCCTGTCCGGGCCGCTCCCGCCGCGGCTCCCCGTCGCGGCCGTCACCCTCACGCTCGGCGGTGAGGTGTGGTTGCGCGCCCTGGCCGGCAGGCCGGCGACCGGTGAGGGTGTGGAGAGCGGCACCCGGCGAAGGGAGATCGATGGCTGAAGGGGACCGATGGCTGACGACGGACGTGACGGCACGAGCGACAAGGGCAACAGGAGGGACAGCATGCGTCTCGCTCTATCCGTGTCGGCGCTGGACACCGACGACGGCACGGTCCTGCTCCACGAACGGGACGGGAAGTTCTATCAGCTCAACGCCACCGGCTCGGAAGTGCTCTCGCGTCTCCTGGCCGGTGAACGGTTGCCGGACGTGGTGAGCGAACTCGCGGAGCGTACGGGCGCGGCCCGGGAGAGGGTGCACCGGGACGTAGCCGGACTGATCGGCCGACTGCACGACGCGGGACTGGTGACGTCGTGACCGCCACCGACCAGGCGCTCGCCCGCCTGCCGCTCCCCCGCCGTCGGCTGCGCCTTCCGGCGTACGCCGCGGTGTGCCTCGCCGCGCCGATGGCCCGCTGCTCGCCCGCCGGGATCCTGCGGATTCTGCGCTTCCTCGGGCGCGGGGCTCGTGCCGCGGACCACGCCTCGGTACGCGCCTACCGGGCCGCCGTTGTCGCCGTCAGCCCTTCCTGCCGCGGACAGCGGGGCTGTCTGCGCCGTTCGCTGGCGGTCATGCTGCTGGCCCGGCTGCACGGGCAGCGGCCCGACTGGTGCGTCGGGGTGCGCACGAGCCCCTTCGCCGCCCACGCCTGGGTCGAGGCCGAGGGCCGCCCGGTCGGCGAGGAGGGGGCGGACGGCACCGCGAGCACGTACCGAACCCTCCTCAGCAGCCGGTCCGCCGAGTGACCCGGGCCAAGCCCAAGCGTGGCCGTGTCCGCCTGGGCCCGGCGCCACCCCGTGCGATCCCGCCGAAGACGTCGCCGGCAGGGCGGCTCCGGCCGTCCGCACCCCGCCAAGTGGCCCAGCCGCTGCCCGTGCCGATCGGCGCCGCGCCGGTCGATGGGGTACGTGTGTCAGATGCAGAGGAGCGCTGACGAAGGTGTGCGGCCCGGATGACCAACCGCATCTGTACCGTCGGACATTCGACGCGCGACTTCGACGAGGTGGTGGGGATGCTGCGGGCCCATGACATCACCTGCCTGGTCGACGTCCGCTCGTTCCCGTCGTCCCGGAAGTACCCGCAGTGGAACCGGGCCGCGATCGAGGAGTCCCTGCCGTCCGGCATCGGATACCGCTGGATCCGCCGCCTCGGTGGCCGTCGGCACACCCCCAAGGGCGTGCCGAGCGAGAACGGCGCGTGGCGGGTCAAGGCCTTTCGCGACTACGCCGACTACATGGCCGGCGAGGAGTTCGCGGCGGGTCTGGAGGAACTCCTGCGACTGGCCGAGCGGGAACGGCCGGTGATCATGTGCAGCGAGGCGGTGCCCTGGCGCTGTCACCGCCGGCTCATCACCGACGCCCTCATCGTCGCCGGCGCGGAGGTGGTGCACATCATGTCCCCCACGACGTCGAAACCGGCCGTGCTGAACGAGCACGCGCAGGTCCGCGACGGGCACCTGGTGTATCCGCCGCCCCGGTGACGACGCGCTCGGGGCGGGCGCTTCCGCGTGGCTCCCAGTGGGAGGCGGTCGGGCACAACAGTCGTACCCAAGTACTGGTTTGGTCTAGACCAAGCAGGGTACGCTTCCGTCACTGCACATGGTCGCCCTCACGACCGTGTGATCTCTGCTTGACATGCTCATGCCCGCTATGCCTTCGGGTCGGCGGGCACGAACCCCCACACAGGAGTGGTCATGAAGAGCAAGAAGATGCTGGCCGTCGCGATCGGCGCGGGGATCGCCCCGATCCTGGCCGTGAGCCTGCCCGCCGGCAGCGCCAGCGCGCACGGCTACATATCCTCGCCGCCCAGCCGGCAGGCCCAGTGCGCGGCCGGCGTGGTCTCCTGCGGTTCCATCAAGTACGAGCCGCAGAGCGTGGAGGGCCCCAAGGGCCTGATGAGCTGCAGCGGAGGGAACGCCGCCTTCGCCGAGCTCGACAACGACAGCAAGGGCTGGAAGGTCACCCCGGTCAGCCGGACGACCAGCTTCAACTGGCGGCTGACGGCACGCCACGCCACCAGCACCTGGCAGTACTACGCGGGTGGCCGGAAGATCGCGGAGTTCAACGACGGTGGCGCCCGGCCGGGCGAGACCGTCACCCACCAGGTGAACTTCGGCAGTCTGACCGGTAAGCAGAAGGTACTGGCCGTGTGGAACATCGCCGACACGTCCAACGCCTTCTACGCCTGCGTGGACGTGAACGTGAGCTGACCCGGGCCGCACCACCCGGCCCTGCCGGGACGGCGCACGGGTCCTGTCGGGGCCGGCCGGCGTCCCGGTTCCCGGAGCGGGCGGCGATCCGCTCGCTCCGGGAACCGGACACCTCCTCCTCTACCGGTCGTGGGGGGGGGGGAAAAGAGGAGAAGAAAAGAGACAAAGGGAGAGGACGAGGGGGGGGGGGGAGAAGGGGACAGGAGGCCAGAACTGGCCTCACCCTCC
>NZ_JBVHXT010000056.1:0-54606 GCF_055569255.1 Streptomyces sp. NPDC029296
CGCCGACCCGTCCCCCTTCTACGGCGGCGACGCCACCGGCTACCCGGACTACCCGCCTCTACCGGCCCGACGCCCACCAGGGTGCGGCGGCCCTCCCGGACCGGCGGCGACGACTAGTTGACGTTGCCCATCAGCTTCTTGACCTTGTTGCGGTACATCCACACCGCCACACCCGCGACCACGGCGAGCGCGGCCTCCAGGGCGACGAAGCCCTTCTTGTCGAGGTTGACGCCCCCGACGGCCGGGTTCGACAGCAGGGCGGTGACGGAGTCACCCGCGGTCACCGCGAGGAACCACACGCCCATCATCTGCGAGGCGTACTTCTGCGGCGCCATCTTCGTCGTCACCGACAGACCCACCGGCGACAGCGTCAGCTCGCCGACGGTCTGCACGAAGTAGATCGCGACCAGCCACAGCGCCGCCGCCTTGTGGCCGCCCTCGGCGACCGACAGCGGGGCGAGGAAGACGAAGAAGGAGACACCGACCAGCACCAGACCGGAAGAGAACTTCACGATCGTGCTCGGCTCCTTGCCGCGCCGGTTCAGCCACAGCCACAGCCAGGCGAAGACCGGGGCCAGCGCCATGATCAGGACCGGGTTGACCGACTGGTACCAGGAGACCGGGAAGTCCCAGCCGAGGACCGAGTTCTCGGCGCTGTCCTTGGCGAACAGCGACAGGGTCGAGCCACCCTGGTCGTAGATCATCCAGAAGACGGCGGCGGCCACGAAGAACCAGATGTACGCCGACACCTTCGAGCGCTCGCCCGCGTCCAGGTCCTTGTCCCGCATGATCCGGGCGATGACCAGGATCGGCACGATCAGACCGATGACGGTGAGCGGGATCAGCGCCCAGTTCAGGGTGAAGTGACCGGTGCCGCCGACGACGCCGTAGAACACCGCGGCGACGGCCAGCCAGATCAGGCCCTTGCGCAGCGTGGCGGCCTTCTCCTCGGCGCTCAGCGGGGTCGGGACCTCGCTGCTCTTCGGGTTCAGGTGACGGCCGCCCATCAGGTACTGGGCCAGACCCAGCGCCATGCCGAGCGCGGCCAGCGCGAAGCCCAGGTGCCAGTTGACGTTCTCACCGATGGTGCCGATGACCAGCGGGGCGACGAAGGCACCCAGGTTGATGCCGATGTAGAAGAGCGTGAAGCCACCGTCCCGGCGCGGGTCCTCCGGGCCGTTGTAGAGGTGGCCGACCATCGTGGAGATGTTGGCCTTCAGCAGACCCGAACCGATGGCGACGAGCACCAGGCCGACGTAGAAGCTCGCGGCGAAGGGGACCGCCAGGGCCAGGTGACCCAGCATGATGACCGCGCCCGCGACGGCGACCGTCTTGCGGGGGCCGAGCAGACGGTCGGCGAACCAGCCGCCGGGCAGGGCGAGCAGGTACACGAGCGACAGGTACACCGCGTAGATCGCGCTCGCCGTGCCACCGCTGAGGTGCAGGCCACCCGGGGCCACCAGGTACAGCGGGAGCAGGGCCCTCATGCCGTAGTAGGAGAAACGCTCCCACATCTCGGTCATGAAGAGAGTGGCCAGTCCGCGGGGGTGGCCGAAGAAGGTCTTCTCGGAACCGGGGGTGCCCGGTCGGACCGAGTCCTTCGTCAGGCTGGACGCCATGGTCGTTCCTTGCTGGTCGGGACGCGCGGCTGGAGCGTTGCGCGCCCGGTGGGGGTGCGGCCGGCACCGGCAGGTCGGTCGTCCACCCCCACGCCCATGGGGGAGTCCGCCTCCGGATCACGGAGGCGGCGGACGGCGACCACCGGGATCCACGCCCCACACGCGTCGCTGCGCCCGGAGCCCGGCCAGAGGTCATTCCTTTCAAGGCTGATCCGATCAGCCCGTACACAAAAGAGACCTTCAGCGTCGACTGCTCGCCAAAGGTCCCCGGTGCGTACTACAGGCGTTCAGGTCACCATACGGCAGGACACCGCCGGAAATGGAAGGACTTGAGACGCGGATCACAGGTGTCGCTGGAACCACACGAGCGGTTTCGAAGGTCTCTCCTACGATCGCATCCCCAGGTCAATGGTTCGTACCAGTGGAGCGCGAAGGTAAGAAGCCGGGGAAGCGATCACGCCCCGGCACCGTACACGGGCGGACTACCATCACCTCATGACCCGTGTACTGCTCGCCGAGGACGACGCGTCCATCTCGGAGCCGCTGGCCCGTGCCCTGCGCCGGGAAGGTTACGAGGTCGAGGTGCGCGAGGACGGACCCGCCGCGCTCGACGCCGGAATGCAGGGCGGCGTCGACCTGGTCGTGCTGGACCTCGGCCTGCCCGGCATGGACGGCCTGGAGGTCGCTCGCCGGCTGCGGGCCGACGGCCACACCGTGCCGATCCTCATCCTGACCGCGCGGGCCGACGAGGTGGACACCGTCGTCGGCCTCGACGCGGGCGCCGACGACTACGTCACCAAGCCCTTCCGGCTCGCCGAACTGCTCGCCCGGGTGCGGGCGCTGCTGCGGCGCGGGTCCGCCGAGCCGCAGCAGCCGCCGGCCACCCACGGGGTGCGCATCGACGTCGAGTCGCACCGCGCGTGGATGGGCGACGAGGAGCTCCAGCTGACCGCCAAGGAGTTCGACCTGCTGCGGGTGCTGGTGCGCGACGCCGGCCGCGTGGTCACCCGGGACCAGCTGATGCGCGAGGTCTGGGACACCACCTGGTGGTCCTCCACCAAGACCCTCGACATGCACATCTCCTGGCTCCGCAAGAAGCTCGGCGACGACGCGGCGAACCCCCGCTACATCGCCACCGTGCGCGGCGTGGGCTTCCGCTTCGAGAAGAGCTGAGCCGGACCGGCGATCACCTCAGGTAACGGACCATGCGTCGACGTCTCATCCAGTCCACCCTCGCCGTCGTGCTGGTGGTGATCGCCGTCTTCGGCGTCTCGCTCGTCATCGTCGAGACCCGGACCATCGGCAACAGCGCCCAGGAGCGGGTGGAGTCGGAGGCGATGCGGCTGGCCAGCATCGTGGACAGCCGGATCCTCGCCGCGGAGAACGTCAACGCGCACGTGCTGCGCAACCCGGTCAGCGAGGACCAGTACGCGGTCATCCGCATGCCCGGCAAGAAGCCCATAGAGATCGGCAACAAGCCCGAGGGCGACACCATCCACTACACGCAGCGGGGCGAGGAGGGCGAGACGGTCACCGTGCAGGAGCCCCGCTCCGCGGTGACCCGCGAGGTCGGCCGGACCCTGCTGATCATCGGGCTGGTCGCGCTGCTCGCGGTGATCGCGGCCGTGCTGCTCGCCCTGCGCCAGGCGAACCGGCTCGCCTCCCCGCTGACCGACCTCGCCGAGACCGCCGAGCGCCTCGGCTCCGGCGACCCGCGCCCGAGGCACCGGCGGTACGGCGTGCCCGAGCTGGACCGGGTCGCCGACGTGCTGGACTCCTCCGCGGAGCGGATCGCGCGCATGCTGACCGCCGAGCGGCGTCTCGCGGCCGACGCCTCGCACCAGCTGCGCACCCCGCTCACCGCCCTGTCCATGCGGCTGGAGGAGATCACCCTCACCGACGACCCGGAGACGGTGAAGGAGGAGGCCACCATCGCGCTGACGCAGGTGGAGCGGCTGACCGACGTGGTGGAGCGGCTGCTGACCAACTCGCGCGACCCGCGCACCGGCTCCGCGGTCGCCTTCGACCTGGACGAGGTCATCCAGCAGCAGCTCGCCGAGTGGCGGCCCGCCTACCGCAGCGCCGGCCGGGCCGTCGTCAGCTCCGGCAAGCGGCACCTGACGGCGGTGGGCACGCCGGGCGCGGTCGCCCAGGTGCTGGCCGCGCTGATCGAGAACTCGCTGATGCACGGCGGCGGCACGGTCGCGCTGCGCACCCGGGTCACCGGCAACCAGGTCGTGATCGAGGTGACCGACGAGGGGCCCGGGGTGCCGGCCGACCTCGGCGCGCGGATCTTCGAGCGGACGATCAGCGGGCGGAACTCCACGGGCATCGGCCTGGCCGTCGCGCGGGACCTCGCGGAGGCCGACGGCGGGCGCCTGGAGCTGCTCCAGGCGCAGCCCCCCGTCTTCGGCCTGTTCCTCTCCCGCACGCCCCCGGCGCGCAAGGCGGACGAGGACGAGCCGACGGTCCGCTGACGGGCGCCGGGGACTCCGGGGAAGCCGGGCGGCCGGCCGGCGTCGGGGATCGTTACGGAACCCGCTGCCGGGGCGCGGGCCGCCGCGGCTCCTGCTTCAGAATCGATTCGGCACCCGTCACGGCCTCCCCGGCCGGCAGCGTCCGGAACACCCAGGTGCGGTACGACCAGAACCGGAACAGCGTCGCCACGCCGATGCCGACGAACTTGAAGACGTTGCTCTGCAGCGGGGTGTCCCAGCCGAAGCCGTAGGTCGCCAGGTACAGCACGCCGTTCTCGATCACCAGGCCGGCCACGCTGAACAGCAGGAACAGCGTCAGCTCCCGGGTGCGCCCGCTCTTGTCGCGGTCCCGGTAGGTCCAGTAGCGGAAGCCCACGTAGTTGAAGACGATGGCCACGATGGTCGCGATGACGCTGGCGCGCACCACCGGCAGGTCCGAGGCGTGCCGGACCAGGTTGAACACACCGAGGTTGACCAGCACCCCGGCCCCGCCGACGGCGCCGAATCTGATCAACTCGCGTACGAGTCGTTGCACCCCCGAGGAACGAGGTTCCATGGCTGTGCAGCTCCCGTCGGTAGGGTTCGTCAACCCCGCCATGCTAGCCGTGCGGGCCCTCCGCTGCCCGGGGACCGGGCCAGGCCCGGGAAACGGGCCGGAAAGAGGCGGGAAAGCGCCGGGTAAGAGTTCGGGCGGAGGGAGGCGATCCGGCCACCCCGGACGGCCGATACGCTAGGGGCGTGACGTTCCCGGTAGTCGGCATGGTCGGCGGGGGGCAGCTCGCGCGTATGACGCACGAGGCGGGCATCCCGTTGGGCATCAGGTTCAAGCTTCTCAGTGACACCCCTCAGGATTCCGCGGCGCAGGTCGTGAGCGATGTCGTCATCGGCGACTACCGCGACCTCGACACTCTGCGGGAATTCGCGCGCGGGTGCGATGTGATCACCTTCGATCACGAACACGTACCGACCGAGCACCTTCGGGCTCTTGAGGCGGACGGCATCCCCGTGCGCCCGGGGCCCGACGCGCTGGTGCACGCCCAGGACAAGGGCGTGATGCGGGCGAGGCTCGACGCGATCGGCATGCCGTGCCCCCGGCACCGGATCGTGGCCGACCCGCAGGACGTGGTCGGGTTCGCGGAGGAGGGCGACGGCTTCCCCGTCGTCCTCAAGACGGTCCGCGGCGGCTACGACGGCAAGGGCGTGTGGGTCGTGGAGAACGCCGAGGAGGCGGCCGAGCCGTTCCGCGCCGGCGTCCCCGTCCTCGCCGAGGAGAAGGTGGACTACGTCCGCGAGCTGGCCGCCAACGTCGTCCGCTCCCCGCACGGCCAGGCCGTCGCCTACCCGGTCGTGGAGTCCCGGCAGGTCAACGGCGTCTGCGACACCGTGATCGCACCCGCCCCGGACCTGTCCGAGGACCTGGCCCTGCACGCCGAGCGGCTCGCCCTGACCATCGCCAAGGAACTGGACGTCGTCGGGCACCTCGCCGTCGAGCTGTTCCAGACCCGCGACGGCCGCATCCTGGTCAACGAACTCGCGATGCGCCCGCACAACTCCGGCCACTGGTCCATGGACGGCGCGATCACCTCCCAGTTCGCCAACCACGTCCGCGCGGTCCTGGACCTGCCGCTGGGCGACCCCCGCCCGCGCGCCCCGTGGACGGTCATGGTCAACGTCCTGGGCGGCGACTACCCCGACATGTACTCCGCGTACTTGCACTGCATGGCCCGCGACCCCAAGCTCAAGATCCACATGTACGGCAAGGACGTGAAGCCCGGTCGCAAGGTCGGACACGTCAACACCTACGGCGACGACCTGGACGACGTGCTGGAGCGCGCCCGTCACGCAGCCGGCTACCTGAGAGGCACGATCACCGAATGAGCCCCCGCACCTCCCCTCTGGTGGGCATCGTCATGGGGTCCGACTCGGACTGGCCCGTCATGGAGGCCGCCGCGAAGGCCCTGGACGAGTTCGAGATCGCCTACGAGGTCGACGTCGTCTCCGCGCACCGCATGCCCCGCGAGATGATCACCTACGGCGAGCAGGCCGCCGACCGCGGGCTGAAGGCGATCATCGCGGGTGCCGGCGGCGCCGCCCACCTGCCCGGCATGCTCGCCTCCGTCACCCCGCTGCCGGTCATCGGCGTGCCCGTGCCGCTGAAGTACCTGGACGGCATGGACTCCCTGCTGTCCATCGTGCAGATGCCGGCCGGCGTCCCGGTCGCCACGGTCTCCGTCGCCGGTGCCCGCAACGCCGGGCTGCTCGCGGCCCGGATGCTCGCCGCGCACGACGAGGAGCTGCTGCACCGGATGCGCGACTTCCAGCAGGAGCTGAACGACCAGGCCACCGAGAAGGGCAAGCGGCTGCGCGCCAAGGCCGAGGGCGCGAGCGGCTTCGGCTTCGGGAAGTGACCGGCATGGGCGCGCTGGAGGAGGCCCGGGAACTGCTGCGCGAGTTCCCGGTCGTCGACGGCCACAACGACCTGCCGTGGGCGCTGCGCGAGCAGGTCCGCTACGACCTCGACGCCCTGGACATCGCCGGGGACCGCCGCGACCGGCTGCACACCGACCTGCCGCGGCTGCGCGCGGGCGGTGTCGGCGCCCAGTACTGGTCGGTGTACGTACCGGCCGAGCAGCCCGAGCCGGTCGCGGCCACCCTGGAGCAGATCGACTGCGTCCAGCGGATGCTGGAGCGCTACCCGGCGGACCTGGCCCCCGCACGGACCGCCGCCGACCTGGAGGCGGCCCGCGCCGAGGGCCGGATCGCCTCCCTCATGGGCGCCGAGGGCGGCCACTCCATCGCCAACTCCCTCGGCACCCTGCGCGCCCTGTACGCGCTCGGCGTGCGCTACATGACCCTCACCCACAACTCCAACGTGGACTGGGCGGACTCCGCGACCGACGAGCCGAGGGCCCAGGGCCTGACCGCCTTCGGCCGCGAGGTGGTCCGGGAGATGAACCGGCTCGGCATGCTGGTCGACCTCTCGCACGTGGCCGCCACGACCATGCGGGACGCGCTGGACGCCTCCGCCGCGCCGGTGATCTTCTCGCACTCCTCCGCCCGCGCGGTCTGCGACCACCCGCGCAACATCCCCGACGACGTCCTGGAGCGGCTGCCCGCCAACGGCGGCGTGGCGATGGTGACGTTCGTGCCCAAGTTCGTGCTCCAGGCCGCCGTCGACTGGACGGCCGCCGCCGACGACAACCTGCGCGCCCACGGGCTGCACCACCTGGACACCAGCCCCGAGGCGATGCGGCTGCACCGCGCGTTCGAGGAGCGCCACCCGCGCCCGGTCGCCACGGTGTCCACGGTGGCCGACCACTTGGACCACATGCGCGAGGTGGCCGGCATCGACCACCTGGGCATCGGCGGCGACTACGACGGCACCGCGTTCACCCCGGACGGCCTGGACGACGTGTCCGGCTACCCCCACCTCCTCGCCGAGCTGCTGGACCGCGGCTGGTCCCGCACCGACCTCGCCAAGCTGACCTGGCGCAACGCGGTACGGGTGCTGGGCGCGGCGGAGGACGTCGCCCGCGACCTGGCGGCCACCCGCGGCCCGTCCCTCGCCACCATCGGGGAACTGGACGGCACGCCGGGCGGGAGCTGACCGGGGTACCCCCGAACGCCTCGCCCACCAGGAGGTCCTCCGCGCTCCGTGCGACCGTGTCGGTACGCCAGCCACAGCACGCCGTAGGCGACGAGGACGTACGGAGCCCGCCATGGCCGACCTCCAGGACGACATCCCCCGCACGACCGAGATCGGCGAGGACGACGGCCTGCCGGACGACCCGTTCCTCCGGCCGGCCGGGGAGCTGCTGGAGCGGGCCCGTGCCCTGCTCGCCGGGCACCCGGTCGCCGACGGCTACAGCGGCCTGCCCTGGGCCCTGCGCCATCTGCCCGGCCACGACCTCCAGCTCGGCGAGGCCGCCGTCGACACGGACGTGCCCCGGATGCGCGCCGGGCACGTCGGCGCGCTGTTCTGGTCGCTGCACCTGCCCGAGGAGCCGGCCGGCGAGCGCCCGGTGGCGGCGACCCTGGAACAGCTGGACCTGGTGCGCTCGGTCGTGGACGCGCACCCCGAGGGGCTCCGGCTGGTGCGGACCGCCGGGCAGGTCATCGACGCCCGCAACCGCGGCCGGGTCGCCGTGGTGCTGGGTCCCGCGCACGGTGCCGCGCTGGACGGCTCCCTCGCCGTCCTGCGCGTGCTCCAGGCCCTCGGCGTGCGCGTCCTCACCCTCGCGGGCACCGCGTGGGCCGGGAAGGACGGGCTCACCCGGTTCGGGGAGGAGGTGGTGCGCGAGATGAACCGGCTCGGTGTGCTCGCCGACGTCACCGGTGCCTCGCCGGCCACCGTCCGGCGCACCCTCGCCCTGTCCAAGGCCCCGGTGCTGTGCACCCGCTCGGCCGCCCGTGCCCTGCGCCCGCACCCGGCCAACCTGCCCGACGACCTGCTGGCCGCCCTGGGCGGGGCGAAGGGCCTGTGCATGGTGCCGCTGACCGCCGAGCAGACCGGCCCGGGCGTCCCGGACGTCGCCGACCACCTCGACCACGTCCGCGACGTGGCCGGTCCCGAGTGCGTCGGCCTGTCCGGCACCTACGACTCCGGAGCCGCCCACCCCCGCGAACTCGCCGACGCCTCCCGCTACCCGCACCTGATCGCCGAACTGCTCAGGCGCGGCTGGTCCGAGACCGAGCTGTCCCTGCTGACCTGGGGAAACGTCCAGCGGGTGCTGCGCGGCGCGGACTTCACGGCCCGGGCCGCCCAGCACCGCCGGGAGACCCCGGCACCGCGGATGACCGATCTGGACCTCCCCTAGGACCCCCGGCCCCCCGCGAGCGCCCTACGACCGTTCGATCCGGCACAGGCAGAACGGATGCCCGGCCGGGTCGGCGTACACCTGGAAGTCCTTCTTCTCGCGGTCCTCCAGGTCCAGCGGGCGGGCGCCGAGCGCGAGCACCCGTTCGTGGGCGGCGTCGATGTCGGCCCAGGCCGGGCCCGCGTCGAAGTCGAGGTGGAACTGCTGGCCGTTGTGGTCGGCGCGCGGCCACTCGGGCGGGGTGTGGCCCTCGGCCCGCTGGAAGGCCATCCGGGGGCCGTCCGGCACCCGCAGGACGACCCAGTCGTCGTCCTCCGGCTCCGGGGTGCCGCCGGCCACGGCCGCGTAGAAGGCGGCCAGCGCGTGCGGGTCGGGGCAGTCGAGCACGACGTTGCGGAAACGGGCCACGGACGCCATGGTGTCCTCCGGTTTCTCGTTCGGGGCGGACTCAGCCGGCACAGAGGCAGAACGGGTGCCCCGCCGGGTCGGCGTAGACACGGAAGGACCGGGACCGGTCGGCGGTGTCCAGCGGTGTGGCGCCCAGCTCCAGCACGCCCTTCTCGGCCGCGTCCAGGTCCGGCACGGTCAGGTCCAGGTGGAACTGCTGGGAGCGGTCCGCCGCGGGCCACTCGGGCGGCACGAACCCGGCCGCCCGCTGGAAGGCCAGCTCCGGCCCGCCGGGCACCTTCAGCGTCACCCACTCCTCGTCCCCCTCCACCGCGCCGCCCAGCACACCGGCGTAGAACGCGGCCAGCGCACGGGGATCGGGACAGTCCAGCACCACGACGTCGAGCTTGGCGAGAGCCATGACCACCTCCTCGGGGTTACCCGTAGAGCCGGGTAACCGGTAACGGTGACCGCATACTCTCCCAGGAGCGGTAACGTCGCAAGCATGAGCGAGAGATCCGCCGCGCCGGGCGGCCTGGCGCTGGTCGAGTCGCTGGTGAACACGCTCGACATGGAGGCCGGCACCGACGCGCTGGACAGCCCGGAGGGCCGCGTCCGGCTGGGGATCGCCGAGGACGGCCTCGACGAGGCCCGTGAGCTGCGCGAGTCGCTGCGGGCCGCGCTGCTCGCCCACGCCGGCCATCCGCCGCACCGCGCCGTGACCCCGCTCGGCACGCTGCTGGCCCGGGCCCCGCTGTACGTCGCCGTGGACGACCGCGACGGCTCCGCCCGGCTGGCGCCCGCCGAGGAGGGCCCGCTGCTCGCCCGGGTCGCCGCCGCCGTCGCCGAGGCGCTCGTCGCCGGCACCTGGGCCAGGCTCAAGGCGTGCGAGTCCGGCACCTGCCACTGGGCGTACTACGACCGCAGCCCCGCCGGGCGCGGACGCTGGTGCCTGATGCGGACGTGCGGGGCCCGCGCCAAGATGCGCCGCTACCGCGCGAAGGACCCCTGAGGCACGCCGGGGTGGTGCAGAATGCCCACAGACCCCGGTTCGGCCGACTGAGCCTCGGCCGAACCGGCGTCGGGCGCTCGGGGCCGCGGGAAGCGCGCCGAGAGGAACGCGGCCGCCGGCGGGGACCTTCGTTCGCCGCCGCACCCGACCGGCCGGTGACCCCGGCCCGGCACTAAGCCGTAGGCCGGCCCATCGCCCGGTACGTCCATCCGGCCCGTCGCCACAGCTCCGGGTCGAGGGTGTTGCGCCCGTCCAGGAGGACCCGGTCCGCCGCGACCTCGCCGAGTGCCGCCGGGTCCAGCTCGCCGAACTCCCGCCACTCGGTCAGGTGCAGCACGACATGGGCGCCCCGGACGGCCTCCTCCGCGCTGTCGGCGTAGCCGAGGGTCGGGAAGACCTTGCGGGCGTTGGCCATGCCCTTCGGGTCGTACACCGTCACCTGGCCGCCCTGGAGGTGGATCTGCCCGGCCACGTTCAGCGCGGGCGAGTCGCGCACGTCGTCCGAGTCCGGCTTGAAGGTGGCGCCGAGCACCGCCACCCGCTTGCCGAGGAAGGAGCCGCCGCCCAGCGCCTCCCGGGCCATCTCCACCATCTGGCCGCGCCGGCGCATGTTGATGGAGTCGATCTCGCGCAGGAAGGTCAGCGCCTGGTCGGCGCCCAGCTCGCCCGCGCGGGCCATGAACGCCCGGATGTCCTTGGGCAGGCAGCCGCCGCCGAAGCCGATCCCGGCGCGCAGGAACTTGCGGCCGATCCGGTCGTCGTACCCGATGGCCTCGGCCAGCTTGGCCACGTCACCGCCGGCCGCCTCGCACACCTCCGCCATCGCGTTGATGAAGGAGATCTTGGTGGCGAGGAAGGAGTTCGCGGCCGTCTTCACCAGTTCGGCGGTCGGGAAGTCGGTGACGACGAACGGCGTGCCGTCGGCCACCGGCGTCGCGTACACCTCGCGCAGCAGCTTCTCGGCGCGCTCGCCGCGCACGCCGACCACGATCCGGTCCGGGTGCAGGGTGTCCTCGACGGCGAAGCCCTCGCGCAGGAACTCCGGGTTCCAGGCCAGCTCGGCGTCCGCGCCCGCCGGGGCGTGCTCGGCGAGGTAGGCCGCCAGCCGCTCGGCGGAGCCCACCGGCACGGTCGACTTGCCCACGACCAGGGCCGGGCCGCGCAGATGCGGGGCGAGAGAGGCGATCGCGGAGTCGACGTAGGACATGTCGCAGGCGTACTCGCCGTGCTTCTGCGGGGTGTTGACGCACACGAAGTGCACGTCCCCGAAGGCGCCGGCCTCCGCCCAGTCCGTGGTGAAGCGCAGCCGCCCGGTCGATCCCCCGATCCCGGCGACGTGCCTGCGCAGCAGCTCCTCGAGTCCCGGCTCGTACATCGGGGTCTCGCCGCGCTCCAGCAGGGCGATCTTCTCGGGTACGACGTCCAGGCCCAGCACCTCGAAGCCCAGCTCGGCCATGGCCGCGGCGTGCGTGGCGCCGAGGTAGCCGGTGCCGATCACGGTGATCTTCAGGCTCATGGGTGCTCCAGCTCGGGTCCGTCGGGTGCTCGGTCATGCGGGCCCGAGCATATCCGGGCCTCTGGCCGGGCATTTTTCCGCTGTCGCGTAGCTCACGTAGGCGGGTGGGGGCCGGACCTCTAAAATTTGAGTTACTTAACGGTAATTAGCGTCAGTATCACTGCGTCTTTGGAGCGTGAGAGCCGTGGCCGGATCGGCTGACTTCGACCTGTACCGCCCGTCCGAGGAGCACGACATGCTCCGGGACGCCGTCCGTTCGCTGGTCGAGGCGAAGATCGCGCCGTACGCCGCGGCGGTGGACGAGGAGGCCCGCTTCCCGCAGGAGGCCCTCGACGCCCTGGTGGCCAACGACCTGCACGCCGTGCACGTCCCCGAGGAGTACGGCGGCTCCGGCGCCGACGCGCTCGCCACGGTCATCGTGATCGAGGAGGTCGCCCGCGCCTGCGTGTCCTCCTCGCTCATCCCCGCGGTGAACAAGCTGGGCTCGCTCCCGGTGATCCTCTCCGGCTCCGAGGAGCTGAAGAAGAAGTACCTGGGCCCGCTGGCCAAGGGCGACGCGATGTTCTCGTACTGCCTGTCCGAGCCGGAGGCGGGCTCGGACGCGGCCGGCATGAAGACCAAGGCCGTCCGCGACGGCGACCACTGGGTGCTCAACGGCGTCAAGCGCTGGATCACCAACGCGGGCGTCTCCGAGTACTACACGGTGATGGCCGTGACGGACCCCTCGAAGCGCTCGAAGGGCATCTCCGCCTTCGTGGTCGAGAAGTCCGACGAGGGCGTCTCCTTCGGCGCGCCGGAGAAGAAGCTCGGCATCAAGGGCTCCCCGACCCGCGAGGTCTACTTCGACAACGTCCGCATCCCCGCCGACCGCATGATCGGCGAGGAGGGCACCGGCTTCATGACGGCCATGAAGACCCTGGACCACACCCGCATCACCATCGCCGCCCAGGCCCTCGGCGTCGCCCAGGGCGCCCTCGACTACGCCAAGGGCTACGTCCGGGAGCGCAAGCAGTTCGGCAAGGCGATCGCCGACTTCCAGGGCATCCAGTTCATGCTCGCGGACATGTCCATGAAGATCTCGGCGGCGCGTGCCCTCACCTACCAGGCCGCCGCCGCCTCCGAGCGCGGCGACGCCGACCTCACCTACCTGGGCGCCGCCGCCAAGTGCTTCGCCTCGGACGTCGCCATGGAGGTCACCACCGACGCCGTCCAGCTCCTCGGCGGCTACGGCTACACCCGCGACTACCCGGTGGAGCGCATGATGCGCGACGCCAAGATCACCCAGATCTACGAGGGCACGAACCAGGTCCAGCGGATCGTGATGGCGAGGAACCTTCCCTAGCAGGGTTTTTGCAGGTCAGAAGCCGTTTCGAAGGTCCGGAGAGACACCTTCGGCTTTCTGCCTGTTGCGGCCCGATCAGGGCCGTTCCTGGGCGTCATGCTGGGGGAATCCTGGGCCGACGCAGGACTGAAAGCAGCCACTGACCTGCACAACAACACAGCCCCCGGCGCGACGCCGGGGGCTGTTGTCGTACGCGGACCTGTCCCTTGCCCAGAGCCTCCATCCAGATCTTCGGGTAGAAGTACGACGCGTAGAGGTAGCCAGTCCGCGTCACGTTGGGGAAGAGAAGTCGCTCCGGCCCCCATACGCCGTGGTTCTTGATGTGCCGCCGTAGCTCGAAGGCGACGTTCGGCGGGAGGGGGACGGTACGCCCTGGCTCACCTTCATCACGAGCCTTGATGTGCCGACGCTGGATCGCGCTGTTCTTCCCCGACTCGGTGCTGTTGGCCGCTTCCTGGCCACGCACACCACATCCGGGATCACGTCCGGGACGGGCCTGGTGAACCACCTTTGGGAGCAGCAGGAAGCGACGGCTGAGACTGAGCACGGGCGGGACGTGCGGACTCTGGTGGTCGAGGAAGAGTGGTCGGAAGTGCTCCGCAGGGTGAAGCGGGACGCGTCGTTCACGACCAAGCTGCGAATCGCATGGGATGGGGCGACGCTGCGGAACACGACGAAGGATGAGACGCAGTCCTGGGTGAGGCCCTGCCCGAGAGCCAGGCAGTGTTCATCGAGCGAACGGCAGAGCAGACGCTCAGGGTTGCGGCCTGCCTGGCAGCGTCCGAATGCTCGGAGGCGATCACGGAACAGATGCTGTCCGCTGCCTTCAGTCTGGTTCGCCGGTCGGTGCAAGACGCCGTACGCATCACCAAGGGGGCGACCTCCCCGAAGGCGAAGCGGCAGCCACTCACCCTTGAGGAGAAGGTACGGGCCAGGATCGAGATGCACGGCGGTCGGGCCACTTCCTCCCAGGTGCTCCCGTACGTGGGAGCGACCGCAGCAGAGGTCAAGGAACTGCCCGGAATCGTCGTCACCGTGGAACGGTCGGGGAAGACGGGACGGCCGGCCACCGTGTTCACGGTCCGCGGTGACAGTTCTGGTGACTCTGTGCCGCAGCCGGCCAGCGCGGAGCGTGAGCAGAACCGCGCAATGGTCGTCCGCCTGGACGCCTACCGCCCGGAGCCCAAGCAGGCCCCGAAACCTGCGCCCGAGCCGGAGCAGCCGAAACCGCTCGGGGACACGAACCCCTTCCTCGCACTGCTCTAAGTAACAAATGGAACTTGCCCCGGCCCTACGCGGTCGAGGCTAACCCTTTCCTTTCTCAATCGCCTTGAGGTTCTGGTACGCCTCACGTAGATCTGCGCTCTCAGGAAGTTGCCGAGCCTCGACCGCTTTTACGACTTCCAACGCGCGCCAATGATTTGAAGGCACTACCCTTCCGGAGAGGATTGCTTTCTGTGCCGAATCACATGCTTCGTCCAGTCTGTTTTCTTTCAGGAGGACCAGAGCCAGGTCGATATTCGCCGAAGCTACACGCCGCGGCCACTGCCTTACGTCGCCGCTTGGACTCAGCCTCTTGATTACTTCCCTGGCGTACGGCTCTGCCGCTGAGTCTCCGAGCCATGCGAGTGTCGTCGCCGTGTATGACAGAGACTTTGCAGGGTCATAACGGTAATGATGCTCTGGCGTATCGGAGGCGCCCATAGCGGCAGAGAGAGCCTGCACTCGTTCAATGGCCGAGTACGTCTCTTTTCCGTTGCCTAGACGTGCATTCGCCCGGCCCTCTTGTGCTGTCGCCTGAATTATTGCGGAGCCATTAGCGGGAGCGATCTCCTGTGCGATTCGTGAGAGGTCAACAGCTTGGACGTAATCCCCATCGGTAAGGACTCGCCAAGCCTCAGTCTCAAAGCACCATGCCTCGATCTCGCGGTGCCCGGCTTCCCGGGCAAGCGTTGCGGCCGTCTCTAGTCGAGCCGTAGCGGCGTCATCTTGCATAAGATCGATATGTACCGTAGCCCCGAGGAGAGACAGCCAGCCCCCGATAACCAGCAATCGGCGATGTTCTGAGAGTGTCTTGCGGCCGTCAAGTAGTTTTACGACATAAGCAGAGTGCTTACGTACCTGCCGCAGTAAGTCTTCCGGCTTGGCTTTTGGGTACGCTATGGCCAGGCCGTCAAATGCCCGCTCCAGGCGCTCAAGGGTGGCATTCCCCGCGTCGCTTGCCTGCGCGCGACGAGCCAATTCCCAAGCGTCCATCTCATCGTCGTGAGAACCACTGTCTTCGGCTTCGAGAGAGAGGCCGAGGTACTCGTTAAAAGCTCGCATCAGCTCAGGAGATGGAGCCTGTTTCCCGTTAAGTACCCGACTCAAATAGCCAACGTCGTAATGCAGTTCCTTAGCCGCACCTCGCAGGCTTTTTCCCTGCGCCTTGAGCGCCGTCCGTACCTCAGACCCGAAGTCGATCATGGTGCAGCTCCCGTTGACTGTTGACTGCCATCGTAGTCAACGCTGGTCAACTCCCCTCGCTATGCGCGGAGTCGGTTGAGTAGGCAAGCCCAACAGAGGACCCCCGCGACGGGCGAATGTCCGGGGGCGTGGCCACCAACCAGCAAGGGGTTGACGGCAGTGTCCAAAGCTACAGCCAGGCCATTATCACCCGGGTCGCGTCGGCGGTACGTGGAAATGGCAGGGATGCCCGTCCGCACTCAGTACGGCATCAACTACCGCCGCGCTACCGGACAGCCCTACTCTGCTGTCGACCAGCGTGGAAGCCACCACACGCGGAACCTCGGAATCGTCATGGAAGGCGCGTGCGACAGAGAGGCGCGCTCCATCACCCGGCAGACAGCAGAACGCTTCGGCGTGGCGGAGCCCTCAGACCTTCTTGGCGCACTTGCGTTCCGGGACATGACGGGGACACTGACGGAGGAGGATGCCGGGCGCGCGGCCGGGGTGGTGGGGAGCGAAGAGCAGACGCGGTACGCGGCGGCCCTGAGTGGCTACGAGAAGGGCGTAAATCGCCGGTACGCACACTTCCTTGAGGAGTTCGCCCCCGGGGAAGAGAGCGAGTGCCACACGCGCCTTCTCGCGGCCATCATCAGCGGTGACGTGACGGCGCTGGGAGCGTGGCTGGACGAACGGCACGGCCCCGGCACCTTCGCGGGCTTGTTCCGAACGCCGGGGTACTTCGACCCCGGCTTGACCGCCTGAGCGGTCCCTCGGCGGCCCCCGTCGTGTGCTTCCCCCGTGGCGCGTGGCGGGGGCTTTTCGCTGCCCAGTGATCCCGAGGAAATGCTGGAGAGACCCACCATGAAGGGGCCGTTGTTGCAGGTCAGGGACGTACAACCTGTAAAGCACCCAGATCTACGAGGGCACGAACCAGGTCCAGCGGATCGTCATGGCGCGCAACCTCCCGTAACCCCCGAGGTCTCGCGTTTTCGCGGAAGGCGTCCGTCCGGGCGCCTTCTTCCTTATTTTGGTGCGCGTTCCGATCGTGATCACCGCCGAAGGAGACCCGCGCCCATGGTGCCGTCCGACCACACCGCGACCACCGGGGACGAAGGCGTCGCGCGCATGACCCGGCTGCGCACCGACGTCTCCCACTCGGCCCGGGTCTGGAACTACTGGCTCGGCGGCAAGGACCACTACCCGGTGGACGAGCAGGTCGGCGAGCAGATCCTCGGCTTCGTCCCGGCGCTGCCCCGCTCGGCCGTCGCCGACCGGGCGTTCCTGGCCCGCGCGGTGCGGCACCTGGCCGGCACCGAGGGCATCCGGCAGTTCCTGGACATCGGCACCGGACTGCCCACCGCCGACAACACCCACGAGGTCGCCCAGCGCGTCGACCCGTCCTGCCGGATCGTCTACGCCGACAACGACCCGCTCGTCCTCACCCACGCCCACGCGCTGCTGACCAGCACCCCCGAGGGCGCCACGGACTACATCGAGGCCGACGTCCACGACCCGGAGGCCCTCCTGCGGGGCGCCGCCCGGACCCTGGACCTGCACCGCCCGGTCGCCCTCACCCTGCTCGGCATCCTCAACTTCGTCATGGACACCGACGAGGCCGTGTCCCTCGTGCACCGGCTGCTGGACGCCGTGCCCTCCGGCAGCTTCCTGGTGATCTCCCACCCCACCACCGAGGTCGACGGCGAGGCGATGACCCGGGCCGTGGAGTACTGGAACGGCCAGGGCTCCGCGCCCATGACCCTGCGCACCCGCGCCGAACTGACCCGGCTCTTCGACCGGGTCGAGCTGCTGGAGCCGGGCCTCGTCTCCTGCTCGCGCTGGCGGCCCGGGGCCGGGGAGCCGGAGCCGGCCGAGGTCACCCACTTCGGGGCGGTGGGCCGCAAGCCGTAGACCGGCGGAGCGGGGCGGCGGAGGCCGACATGCGGGGCGGCGGCACCGGACGTAGGACGGAAGCAGACGGGGTCCGCCCCGGGCCCCCGCCTCCCCAGGAGGAGCCATGACCCAGTCACCGACGATGCCCGCCCTGACCCGGCAGATGCAGGAGTGCATCGAGGCCTGCATGAACTGCCACAGCATCTGCGAGGAGACCATGAGCTCCTGCATGCAGAAGGGCGGCCAGCAGCAGATGCGGATCATGCGGGCGCTGATGGACTGCTCCGAGACCACCCGGATGTGCGCCGACATGATGATGCGCCGCTCGCCCATGCACACCGACATGTGCGCGCTGTGCGCCAAGGCGTGCGACATGTGCGCCGAGGCGTGTACCAGCATGCCGGACGACCAGCAGCTGACGCGCTGCGCCGAGGCGTGTCGCCGCTGTGCCGAGACCTGCCGGGCGATGGCGGGCGCCGGCCACATGTGAGCCCCGCCCCGCTCCGGCCGGGGGCGCCCCGCCGAGCGCCCCCGGCCCCCGGCTGCCCGCCGCCTAGTTCCCGGAGACGGTGACCTTCTCGTCGTTGTTCAGCTCGTCCACCAGCGTCTTCACCTTGGCCTTGTCCCAGACCAGGTTGCCGCCCACGGAACCGGAGATCGGCATGTTCATCGAGGTGCCGTCACCACCGCTGACGCCCTTCATCGCCCAGAACATCGACGCCAGGTCCCACAGCGACATGTCCTTGTCGACGATCAGCGAGTCCAGGCCCGCGCCCATGGTCGGGTAGAGCTTGAAGGGGTTCAGGACCGTCGAGGGGGTCGCCACCTGGTGCGCCAGGGCGGCGAGGAACTTCTGCTGGTTCTTGGTGCGCTGGAGGTCCGAGGCGGCGAACGCGTGCCGGGTGCGCACGAAGGCGAGGGCCTCCTGACCGTTCAGGGTCTGCTTGCCCGCCTCGAAGTCGGCGCCGGACCACTTGTCCTTGAACGCCTTGTCGATGGTGATCTCGACCCCGCCCACCGCGTCCACGATGCTCGCGAAGCCCTGGAAGCCGATCTCCACGTAGTGGTCGATGCGCAGACCGGTGTTGGCCTCGATCGCGCGGACCAGCAGCGTCGGCCCGTCCTCGGCGTAGGTGGCGTTCAGCTTGGCGTGCCGGCCCTGCGCCGGGAAGACCTTCCCGGACGTCGACCCCTGGTACGACGGCACCACCACGTCCGAGTCGCGGGGCAGCGAGATCAGCGTGTCGCCGTTGTCGCCGACGTGCAGGATCATCATCGAGTCGGTGCGCTTGCCCTCGGCGCCGCCGGTGTGCAGCTTCTTCTCGTCCTCCCTGGACATGCCCTCCCGGCTGTCCGAGCCGACGATCAGGTAGTTCGTGCCGTCGCCGCCCTCCGGCCGGTCGATGACCTTGGACAGGTCCACTTCGCGGCGCAGCTTGGAGTCGGCCCAGAAGTAGGTCGCGACCGACGTGACGACCAGCACGGCCGCCACCGTGATCGCCGTCCACTTGATCCGCCGGCGCCAGTCGGGCGCGGGCCGCGGGCCCCGGGCGGAGGAGCCCGCCGGACCGCCCGGGCCGCGCCCGCCGGGGGAGCCGTAGACCTGGCCGGTGTTGTAGCCGCTGTCGTACCCCGGCTCGTGGCCCTGGCCGTCCACGTACGACGGCTGCTGCGGCACACCGGCCGCGTGCGGCGGCGCCGCCGCGCCGGAGCCGTCGTACCCCGAGCGCGGACCGGGCGGTACCGCCGGGCCGCGCCGCACCTGACGCATCACGCGGGCGCTCTCCGGCCGCGCGCCGGCACTGCCGCGTCCGTAACGCGGGCCGCGGTTCTCGTCGGACCATCCCTCGGGCCAGTCATTCATGCGCACCAGTGTGCCGGGCGCCGCGGTGTGCCGGACAAGGGCTGTCGGAAAATCAGGGCCCCGCTGTTGCGAAGCCGACACAAATTCCGCGAATGCGCCGTCGGCATAAGGTGGAGGGCATGACAGACCAGGCCACGGAAGTGGAACCGGAGATCCCGGGTAAGCCCACCTCCGCCTCCCGCACCACCCTCAGCCACATCATGACCCACAGCGACACCAACCTGCTGGGGTCGGTGCACGGCGGAGTGATCATGAAACTGGTCGACGACGCCGCGGGCGCCGTGGCCGGCCGGCACTCCGGCGGCCCCGCCGTCACCGCCTCCATGGACGAGATGGCGTTCCTGGAGCCGGTCCGCGTCGGCGACCTGGTCCATGTGAAGGCACAGGTGAACTGGACCGGCCGGACCTCCATGGAGGTCGGCGTCCGGGTCCTCGCCGAGCGCTGGAACGAGTCCGCCCCGCCCACCCAGGTCGGCTCCGCCTACCTGGTCTTCGCCGCGGTGGACGCCGACGGCAAGCCGCGCCGGGTGCCGCCGGTCATACCCGAGACCGACCGCGACCGCCGCCGCTACCAGGAGGCCCAGATCCGCCGCACCCACCGGCTGGCCCGCCGCCGCGCGATCCGCGAGCTGCGCGAACAGCGGGCGGCGGAGGGCTTCGAGGACTGAGCGTCCCCGAGCACGCTCAGCACACCGCCTCGTCGCCCCGCAGCACGTTCTGCTCCGGCCGCCCCGGGTCGTCGAACCGCACCCGGCGGACGTCCTTGAGGTCGGCGCCGGCCATCACCTTCAGCAGCGGTCCCTGTCCCGGCACCGCGCGCAGCTCGCTGCCCGGCAGGGCCGCGGCCAGGGAGCGGGCCGAGCGGTCCCAGCGGGGGTCGTAGAAGACCAGCGTGCGCGGCAAGCGGGCGGGCGCCGTCACCGGCCGGCGGGTGGTGGCGAAGCCCGTCGCCGCCAGCGCCGCGTCGACCCGCTTGCCCAGCCCCGCCGTGCCCGTGCCGTTCGCCACCTGCACCCGGATCGTCTCCGGCGCCACCTCCACCGGCACCGGCGCCGGCGCCCCCGAGCGGCGTGCGCGGTCCCGGGCCAGCGGCTTGTCGTCGCGTACCGCGGCGAACAGCCTCTCCGCCTTCGCCGGGTTCCACTTCAGCGTCGAGCCGATGCCCTTGACCCGGTAGTCCAGCTGTCCGATGGGCACGGTGGTGAACTCCGAGGAGGACGGCGAGAAGTTCCGCATCGCACGGCCGAGGTCCAGCAGTTCGTCGGTGCCGAAGCCCGCGTCCGCGCGGACCGAGCCGAGCACCGCCCGGGTCACGTCCCGGAACCGCATCGGGTTCAGCAGCACCCCGGAGGAGGTCGTCTTCTCGATCAGCGCGGCCAGGAACCGCTGCTGCCGCTTCATCCGGCCCAGGTCGCTGGCCCCGTCGACGTGCCGGGCGCGCACGTACTGCAGCGCCCGCCCGCCCCGCAGGGTGTGCGTGCCGGACGCGAGGTCGAGGCCGGTGTACCGGTCCCTCAGCGGCATCGGCGTGCAGACCTCCACCCCGCCGAGCACGTCCACGGTCCGCATGAAGCTGGCGAAGTCGACCTCCAGATAGTGGTCGATCTTCACATGGGTCATGTTCTCGACCGTGCGGATGGTCAGCTGCGGACCGCCCTCGGCATAGGCCGCGTTGAGCCGGACCGGGTGCGGGCCGTGCCGCCGCCCCGAGTTCTGGTCGGTGTGCGCGGGCATCTCGGCGTAGGAGTCGCGCGGCAGGCTCACCACGGTGGCCCGCCCCCGGTCCTCCGCGATGTGCACGATCATCATGGTGTCGGTGCAGTGACAGGGCTGGCCGCCCAGCCGGAAGGCGCGCCGGTCCCGCTCGCCGACCTTGTCGCGGCCGTCGGTGCCGACCAGCAGCACGTTCATGCCGTGCCCGGCCCGGGGCCGGTTCTTCATGTCCTTGAAGGCGTCGATCCGGGCGATGCCCGCGTCCAGGCTGCTCACCACCGCGTGGCCGATCCCGGCGGAGGCGAGCACCACGACCGACAGGGTGGTGACCGCCCGCATGGCCCAGCGGGGCCGCCTGGGCGGCCGGACGGGCGCCGCGGCCCGCTCGGGCGGGCGCGGCACACGGCGGGGCGGCTGCGGGCGGCGCTGCGGCGGCGCCGGGGACCGGGGCGGGCTGGGCAAGGGGGACACCTCCGGACGAGGCCGTACGCGGGATCCGGGAGCACAGTAGGCCGATACGATCTCCAGCCCGCGTCGCGGCCCCGGCGGCGCGCACCCGTGTCCCCCGTTCGCGGTAACGTGAGGCCCCTATGAACGCCAAGCCCGACGTGCGGCTCCCCGCAGTGTCCGTGATCATGCCCGTCCTCAACGAGGAACGGCATCTGCGCGGAGCCGTCGAAGCGATCCTCGCGCAGGAGTACGCCGGCGAGATGGAGGTCGTGATCGCCCTCGGTCCGTCCACGGACCGCACGGACGAGATCGCCGCCGAGCTGGTCCGCGCGGACCCCCGCGTGCACACCGTGCCCAACCCGACCGGCCGCACCCCGGCCGCGCTGAACGCGGCGATCAAGGCATCCCGGCATCCGGTCGTGGTCCGCGTGGACGGCCACGGCATGCTCTCGCCGAACTACATCGCCACCGCCGTGCGGCTGCTGGAGGAGACCGGAGCGCAGAACGTCGGCGGCATCATGCACGCCGAGGGAGAGAACGCCTGGGAGCACGCGGTGGCCGCCGCGATGACGTCGAAGATCGGCGTCGGCAACGCGGCGTTCCACACCGGCGGCCGGGCCGGCCCCGCCGAGACCGTCTACCTCGGCGTGTTCCGGCGCGAGGCGCTGGAGCGGCAGGGTGGCTACAACGAGGAGTTCATCCGCGCCCAGGACTGGGAGCTGAACTTCCGGATCCGCGAGGCGGGCGGCCTGATCTGGTTCTCGCCCGAGCTGCGGGTGTCGTACCGGCCGCGGCCGTCGGTGCGTGCGCTGGCCAAGCAGTACAAGGACTACGGCCGCTGGCGGCACGTCGTCGCCCGCTACCACTCCGGCTCCATCAACCTGCGCTACCTCGCCCCGCCGGTGGCGGTGTGCGCGATCGCGGCGGGCCTGGTCGTCGGCGTCGCGCTGACCCCCTGGGGCCTGGTGGTTCCCGGCGGCTACCTGGCCGCGATCGTCGCGGGCTCGGTCCCGGCCGGCAAGGGCCTGCCGCCGAAGGCCCGGCTGCGCATACCCGTGGCCCTGGCCACCATGCACATGTCGTGGGGCTGGGGCTTCCTGACCAGCCCGAAGTCGCTGGCGCGCAGGGTCATCGCCTCCCGCCGGCCCGCGGTCCACGCCTGACCCCGTGCCGGGGCCCCTGTGCGGGGCCCCGGGCGCCGGTCCGCCGGCCGCTACCAGCGGTAGGGGGCGTACACGTCCATGCACTTGGAGGTGTCCGAGCCGTTGACGGCGTCGGAGTTCTCCGGCAGGTCGCCGGCCTTGGGCTCGGACTTCTTCGGGTAGGCCGCCCCGGAGCGCCAGTCCGCGCCGACGACGACCGTGACCCCCGAGACGTCGGTCGACTTCTGCACCTGGGTCACCGGGATGCCCAGTGCCCGGGCCACCGCCTGGGCGTCGCCCTCCAGGTCCGCGCTCGGATAGCGCACCAGCGTCTTGTCCTCGGCCAGGCTGCCCGAGGTGTCGGCCTGCGCCCGGGCGTAGCCCTTGCCCACCAGCACCTGGCCGATCGCCGACGCGCGCTGCGGCACCGCGGCCTCGGCGGAGGTCCGGGTGGCGTTGCGTACCAGCACCCCGAGCCGGGCCGGGTCCAACGAGGGCTTCTTGTCCGGCTTCCCGGCCGCCTCCTTCTTCCCGTCCGGCTTCCCGCCGTTCTTGTCGAACGGCACGTCGTCCCGGAGCATCCGCCACATCTTGTCGGCGTTCTCCTCGTCGGGCACGACGTGGTTCCCGTTCTGCGGGTCCTTCAGGTTGGGCATGGTCACGGAGGTGATGCGGTCGGTCGGCACCGACTTCATCTGCATGCCGAGGTCGTAGAGCTTCTTGACCGTGGTGATCTCCTCGGACACGTGCAGCGACTTGATGGCCGCGTCCGCCAGGTCCATCAGCCGGCCGGTGTCGGTGAACACGTTCTGCTGCTTGAGCGTGCGGATCATCGAGTTCAGGTACATGTGCTGGGCGCGGGCCCGCATCAGGTCGTCGCCCCAGGCATGGCGGGTGCGCAGCCACTGCAGGGCCTGCTCGCCCTTCACCTTGTGCGTGCCCTTGGTCAGCTTCAGCCCGGACCCGCCGTGCACGGTGGCCGTCGAATGGTCCGACACGTTCTGGTTCACGCAGACGTCGACGCCGCCGATCGCGTCCGCCATCCGCACCACGCCCGCGAAGTCGATCGTCATCCAGTGGTCGATATAGACCCCGGTGAGGTTCTCCCAGGTCAGCAGCGTGCAGCCGGCCCCGCCACGGGCCAGGGTGACGTTGATGATGTCGTTCGTCGCCGGATATTCCCTGCCGGTGTCGGGGTCCGTGCACGCGGGGATGTCCACCCGGGTGTCGCGCGGGATGCTGATCATCGCGGCGCTCTTGCGGTCCGCCGAGAGGTGGATGAGCATCTGCACGTCCGCCAGCGGCGGGTCGCCGACGTGGTCCCTGCTGCCGCCGAGCTTCAGGTTCTCCTTGGTGTTCCGGCTGTCGGAGCCGATCAGCAGGATGTTCAGCGGGGTCTGGCCCGCCGCGTTCGGCGCGGTCCGGTGCGCCTTGGAGTCGTCGCCGTTGGCGCGCCGCCCCTTTTGGAGGCCGTCGTTGAGATGCTGGTAGTAGAGATATCCGGCGCCCGCGGTGCCGAGTATCACCACCGCCAGCACCGTCGCCGACCAGCGCAGCACCCGCCTTCTGCGCCGCCGCCGGTCGGTCTGCGCGCCGCCCGGCCGCCGCCTGCCCCCTCGCCGTCCCGGACCCGCCGGCGAGCCCGGGGTCCGGGGCGCGTGCGCCGCCGCCTCCTCGACCGCCGGAGCCTTCCCGCGCACCTCGCTCTGCGCCAAATTCCCTGCCCTCCCGCCCTCGCGCCAAGCAGCGGGCCCGTCCCGCGTCCGGTTAGACGCACGACGGGCCCCATGGGTTACCTACGAGGCGCACTTCACCTTGTCCGCCGTGGACTTGTCGACCGCCGGCGCCTTCGTCGGAGGTGTCAGGGAGATCCCCGCTCCCTTGAAGTCCTTGCCCAGGGTCAGCGTCATCGCCGGCAGCCCCTGCGCGTTGGTCACGCTCTCGCCCGGCTTCATCGCGGCCCCGGACAGGCCCATGACCGCGGCCAGCCGGCGGGCCTGGGCCGCCTGGTCGGGCGCGTACTCCAGCGTCGTCCTGGCCAGCTTCGCGGGGGCGTTGCCGCCGTTCTCCGACTTGGTGACGCCCTCGTCGTTCTGCAGCCAGGCGAGCACCGCCTGCGCGCTGCCGGTCTCGGCCCCGCCGTTGAGGACGCGTACCCGCACGTCGGAGGCGGGCGCCTTGGTGCCCTTCAGCCGGGCGGCCTGGGCGTCCTTCGCCGCCTTCTGCTTCTTCTTCACCTCGGTGAAGGAGACGTCGTTCTGGATGGCCTCGAACACCTGCGGGGCCATCGCCGTATCGACGATCACCGTCTTGTGCACGGTGCCGTCGGCCGGGTTGTCCTTGACCGGCAGCGTGGTGAAGGTCAGGTTCTTCGGGTTGAGCTTGCCCAGCTCCAGCCCCAGGTCCTTCAGCCTGTTGATGTCGTCCAGCTTGTCGTCCACGGTCAGCGCCTTGGTGCCGGCCTCGGCCAGCTTCACCATCTTCGTCGGGCTGGTCAGCGTGGAGTTGCCCTTCAGCTTGCGCATCAGCGCGCCGAGGAACTGCTGCTGGAGACCGATCCGGCTCAGGTCGCCGCCGAAGCCGACGGAGTGCCGGGTGCGCACGAACGCCAGCGCCTGCTCACCGGAGATCTTGTGCGTGCCCTTGGGCAGCTTCAGGTGCGAGTCCGGGTCGTCGATGTCCTTGGCCAGGCAGACCTCGACGCCGTCGACCGCCTCGGTCAGCGTCTTGACCGCGTTGAAGTCGGCCACCATGAAGTCGTCCGGCTTGATCCCGGTCAGCTCGGTCACCGTGCGCATGGTGCAGCTCGGCGTCCGGTCGTCCTGCCCGAGGCTGGTGTTGAAGCGGACGCGATCGGAGCCCGGGATGATCTTCCGGGTGCCGTCCTCCTGCTCGGTCGGGCAGTCCGGGACGTCGACGATCAGGTCGCGCGGGATGCTCAGCGCGGTGGCGTTGGACCGGTCCTTGGAGACGTGCAGCAGGATCGTGGTGTCGGCGTGGCCGGCGCTGCCCGCGTCGCCGTAGCCCTCGTTGCCCTTGCCGGTGCGCTTGTCGGTGCCGATCAGCAGGATGTTGATCGCCTCGTCCTTGCGGAAGCCACCGGTGCTGGCACCGTCGTCGGACACGGACGTGATGTTGTCGTTGAGGTGCTTGATGTAGAGGTAGCCGGCGGCCGACACGGCGACCAGCACGAACGCCATGGACCCGCCGGTCCACAGCAGCACCTTCTTCGCCCGCGACTTCTTCTTCGGCGGACGCCGGGACGCGCGCCGGCCCTGCGGCGCCTCCGGTTCCGCGCCCCGGCGCCGGGCCGAGCGGGGCGCCGGCACGTCGGAGGCGCGCTCGGCCCGGGACGACTGCCGGCCTTCCTTGTCCGACTGCGGGTCCTCCCCGCCCTGCCGCCGGGCACGGCGGCCCGCCGCGCCGCCGCCGTCCGGTGCGGAGGGTTTGCGCGGTCCGGGAACCGGTGGCTGCGCTGCGGAAGGGCTCAGTCGCAGTTCGTATTCGCCGGTGTCCGGATTGAGCACCCACTGGTCTGCGGGGTCGATGTTGTCCGCCCGCCCACGGCCTTGCGCGTCCACGGTTGTCCGAATCCTCCGTCGGGGCCACGCGGCGCCTTCCCCCTCCAAGGCGCTCGGGTCTCGGTGAAACAGTGCACGACCCAGGACGGACCTCGCGGCCAGGTGCACCGGATCGCTCACACTATCCGCCCAGTTCAGCGTCGGGCGACGCCGGTGACAAATTCGACGTTCCTACAACCGGGCAATCCGCCTCATTTTCCGAACCGGAGTGCGCCGTTTCTGGTAGACGGCTCACTCACAGGTGTGTTCGGCGGCGGTGTACCCGCGGAACGTCGGAGCGGGCGCGGGACCGTCCGGGCCGCCCGCGCCCGTGTCCTTCCGGGGAACTTCCCGTGAATTCTCCGGGGTCACCGCCACCGGCTGATCGGCCCGCAGCCGCGCGAACAGTTTCTCCGCCTCCGGCTCCACGAGCTGGTCACGATTGGCGTCGTAGACGTACGACCTCCTCGGTACCGTCAGGAACCGCACCTTTTCGGTGGGGATGGCGCGCAGTCCGCGTGCCAGCTGGTACAGCCCGCGCAGGCTCGCCAGTCCCGGGTCGGTGGTCAGCGCGGAGGTCGCCGCGTCCAGCAGCGGATACAGTTTCACCGGATTGAGCAGGACGCCGTCGCCGCGCACCTTGTCGACGAGCGCGCCGAGGAACCGCTGCTGGCGTTCCATCCGGTCGGTGTCGCTGCCGTTGCCGAGCGACTTGCGGGCGCGCACGTATCCGAGCGCCTGCTCCCCGTCCAGCGTGACCCGCCCGGCGGGCAGCCGCAGCTTCGCCGCCTTGTCGTCCACCGGTTCGCTCAGGCACACCTCCACGCCGTCGACGGCGTCCACCATCTCCTTGAAACCGGCGAAGTCCAGCACCATGTGGTGGTCGACGCGGATGCCCGTGAGCTTCTCCACGGTCCGGATCGTGCACGCCGAACCCCCCACCTCGTAGGCGTGGTTGAACATCGCGAACACCGGGTCGCCGCGCGTGCCGTCCTCCCGCCGGCAGGAGGGGATGTCCACCATCAGGTCCCGGGGCAGCGAGACGGCGGTGGCGCTGGTCCGGTCCGCGGCCAGGTGCAGCAGGATCGTGGTGTCCGAACGCTGGCCGACGACGCCCTTGCCGTACCCGCGGTTGGCGTCCCCGGCCCGGGTGTCGGACCCGATCACCAGGATGTTCTGCGCGTCCCGCACCAGCGCCGTGGGCCGCTCCCGTTCGTAGCGGGCCAGTTCGGCGGCGGCGGCCTCGTCGGGGGTGATGTTGGCGCTGAGCCGGGCGTAACCGGCCCAGCCGGCGCCGGCGGCGGCGAGGAGGAGGACCGCCGCCCCCAGCGCCGAGTTCCGCAGCCGGCGCCGCCGCCGTCGCCGTATCAGCCCGTCGCCGGTGGCCGAGGCCCCGGAACCGGTACCGAGGGAGGTGCCTGCGGTGTCGGTCACGATGGGCCGTCCCCTCATGCCGTACGAGCGTCGCGTGCTGCACTTACGACGATGGCGGGGGAGGGGAGGGGGAGCGCCCTTTGCTGCTCCGAACGGGTGAGGCGGAGGGCTGGGGACCGGGGGCGCGGGAGCCGGGGGTTCCGGGCCGTCTCAGCGGCGGACCGTGGTGACCCGCTCGCTCTCGACGCGCTTGGCGAGGGCCTCCTCGTCCAGCCGGTCGAGGTTGCGGCACAGCACCACGGACCCGCCGACGGCCAGCGGCGCGTACAGCCCCGCGCTCAGCCCCTCCCAGGTGTCGTACGGCAGTCCCGACAGCAGCCGGGAACCGGGTCCGGTCAGCTCCAGCGAGGACGCCTCGGCCACGGCCCGCTCGGCCGCTTCCGCCCCGGTGAACTCCCGTCCGGCGACGACGAGCGCCGGCTCCCGCGGGTCCACCGGGGCGAACGGGGCGAACCGGTCGCCCTGGCCCGGCGCCTCCACGGCGTAGTCGAGGAACCCCTCGGGCGGCTGCGGGAACCGCCCGCCCAGGGGCCGCAGCGCCAGCGCCACCCGCTCGCCCCGGCAGGCCCGCGCGGCCTCCAGCGTGTCGGGACCGCTCACCACGACGTCGGCCGCCGCCGGATCCCCGGCGACGTCCGCGACCACGCCCACCGAGGAGCAGGCCAGCAGCCACACCGCCGTCTGCCAGTGCGCGGGCAGCAGCAGCGCGACACGGTCGCCGGGCCCGGCGGCCAGGTCGCCCTGGAGGAGGTTGGCGGTCTTGGCCACCCAATTGGCGAAGGTGGCCACGGACAGTTCGACACGTTCGCCCGTGGCGTCGTCGTAGAAGGTCACCAGCGGGCGGCCGGGGTCCGCGGCGAGCGCGGAAGTCAGCAGGTCGGCGGGGGTGCGATCGGTGGCGTTCACGCGGGACAGGGTACGCGCGGTCGGGTGCGCGCAGGGAGGAACGGGCCACCGGTTCGGCGGAGCGCCGCCCGACGGTCCGTCAGTTGACCTATGGACAGATTTACATGCTTATGTCCAAGATCGGGCACATGCGTGGATTCCTCACTTCCTCTTCCGGCGTCTCCCCGCTCGCCGTCCGCTCGGCCGGCACCGCCTGCGCGGCGGTCCTCGCCCTCGCCCTGGTCCCGGCCCCGCCCGCCCTCGCCTCCGCACCCGCCACGACCGGGGGCGGGCGGGCCGGGGACGCGGTCGCGGGCAGCACGCGCTCGCTGCCGCTCGTCCCGCTCGACCGTGAGCGCGCCCCCGACGCGCCCCCGGACCAAGGGCTGCGCCGCACCGGCCTCGCCCGGTTCGCGCTGGTCGGCGTGGTCTGGGACGACCCCGGCAGCGAGCTGCGCGGCCGGGTGCGGGTGCGCACCCGGTCCGCCCTGACGGGGGCGTGGACCGGCTGGCAGGACGTCGGGACGCACACCGCCGACCACGGCGCCGACCCGGGCACGGCGGAACGCGCCGCCCGGGGCGTGCGCGGGGCGACCGCGCCGCTGTGGGTGGGCCCCTCGGACGGCGTGGACGTACGGGTACGGGCCGACGGACCGGGCGGCGACGGGCGCGCGGGGAACGGGTACGGGGCGCTGCCGTCGGGGCTGCGCGTGGACCTGGTCGACCCCGGGCAGGACCCGGGGAAGACGGCGGCGGAGCCGGGCGCGCCGGGGCGGGCGGGGGCGCCCGCCGACGACGCGCCGCGCACCGGGCCGGACACGGAGGCCGCGATCGCCGCCTCGGGCGCCAACGCCGGCATCGCCGCCTTCGGCACCACCGAGATCCCGGCACTCGACGGACCGGCCACCGTGGCGGAGCTGACGAGGCTTCAGGGACCGGAGCGGGGCAAGCCGTACATCGGGCCGCGTCCGAAAATCGTCACGCGCCGGGGCTGGGGCGCCGACGAGTCACTGCGCGCACGCGGGTTCGTCTACACGAAGAAGATCAAGGCGGCCTTCGTGCACCACACGGCCTCGGGCAACAAGTACACCTGCGCCCAGGCCCCCGCCGTCATCCGCGGCATCTACCGCTACCACGTCAAGAGCCTGGGCTGGCGGGACATCGGCTACAACTTCCTCGTCGACAAGTGCGGCACCCTCTACGAGGGCCGGGCCGGGGGTGTGGCCAAGGCGGTGCTCGGCGCGCACACCCTCGGGTTCAACACCGACAGCATGGGCGTGGCCGTGCTCGGCACCTACGGCACGACCCGGCCGGCGGGCGCCGCGGTGACGGCCGTCGCCCGGCTCGCCGCGTGGAAGCTCGGCCTCCACGGCGTCGACCCGAGGGCGAAGACCTACCTCACGTCGGGCGGCGGCAACCTCTACCCCAAGGGGAAGAAGGTACGGCTGAACGTGCTGTCCGGGCATCGGGACGGGTTCGCCACCGAGTGCCCCGGAAAGCAGCTGTACGCCAAGCTGGGCACGGCCCGCACCGGCGCGGCGCGCTACCAGGGGCGCTGAGGCCCGGCGGACGGGGGAAACCGCGCGCCGATCTCGTGGGACACCGCGCGGCCGGCGCGGGCGCCGCCGGCCCGTCTGCATACACTGACCGGCCGAAACGAGTGAGACGAGCAGTTCGGGCGGGCCCGGCGGGAAGCAGAGACGACAGGTGACAGAAGCGATCCTCCTGGTCGGTGGCAAGGGCACCCGGCTGCGACCGCTCACGGTGCACACGCCCAAGCCGATGGTCCCGGCCGCCGGGGTGCCGTTCCTCACCCACCAGCTGGCGCGGGCGCACGCGGCGGGCGTGGAGCACATCGTCCTCGCGACCAGCTATCTGGCCGAGGTCTTCGAGCCGTACTTCGGCGACGGCTCCGCGCTCGGCCTGCACATCGAGTACGTCACCGAGGAGGAGCCCCTCGGCACGGGCGGCGCCATCCGCAACGTCGCCGGCCGGCTGCGCTCCGGCCCCGACGACCCGGTGCTCGTCTTCAACGGGGACATCCTGACGGGCCTGGACATCAGGGCCCTGGTGGACACCCACGAGACGACGGGCGCGGACGTCTCGCTGCACCTGACCCAGGTGACGGACCCGAGGGCCTACGGCCTGGTCCCCACCGACTCCACCGGCCGGGTACTGGCGTTCCTGGAGAAGCCGCAGACGCCGGAGGAGATCGTCACCGACCAGATCAACGCGGGGGCGTACGTCTTCACGCGGTCGGTCATCGACACGATCCCGGCGGGCCGGCCGGTCTCCGTGGAACGCGAGACCTTCCCGGACCTGCTGTCGGCCGGGGCCCATCTCCAGGGCATGGTCGACTCCACGTACTGGCTGGACCTCGGCACCCCGGCCGCGTTCGTGCGCGGCTCGGCCGACCTGGTGCTCGGCCGCGCGCCCTCCCCGGCGGTGCCCGGACGCCGCGGCGACCGTCTCGTCCTGCCCACGGCCACGGTGGCGCCGGACGCCAAGGTGACCGGCGGCACGGTGGTGGGAGAGGGAGCGTTCGTGGCCCAGGGGGCGCGGGTCTCCGGCTCCGCCATCCTGCCCGGCGCCGTCATCGAGCCCGGCGCGGTCGTCACCGACTCCCTCGTCGGCAGCCGTGCCCGCGTCGGCGCACGCACCGTCCTCACCGGTACGGTCATCGGCGACGGCGCGGTCGTGGGCGCCGACAACGAACTCCGCGAGGGCGTACGGGTGTGGTGCGACGCCCGCATCCCGGCGGGAGCGCTCCGCTTCTCGTCCGACCAGTAACCCGGCCCCGGTGCGCCCGGGCCGTCGGCCCGGCGCCCCGCCCCCGGGGAGCGCCCTCAGAGCCCGGTGCCCTGCCCACGGAGGCTCGGCCCCCAGGCCCCGTCACGGGGGTCGCGGGGAAGGAGAGGGTCCGGCGGGCCCTCGGGTGGCCGCTCGCGCGGTTCCCCGCGCCCCCGGGGCGGCTCCACCACCGCGGCCGGCACGGCGAGGACGGCGGTGCCGACGCGGCCGGCGGCGATGGCCGGCAGCGGCGCGTACGCCCAGGTGGCGCGCCGGCTGCCGCGGGTGCCGGCGCGGCCTGGCGGGCCGCTCGCCGCGATGCCCGCGCACGCGATGAGCGGCAGCGGCCGCGGCATCACAGCAGCCCGATGTCCACCCGGGGCATCTTCGGCTTGCGCCGGGCCGGGACGTGGCCGCTCAGCAGGATCAGGCGGGCCGCCCGGTGCCGCTGCCCGGCGTACGGCTCCAGCAGGCGCAGCATCTCCGTGTCGTCGGCCTCCCGGTCACCCGTCAGCGCCCACCCCACGATGCCCGGCAGATGCAGATCCCCGACGGTCACCTCGTCCGCCGCCCCATGACTGCGCTGCACCACTTCCGCGGAGGTCCACGGCCCCACCCCCGGCACGACCTCCAGCCGCGCCCGGGCCTCGGCCGCCGGCATCCCCGCCGCCTGCTCCAGCCGCGCGGCGACCCGTACGGCCCGCAGGATCGTGGACGCACGCTTGTCGTCCACCCCGGCCCGGTGCCACTCCCAGGAGGGGATCAACGCCCACGTCCGTGCCGCCGGCATGACGTACATCGGCCGTTCGCCCGCTCCCGCGGGCCCCGGCGCCGGCTCCCCGAACCGCCGTACCAGCAGCCGCCACGCCCGGTACGCCTCGTCGGTCGTGACCTTCTGCTCCAGCACCGACGGGATCAGCGACTCCAGCACCAGCCCGGTCCGCACCAGCCGGAGCCCCGGACGGCGGTGCCGGGCCAGCGCCACCACCCGGTGCCGGGGCACGAACGCCCCGGGGTCGTCGTCGGCGCCGAGCAGCCGGGGCAACCGCTCCAGCAGCCACTCCGCCCCCGGCCCCCACGCCTCGCCGGTCACCTCACCGCCGTGCACGCGCACGCGCACCGTGCCCGGCCCGGCGGGCGTACGGCTGGCCCGCCACACGGATCCGTCCGCGGTGGCCCGGAACGTCGGGTCGGCGGGCCCGCGCCGCAGCGGCCCGAGGGTCGGCCCGAGGTCCAGCGGCCCCTCCGGCACCCACCGCCGCGCCCGCGCGGGCGCCGCCGCCTGCCGGGGGACCCCCGCGGGCACGGCGACCTGCCCGCCGCGCACGGTCGTACGCGTGGGCCGCTGGGGAAAGCGTCCTGCCACGAGGGAGTCCTAGAGAGGCCGGCCGGGATGTTCCGGAGGGGTCGGTTCCGCTTTACGAGGGTAGGTGCTCACCGCACCTCCACGAACGCCTCCGCGTCCCGCGCCGGCCGGGGCCTCGGATCCTCCGCCGGCCGGCCGACCGCCACCGCGCCCATCGGGTCCCAGTCCGCCGGCAGCCCCAGCACCTCGCGCACCACGTCCCGGCAGAACATCGTGGACGACACCCACGCCGAGCCCAGCTGCTCCCCGGCCAGCGCGACCAGCAGGTTCTGCACGCCCGCGCCCATCGCGACCACGAACATCTCCCGCTCGGCACCGTCCCGCCGGGCGTCCCCGTAGGTGTGCGAGCCGTCCATGACGAGGCACGGCACGATCAGGTACGGCGCGTGGCGCAGCACGTCACCGCGCCGGATCCGCTGCGCGATGGACTCCTCGCTCTTGCCGTCCCGGCGCAGATCGGCGATCCAGGCGTCCCGCATCGCGTCGAGCAGCCGGGCCCGCGACTGCGCCGACTCCAGCAGCACGAACCGCCAGGGCGTGGTGTGGTGCGGGGCGGGCGCGGTGACCGCCGCGGCCACCGCGCGGCGGACGGCGCCGGGATCCACGGGGGCGTCGGTGAACGCCCGCACGGTGCGGCGCTGGGTGACGGCCTCCCGGACCGCCTCGGAGGTGCCGAGCCGGAACATGTCGTCCCGGGCGGTGCGCACCAGCGCCCGCGCGCCCTCGTCCGCCGCACCGGCGGCTTCGGGTTCCACGACGTGGGGCAGCCCGCGGACGACGGCCACCGGGCGGCCCGCCGCCTTGCCCTTGACCAGGTCACCGGCGGCGGCCAGCTCGTCCGCCGTGGCGACGACGGTCGCGCTCAGCGGATTGCCGTACGCGTCCGTGCCGCCGCGCAGATCGTCCAGCACGCGCACCCCGGCGGCGCCGATCGCCACGTCCGTGAGGCCCGAGCGCCAAGGTCGCCCGAACGTGTCGGTGACGAGCACCCCGACGTTGACGCCGAGGGCCTCGCGCAGCCCGGCCCGGATGGCGCGCGCGGAGGCGTCCGGGTCCTCGGGCAGCAGCAGTACGGTCCCGGCGGGGGTGTTGGAGGCGTCGACCCCGGCGGCGGCCATCACCAGGCCCTGCCGGTTCTCCACGATGCGCAGCGTGCCGCGCCGGGCCACCACCCGGACCGTCTCGGCGTCGATCGCGGACTCGCGGTCGGCGGCCCGCACGATCCGGCCCTCCGCCTTGGAGACGATCTTGGAGGTGACAATCACCACGTCCCCGTCGGCCAGGCCGGGCCCGGCCTGGGCGATCAGCTTGGCGATGTCGTCGCCCGGCCGCACCTCGGGGATGCCGGGCAGGGCCCAGACGCGGAATGCGGGCCGCTCGTCCGCCGCGGCGGACGCCGTCGTGCTCACGCCGCGCGCACCTCCTCGGCCAGCGCCAGGGCCTCCCGCGCCATCCGCGCGGCGGCCTCCACGTCGGTCATCATCAGCGGGACGGCGCGGCAGCGGATGCCGTCCGCCTCGACCCGCTCCACCGCGCCCGCGTCCACGGTGTCGACCAGCCAGCCGTCCAGCAGTCCGGAGCCGTAGTGCTCGGCGACGGCGGCGGCCGTGGCCTCCACGCCGACCGCGGCGAGCACCTTGTCGGCCATGCCGCGCACGGGCGCGTCCCCGACGATGGGGGAGAGGCCGACCACGGGCACGCCCGCGTCCGCGATGGCCTCGCGGATGCCGGGCACGGCGAGGATCGTGCCGATGGACACCACTGGGTTGGACGGCGGGAAGAGGATCACGTCCGCCTGGGCGACGGCCTCCAGGACGCCCGGGGCCGGCTTGGCCTGCTCGGCGCCGACCGGGACGACCGCCCGGGCCGGGACGGAGGCGCGCAGCTTCACCCAGTACTCCTGGAAGTGGACCGCCTTGCGCTCGCCGTCCAGCTCGACGGCCACATGGGTCTCGACGCGGTCGTCGGTCATCGGGATCAGCCGCACGCCCGGCCGCCAGCGGTCGCACAGCGCCTCGGTGACCGCGCTGAGCGGGTAACCGGCACCGAGCATCTGCGTCCGCACGATGTGCGTGGCGAAGTCCCGGTCGCCGAGCCCGAACCACTCCGGCCCGACGCCGTAGGCCGCCAGTTCCTCCTTGACGTGGAAGCTCTCGTCGGTCCGCCCCCAGCCCTGTTCCTCGTTGATGCCGCCGCCCAGCGTGTACATCACCGTGTCCAGGTCCGGGCAGACCTTCAGACCGAAGAGATGGATGTCGTCGCCGGTGTTGCCGATAACCGTGATGTCCGCGTCCGGCGCGGCCCGCTTCAGACCACGCAGGAAACGGGCACCGCCGATGCCGCCTGCCAGAACCACAATGCGCATGGGGGCAAGTCTTGCAGGCGGATACGACACCGCGTCAGGCGGTCACCGTGCGCGCCGCGCAGTGCGGGGAGGCGTGCATGGGCATCTCGGTCAGCCCGGGGTGGTACACGTGCAGACTGACCGCCGGCTCCAGCGCGTCGTTGACGACCTCGTGGACGTACCCCGGCGCGAACACCCGCTGGGCACCCGCCCCCAGCGTGCGCGTGCCGCGCACGGTGTGCTCCGTGAGCGCGCCCTCCAGGACCGTGAGCACCCCCGAGGAGCGGCCGTGGTCGTGCCGTCCGCTGCCCTGCCCGGGCAGCCAGGACAGCAGCCAGACCTCGTAGCCGGGGCCGGTGCGCAGCCGGTGGTACCAGCGGGTGGTGGCGTCGAAGCGGACCAGGTGCGCCCATTGGTCCCGGTCGGCGGCGATCGAGCGGGCGAGCCCCACGAACTCGGCGATGGTGGCCGGGTGTTCGCGCGGCGGCTGGAGCAGGTGCGGGACTTCGAGGATGTCGCCGGCGATCTGGAGGTCGTTGTCGCTGTTCATGGGGGTGCGGTGGTCCTCGGCGGAAGAGTGGGGGCCGGAGCTGGGAGCGGAGCTGGGGTGACGCGTACGGTCCGCCCGGGTCGCGGGCGGGAGGGATGCCCCGGGTGAGGGGGATCAGGAGAGGCGGAACGCGGCCGAGCCGGGAGGGACTCGGGAACAGCCGGAGCGGGCGTGGCTCAACAGCTGGGACAGCAGCAACAGCTACAGCGCGCGCGGGCGGCACCGAGGGACCCGCGGGTGCGGGTCGAGGTGGGTGCCAAGTTCGCGAGCATGCCCACTAGGACATCGGTTCACACGCGCACTGTCAACTCTGCGCCCGGTATGTGGGACATGTTTCACCTCATCCGGTTTATTTCGCAGGCGAAAGGTTTGCTCATCGGGGTCTCGGGACACATGGGGCACATCCGAGCGCTCGAGCCTCGCGGAACGGCATCGAACACGGAGACGTCTTTCTCCGTACAGAGGACCTGTACGGAGAAAGACGTCTCCGTGGGTCCGGCTGCGTGTCAAGGTTTATGGCGATTTGAACACTTTCCGCATGGCCTTGGTTCCGCAGAGTGAATAACGGGCCCAATAGCAGATCTCGGCTTGACTCGCCCGGAGCAGCACACTTGTAATTTCACTCGTGTCGTTCAGCCGCAATCGGTAACGGCTACGCACGGGGACGCGAGACAGACGAGGGGCGCACATGACCGAGCTGGTGCAGCAACTGCTGGTCGACGACGCGGACGAGGAACTCGGCTGGCAGGAGCGCGCACTGTGCGCCCAGACCGACCCCGAGTCCTTCTTCCCCGAGAAGGGCGGCTCCACCAGAGAGGCCAAGAAGGTCTGCCTCGCCTGCGAGGTCCGCTCCGAGTGCCTGGAATACGCCCTCGCCAACGACGAGCGCTTCGGCATCTGGGGCGGCCTGTCCGAGCGTGAGCGCCGCCGGCTGAAGAAAGCCGCCGTGTGACCGTACGCGCGACCCCGAAGGGACCGCACGCGCGACCGCGAAGGGCACGAACGGCCCGTCGCACGTGGGTTGTCCACAGGCGGCGGGCCGTCGTCGTGCCCAGCCGATAGTGTGGGCGCTCGTCCGAGACGCCCCGCTGTCCCTCGGCCACGAGAAGACGCGGGTGTCCACCGCAGTCCATCGAACCGGGGCCCGTACCTCGATGTCCGTGCACAGCCATGCGGCAGCCCAACACCGCGCCGCGTCCGCCGGGTCTGACCCGTCCCGCCCACCCGAGTTCCCGCGCCACGTGGTGACCGCGGTCCTCGTCTCCCACGACGGCGCCCGCTGGCTGCCCGACGCGCTCGCCGGGCTGCTCGGCCAGGAGCGCCCCGTCCAGCACGCGGTGGCCGCCGACACCGGCAGCGCGGACGACTCCGCTCGGCTGCTCACCGAGGCACTCGGCGAGGCCGGCGTGCTGCACCTGGCCCGCCGCACCGGCTTCGGCCAGGCCGTGGAGGAGGCGAGCCGCACCGCGCCCGTCCTCACCCCCGAGGACCTGCCGTACCTCAAGCGCCCCAGCGGCTGGGACCCCGTCACCCGCGCCTGGCGCGACGACGCGTACGACCTGCCGGAACTGCCGCACGGCGAACCCGTCCAGTGGCTGTGGCTGCTGCACGACGACTGCGCCCCCGAACCCGACGCCCTCGCCCAGCTGTTGCGGGTCGTCGACAACGAACTCGAACTCGGCCGCGACGACGTCGCGGTCGTCGGCCCCAAGCTGCGCGGCTGGTACGACCGCCGCCAACTGCTGGAGGTCGGCGTCTCCATCGCCGACTCCGGCCGCCGCTGGACCGGTCTGGACCGCCGCGAACAGGACCAGGGACAGCACGACCACGTCCGCGACGTGCTGTCCGTGTCCACCGCCGGCATGCTCGTCCGCCGCGACGTCTTCGAACAGCTCGGCGGCTTCGACCGCCGGCTGCCCCTCATGCGCGACGACGTCGACCTGTGCTGGCGCGCCCACACCGCCGGCCACCGCGTCCTGATCGCCCCCGACGCCGTCGTCCGGCACGCCGAGGCCGCCTCCCGCGAGCGCCGCGCCGTCGACTGCGCGGGCCGCACCACCGCCTCCCCGCACAAGGTCGACAAGGCCGGCGCCGTCTACACCCTGCTCGTCAACACCCGTACGGCCGCGCTGCCCTGGGTGCTGTTCCGGCTGGTCCTCGGCACCGTCCTGCGCACCCTCGCCTACCTCGTCGGCAAGGTCCCCGGCCAGGCCCTCGACGAGATCCGCGGCCTGCTGAGCACCCTGCTGCGGCCCGAGCGGATCATCGCCGCCCGGCGCCGCCGCGGCCCCTCCCGCATCGACAAGGCCGAACTGCGCCGGCTGTTCCCGCCGCCCGGCGCCACCGTCCGGGCCACCGTGGAGCAGATCGCCGGCAACCTCACCGGCGGCTCCGACACCGACACCTCCTCGGCCGGCCGGCACGGCGGCGCCGTGGAATCCGGGCCCGGCGGCGACGACGCCGACTTCCTGGAGGTCGAGCAGTTCGCCCGGCTCAAGCGGATCGCCCGCCGGCCCGGGCCCGTCCTCTTCGTCGCGCTGCTGCTCGTCTCCCTCGCCGCCTGCCGCGCCCTGCTCGGCGGCGGCGCCCTCGCCGGCGGCGCCCTGCTGCCCGTCCCGGCCGGCGCGACCGACCTGTGGTCGCGCTACCTGGACGCCTGGCACCCGACGGGCACCGGCGGCACCCCGGCCGCACCGCCCTACCTGGCCCTCGTCGCCACCCTGGCCTCCCTCCTGTTCGGCTCCACCGGCCTCGCCGTCACCGCCCTGCTGGTCTGCTCCGTGCCGCTCGCCGGCTGCACCGCCTACCTCGCCTCCCGGCCCCTGGTCCCCTCCCGGCTGCTGCGCGCCTGGGCCGCCGTCGCCTACGCCTTCCTGCCCGCCACCACCGGCGCCCTGGCCGGCGGCCGCGTCGGCACCGCCGTCCTCGCCGTGCTGCTGCCGCTCATCGCGCGCGCGGGCATCGCCGCGAGCGGCCTGGCGGCCCGCGCCGGCACCCGCGGCAGCTGGCGCGCCACCTGGGCGTACGCGCTGCTGCTGACCATCGCCACCGCCTTCACGCCGATCGTCTGGCCGCTCGCGCTGCTGCTCGGCCTCGGCGTCCTGGTGCTGCGCCGCCGCGACCTGCTCGGCTACGGACCGCGCTTCCTCGCCCAGCTCGGCACCCCGCTGCTGGTCCTCGCCCCCTGGTCGCTGACCCTGCTGCCGACCGGCTTCTTCCGCGAGGCCGGCCTGGAATACGGCCCCTCGGCCGCCTCTGCGTCCGACCTGCTCGGCGCCGCCCCCGGCGGCCCCGGCACGGTGAACGGCCTGCTGCTCCTCGGCATCGTCCTCGCGGCGCTCGCCGCCCTGCTGCGCTCCGAACGGCGGCTCGGCATCCACACCGCCTGGGCCGTCGCCCTGGCCGGCCTCGTCTTCGCGGTGCTGTCCAACCGGTCCGCCTGGGCCGGACCGGCCACCCTCGTCTACGGCATCGCCCTGCTGGCCGCCGCCGTCCTCGGCGCCGACGGCGCCCGCGCGCGCGTGGCCGAGCAGAGCTTCGGCTGGCGCCAGCCCGTCGCCGCCCTGATCGCCCTCGCCTCGGCCGCCGGCCCGCTGCTCGTCGCCGGCGGCTGGGTGATCCGCGGCGCAGACGGCCCCCTGGAGCGCCGCGACCCGGCCCAGGTGCCCGCGTTCGTCGCCGAGGACTCCACCGGCGGCGACCAGGCCCGCACCCTGATCCTGGACAGCGACTCGCCCGCGCGCGTGCGCTACAGCCTGGTCCGCGGCTCCGGCGCCCGCATGGGAGACGCCGAGTTCACCGCCGCCACCGGCGGGAACAGCCGCCTGGACCAGACCGTCGCCCACCTGGTGGCAGGTTCCGGCGCCGACCAGGCCACCGAACTCGGCGGCTTCGCCGTGCGCTACGTCCTCGTCCACCAGGGCGCCCCCCGCGAGATCACCCGCGTCCTCGACGCCACCCCCGGCCTGACCCGGCTCAGCCAGCAGAACGGCGCCGCCCTGTGGCGCGTCGGCCAGGAGGTCTCCCGCGCGGCCATCGTGCCCGCCGGCGGCTCCGGCAAGGCCCGGCCGGTCCCCGCCGGGCCGGTGGAGGTGCACACCACCGTCCCCGCCGGCTCCGACGGCCGCGTCCTGCGCCTGGCCGACGCCGCCGACGACGGCTGGACCGCCACCCTCGACGGCAAGCCGCTCACCCGCACCACCGTCGACGGCTGGGCCCAGGGCTTCCGGCTCCCCGCCCGGGGCGGCCGGCTCGACGTCACCTACGACACCCCGCTCGGTCACACGGCCTGGCTCTGGGCGCAGGGCCTGCTCGCCGTCGTCCTGGTCGTCCTCGCCCTGCCCGGCCGCCGCCGCGACGTCGACGACGACCTGCCCGAGGAGCAGCCGCCGCCCGCCCAGGCCACCGCGGGCGAGGGCCGCCGCGCCCGCCGCCTGCGCGCCCAGGCCGAGGAACCGTCCGCCGGGGAACCGCCCGCCGGGGAGGGGCCCGGCACCCTCCCACCCCCGGCCGCCGTACCCCGGCAGCAGCCGTACGAGGCGTACGACCCGGCCGCGTACGCGCACACCGGATACGCCGGCTACGGCGCCGACCCGTACCCGGCCGCGACCGGCTACGACCAGCAGCCGTACCCGCAGCCCGACCCCTACCAGACGGCGGCCCCCTACGACTCGTACGGCTACGGCGGCACCGACGACCAGCCGTCCTACGACCCGACGGCCTACCGGCACCAGGGCTACGACCCGGCGTACGACCCCGCGCCGCAGGGTCACGACCCGGCCCAGCACCCCCACGGCACCGGCAGCCAGCGTCCCGACGGGAGCCAGCAGTGAACCGCACCACCCTGTCCCTGATCGCCGGCACGGCCGCGCTGGCCGCCGTCACCGCGTTCGCCGCGGTCGACTCGCCGTCCGCGTCCGGCGCCGCTCCCCGGGCGGCCGCCCGGCTGCCCGTGGAGCGCACCGGCCTGGTGTGCCCGGCACCCAGCACCTCGGACCTCGCCGAGACGGCGTACACCTCGTTCACGCCCGTCACCAAGGGCGCCGCGAGCGGCGGCGCGGCCCGGCTGCGGGCGGCCGGCGAGCAGCCGGCGGACGACGGGTCCGGCGAGGGCAAGGGGGACGAGGGGGGCAAGGGCAAGAAGGGCGAGGGCAAGAAGGCCGGGCAGCCGGTGCTCACGCCGAAGGCGCCGGGCACGCCGGCCACCGGCGACACCTCCGGCGGGGACGCCCCCGCGCTCGTCGGCACCGCGGACGGCGCCTTCGCACCCGGCTGGACCGTCCAGGAGACCACCGAGGTCGCCGCCGGCACCGGCCGCGGCCTGCTCGGCGTCACCTGCGCCGGCGCGGACACCGAGTTCTGGTTCCCGGGCGCGAGCACGGCCGCCGGCCGCACCGACTACGTCCACCTGACCAACCCCGACGACTCCGCCGCCGTGGTCGACATCGAGCTGTACGGCAAGGACGGCGAGGTCAAGGCCCCGCTGGGCGAGAACCTCACCATCGGCCCGGGAGCGAGCGACGCGATCCTGCTCCCCACGCTCACCGAGGAACGGCAGGCCGACCTGACCGTGCACGTCGGCGTGCGCGGCGGCCGGGTCGGCGCGGCCGTGCGGGCCCTGGACGACAAGGCGGGCGGCGACTGGCTGGCCCCCGCCGCCGACCCGGCCGCCGACCTGGTCCTGCCCGGCATCCCCAAGGACGCCACCGACGTCCGCCTGATCGCCTTCGCCCCCGGCGACGACGACGCCGACCTGAAGATCCGGCTGGCCTCGCCCGACGGCCTGATCACCCCGGCCGGGCACGAGACCGCGCACATCAAGTCCGGTATGACGGCGGCGGTCGACCTCGGCGACATCACCCGCGGCGAGGCCGGCTCCCTGGTCCTCACCCCGACCGGCCGGGCCGTCCCGGTCGTCGCGGCACTCCAGGTGGTGCGGGGCAAGGGCGACCAGCGGGAGACGGCGTTCATCCCGGCCACCGCCGCCGTCGGCACGCGCGCGACCTCGGCCGGCAACGGCGCGAAGGGCACGACGCTCGCCCTGACGGCGCCCGAGGGCACGGCCACGGTCAAGGTCACCGCCTCGGCGGGCAGCGAGGGCGGCACCCCGGCGGCCAAGACGTTCACGATCAGGCCGGGCACCACGCAGAACGTGGACGCCCCGGTCCCGACGGGCCTGAAGGGCACCTACGCCCTCACCGTCGAACCCGTCTCCGGCGGCCCCGTCTACGGCTCCCGCACCCTCACCGCCCGCACCCGCTCCACCGCCGCCTTCACCGTCCAGACCCTCCCCGGCGACCGCGGCCTGGTATCGGTGCCGGAGACGGAGCAGGACCTGTCGATCCTGCAGAAGTAGCGGGCCGGGGCGGCCCGGGGGGCGTGTGCGGCGCCGCCCTAGTCCTCCCCGTACCGGGGATCCACGGTCTCCGGGGTCAGTCCCAGCAGCTCCGCCACCTGCTCCACGACCACCTCGTGCACCAGCGCGGCCCGCTCGTCGCGCCCCTTGGTCCGGATCTCCACCGGCCGCCGGTACACGACCACCCGGGCCCGCCGCCCGTCCCGCGCCGGCACCACCCCGCCGAGCGGTACGGTCTCGTCCTCCCACACCGGTCCGTCGCCCCGCCCGTCCAGCCGGGGCACCTCCAGCACCAGGAAGTCGATGTCGGCCAGCTGCGGCCAGCGCCGCTCGAGACGGTCCACGGAGTCCTGCACCAGATCCGCGAACACCTCGGCCCGGCTGGCGGCCAACGGCACCTGCGGCGGCGCGATCGGCCCCCGCATGCCCCGCCCGTGACGATCACGGCGACGGGGCCCGGGGCCGCTGGCACGGGGCGGTACACGGTTGTCCATCACCGGTGAAGCGTAGTCCCCGCACCCTGTGCGCGTCCGGCTCCACACGGCAACCGGCCCCCGCCGCCCCTGTCGCAGGATGACCATTCAGGCCAACGTCTGGCTCGTTTCCGTAACTTTCCGAGACCACCGAAATCAAGGCAATTGACGCTGTTTGTGCCGACTCCTGACCGGACGCGCCTCCTCCGGTCCCGCGCCGCGATGCCGTCCACGCAGGTCAACACGGTCCCCCCGAAGGGGTGTGTGGGGCGTTTCACACCCCGACACGGTGGAGTGACCTGGTGGAGAGTCGTCGCGGCCCGCTCAAGAGTGCGGTACCGTCCAACATCGTGAGCCCTGTACGTCGCTGTTCGCGCACCGCCTGCGGCCGACCCGCCGTCGCGACGCTGACGTACGTCTACGCCGACTCGACCGCGGTCCTCGGCCCGCTCGCCACCTACGCCGAACCCCACTGCTACGACCTGTGCGCCGAGCACTCCGAGCGCCTCACTGCCCCGCGCGGCTGGGAGGTCGTACGACTCCTCGACGGCTCCGCGCCCGCGCGGCCCAGCGGCGACGACCTCGAAGCGCTCGCCAACGCCGTGCGCGAGGCGGCCCGCCCCCAGGAGCGCGCGGCCGAGGCGGGCGGCGGCGGAGCCCGCGCCGTGGACCCCATGGAGGTCGCCCGCCGCGGCCACCTCAGGGTCCTGCGGTCCCCGGACAACTGACCGCGGTTCCCGGACGGCCGACCACACCGGGCGACATTCCGGGACCTCCGCCCGGTGTCCGCACGCCTCCCCCCGTCCCGCGACGGGTAGTTTTGGGCACCCACCAGGACTTTCAGGAGGTTGGCCGTGGCTGCTGATCTGTCACAGATCGTGAAGGCGTACGACGTGCGCGGAGTGGTCCCGGACCAGTGGGACGAGGCACTGGCCGCACTCTTCGGCGCCGCCTTCGCGGACGTGACAGCGGCGGCGGCCGTCGTCGTCGGCCACGACATGCGCCCCTCGTCCCCCGGCCTCTCCCGCGCCTTCGCGCGCGGCGCGGCGGACCGCGGCGTGGACGTCGTGGAGATCGGCCTGTGCTCCACCGACCAGCTGTACTACGCCTCGGGCGCGCTGGACCTGCCGGGCGCGATGTTCACGGCCTCGCACAACCCGGCCCGGTACAACGGCATCAAGATGTGCCGCGCGGGCGCCGCCCCCGTCGGCCAGGACACCGGCCTCGCGCAGATCCGCGAGCTGGTCGAGCACTGGCTCGCCGAAGGCGCCCCGGAACCCGCGGCCCGGCCGGGCACCCTCTCCTCCCGCGAGACCCTGGAGGAGTACGCGGCGCACCTGCGCTCCCTGGTCGACCTCGCCTCCCTGCGCCCCCTGAAGGTCGTGGTGGACGCCGGCAACGGCATGGGCGGCCACACGGTCCCGCCGGTCTTCGCCGGCCTGCCCCTGACCCTCGTCCCGATGTACTTCGAACTGGACGGCACCTTCCCGAACCACGAGGCCAACCCGCTCGACCCGGCCAACCTCGTGGACCTGAGCAAGCGGGTCCCGGCGGAGGGCGCCGACCTCGGCATCGCCTTCGACGGCGACGCCGACCGCTGCTTCGTCGTGGACGAGAACGGCGACCCCGTCTCCCCGTCCGCGATCACCGCGCTGGTCGCCGCCCGCGAACTGGCCCGCAACGGCGGCAAGGGCACCGTCATCCACAACCTGATCACCTCCCGCACGGTCCCGGAGGTCGTCCGGGAGAACGGGGGCACCCCGGTCCGCACCCGGGTCGGCCACTCCTTCATCAAGGCCGAGATGGCCCGTACCGGCGCCATCTTCGGGGGCGAGCACTCGGCGCACTACTACTTCAAGGACTTCTGGAACGCCGACACCGGCATGCTCGCCGCCCTGCACGTCCTCGCGGCCCTCGGCGGCCAGGACGGCCCGCTGTCCGCCCTGGTCGCGCAGTACGACCGCTACCGCGGCTCCGGCGAGATCAACTCCACCGTCGCCGACCAGTCCGCGCGCCTCGCCGCGATCCGCGCCGCGTACGAGGGCCGTGCCGACGTCACCCTCGACGACCTCGACGGCCTCACGGTCGCCGCCGCCGACTGGTGGTTCAACGTCCGCCCGTCCAACACCGAGCCGCTGCTCCGCCTGAACGCCGAGGCGAAGGACGAGGCGACGATGGCCAAGATCCGCGACGAGGCCCTGGCGATCATCAGGGGCTGAGCGGTCCGCCCGACGGCGGTACGCTGACCGGGCATATCCACCGACACCCATCCGCCCCCCGAAGGGACACCCCATGGCGCTCGAAGCCGGCCTCCTGGAGATCCTCGCCTGCCCGGCCTGCCACGCCCCCCTGAAGGAGCAGGACACCGAGCTGATCTGCACCGGCCCGGACTGCGGCCTCGCCTACCCGGTCCGCGACGGCATCCCGGTCCTGCTGGTCGACGAGGCCCGCCGCCCCGCGTGACCGGGCACCCCACCGCCCGCGAGAGCGCCGGCGCCGCCCGGTTCGACCGCCGGCGCCGCGTGACGGGGCCCGTCACCTCGTAGCATCCCAGGATCCCCGGCGACCGGAGGCTGCCGCCCATGCTGGACGAATCGCTGCTCGACACCCCGGAGGGCCTCGCCGAGGCCGACCACCGAGGTCTGCTGCGCGGCGCGGCGGAGGCCGGCGCCCGCGTCCGCACCGCCGCCCGGAACGCCGCCGAGGCCGGTGTCGGCGGTCTGAAGCCCGACGGCCGCCCCCGCGCGGTCCTCATCGCGGGCCCCGGAGCCGCCGCCACCCACACCGCCGACCTGCTCGGCACGCTGGCCGGCCCGGGCAGCCCCGTCGTGCGGCTCGCCCCGGCGGGCGTCGCCCCGGCCGCGGGCGCCCTGCGCTGGGAGCTGCCGGGCTGGGCCGGCGCCGTGGACCTGCTGCTGATCGCCACCCCGGACGGCACCGAACCGAGCCTGTCCCTCCTCGCCGAACAGGCCTACCGCCGCGGCTGCTCCGTCGTCGGCGTGGCCCCGCCGCAGACCCCGCTCGCCGAGGCGGTCGCCGGGGCGCACGGCCTGTTCCTGCCGATGGAGACGGCCCCGTACGACCAGGAGGAACCGCTCGCCGCGTCCTCCCCCGGAGTGCTCTGGGCGCTGCTGACCCCGCTGCTGGCGCTCCTGGACCGGGTCGGCCTGATCGACGCCCCGCCGGAGGCCCTGGAGAAGGTCGCCGACCGCCTGGACCACATCGCCGAGCGCTGCGGACCCGCCATCGCGACCTACGGCAACCCGGCCAAGACCCTCGCCGCCGAGCTGGCCGACGCGCTGCCCGTGGTGTGGACGGAGGGCACCTCGGCCGGCCCGGCGGGCCGCCGGTTCGCCGCCGCCCTCGCCGAACTCGCCGGCCGCCCGGCCCTGGTCGCCGAACTGCCCGAGGCGCTCGCCGCGCACAGCGCCCTGCTGGCCGGCCCGCTCGCCGCCAGCGCCGACCCGGACGACTTCTTCCGCGACCGCGTGGAGGAGCCGCCCGCCCTGCACGCACGCGTGGTGCTGCTGCGCGACCGCCCGATCAGCGGCCTCACCGCCGCCCCCGCCGCCCGCGACGTGGCCCTCGGCCACGACACGCCGGTCAGCGAACTCGAACCGGAGGAGGGCGGCGAACTGGAGACCCTCGCGGAACTGATCGCCGTCACGGATTTCGCCGCCGTTTACCTGGCGCTCGCTTCGGGGGCCTGATCTGGCTCCCGGCCCACCGCCCGCACCCGCCGCCGGGCCCGGACCTCCCGCCGGAGGCACGGGCAGACCCGGCGGCGCCCGGAGCGGACGCGACGGCGCCGGCCGAGCAGCGCACGTACGGAGACAGAGAAGACACATGGACCGCCTCGACAACACCATCCGCCCCTACGCCTGGGGCTCCCCGACCGCCATTCCGCACCTCCTGGGCGTCGAGCCGACCGGCGAACCCCAGGCGGAGATGTGGATGGGCGCGCACCCCGGCGCCCCGTCGCGCACCCCGCGCGGCACCCTCGCCGAGGTCGTCGAGGCCGACCCGGAGCGGGAACTCGGCGCCCGCGCGGTCGCCAGGTTCGGCCCCCGGCTGCCGTTCCTGCTCAAGATCCTCGCCGCCGGCGCGCCCCTGTCCCTCCAGGTGCACCCGGACCTGGCGCAGGCCAGGGAGGGATACGCCGAGGAGGAGCGGCGGGGCGTCCCGGCCGACGCCCCGCACCGCACCTACAAGGACGCCAACCACAAGCCCGAACTGATCTGCGCGCTCACCGAGTTCGACGGGCTGTGCGGCTTCCGCGACCCCGCGCGGGCCGCCGGTCTGCTCGACGGGCTCGGCGTCGACTCCCTCAAGCCGTACGTCGACCTGCTGCACGCCCGTCCCGAGGACGCGGCCCTGCGCGAGGTCCTCACCGCGGTCCTCACCGCCGACCCGCAGGAGATGGCCCGGACGGTCGCCGAGGCCACCGCCGCCTGCGTCCGTCTCGGCGGCGCCTACGCCCCCTACGCCGACATCGCCCAACACTACCCCGGCGACCCCGGCGTGATCGCGGCCATGCTCCTCAACCACGTGCGACTGCAACCGGGCGAGGCCCTGTATCTCGGCGCCGGCATCCCGCACGCCTACCTCAGCGGCCTGGGCGTGGAGATCATGGCCAACTCCGACAACGTCCTGCGCTGCGGCCTGACCCCCAAGCACGTCGACGTCCCCGAGCTGCTGCGGATCGTCCGCTTCGAGCCGAGCGACCCCGGCGTGCTGCGCCCCGAGGCGTCCCCGGACGGCGAGGAGGTCTACGAGACGCCGATCGACGAGTTCCGGCTCTCGCGCTACGTCCTGCCCGAGGGCGGTCCCGCCCGCGACCTCACCCGCGACACCCCGCAGATCCTGCTCTGCACGGCCGGCACCGTCCGGGCGGGCGAGCACGAGCTGCGCCCCGGCCGGTCGGTCTTCGTCCCGGCCGGCGAGGAGGCGGAGATCTCGGGCGCGGGCACGGTCTTCCGCGCCACCGTGATCGTATGACCGGGGGTTGTGGGTAGACGGGCGTTCATATGACCGGGGCTGTGGATATCTGACACGCCGGTGCCCGGCCGGGCTGTAAGAATGGCCCACCGGCAAAGGCCGGGCAAAGCCGGGCACCTGCCCGGACGGAGCACGAGGCCGACACAGGCGAAGGGACAACGCGAACACATGAGCGCGTCAGGCGGTACGAAGGCGATCGTGGCGGCACTGGGCGCCAATCTCGCGATCGCGGCATCGAAGTTCGTGGCGTTCGCGTTCAGCGGCTCCTCCTCGATGCTCGCCGAGGGCGTCCACTCGCTCGCCGACTCCGGCAACCAGTTCCTGCTGCTCGTCGGCGGCAAGAAGGCACAGCGCCAGGCCACCCCCCAGCACCCCTTCGGCTACGGCCGCGAGCGGTTCATCTACGCCTTCCTGGTCTCGATCGTCCTCTTCTCCATCGGCGGCATGTTCGCCGTCTACGAGGGCTACGAGAAGATCCGCCACCCGCACGATCTGGAGAACTGGTACTGGCCGGTCGGCGTCCTGGTCTTCGCGATCCTCGCCGAGGGCTTCTCCTTCCGCACGGCCATCAAGGAGTCCAACGCACTGCGCGGCAAGCTCTCCTGGAAGGAGTTCATCCGCCGCGCCAAGGCGCCCGAGCTGCCCGTCGTCCTCCTGGAGGACTTCGGCGCGCTCATCGGTCTGGTCCTCGCCCTCGGCGGCGTCGGCCTCTCCCTGCTCACCGGCGACGGCGTCTGGGACGGCGTCGGCACCCTCTGCATCGGCATCCTGCTCGTCCTGATCGCCCTGGTCCTGGCCGCCGAGACCAAGTCGCTGCTGCTCGGCGAGGCCGCGGGCGCCGAGGACGTCAAGAAGATCGAGGCCGCGATCGTCGACGGCGACACGGTCACCCGCATCATCCACATGCGCACGCTGCACCTCGGCCCCGAGGAACTGCTGGTCGCCGCCAAGATCGCCGTCCGGCACGACGACACGGCCACCGAGATCGCCACCGCCATAGACGCCGCCGAGGCCCGCGTCCGCGCCACCGTCCCCATCGCCCGCGTCATCTACCTGGAACCGGACATCTACAGCGAGGCCGAGGCCGCCAAGGGCCCGGACCCGGAGGCCACCCCGGGCGGCCCCACCCCGCACCCCGCCGGCCACTGACCACGCCCGGTGCGGCGGCCGGCCTCAGAGGTGCCGCACCGGCCAGGGCGCCGGCGGCACCACCGGCGCCCTCCGCCGCCGTACCAACAGGAAGCCGATCCCCAGCCCGCCACCCGTGAGCACCAGCGCCCCGCCGGCCAGCAGGGCCGTGCCCAGCAGCGCCGGGCCCGCGCGCCCGTCCGCCACCCGTCCCCGCACGGCGTCCACGGGAACGGTCCCGCCGTGGTCCGAGGCGAAGAAACGGGAGTCCCGCGCGTCGGACCGGGGTCGCCCAGCAGGAAGAGCCGGCCCTCGGGCACCGTCACGTCGTACGGCCGGTTCACACCGTCGGCGGCGCCCTCATACAGACAGGGCTCCGCGACCGGCCTGCCGTTCACGGTGACCCGCGCCCCGGTGCCGACGGCCGTGCAGCACGCCACGCGGTCGCCGCCCACACCGCTCACCCGCTGCATGACGACACCCTCGGTCCCGTAGCGCCCCGGCATCGAGAGCATCACCACCTCACCGCGCCGCACCTCGCTCCCGTCCATCCGTTCCCAGACGATCCGGTCACCCCGGTGGTACGTCGGCTCCATGCTCGAACTCGAAAGAGTGCCCGAGCCGTAGGCGCCGCGCCCGTACAGCCAGGCGCCCCCGGCCGGCGCCACGCCCAGCAGCCCCACCACGAGCGCCGCGACCCCCCAGTCCGCGGCGCGGAGCACAGCGGCCGTCCCGGGAACGGCCTGCGCGTCGGCCGGGCGGAGCCACCCCGCCTCGGCGGAGCGGCCGGACGGGACCCCGTCCACCGCTCCCGGCGGCGCCTGACCCGAGCGACGCCGTCCCGGCCGCCCCGCGAGCCGAACCGGACGACCCGGCCCCCCGCGTCCTGCACCGCCCCACCCCCATCGCCCCGGAACCCCCACCCGGCCGACCTCGGGAAGACGCGACGAATCCGGACGCGGACTGGGGGCGACCCGGTCGTCCGGTGTAGCTTGGGACGGAGCCAGACGTCGCTGCTGATGGCGGTCGGGCGGCCCACACGGGCCGACCGAGGGAGAGAGGGCCTCCGACGGACTGCGCTGCGCGCACGCGGGCATGCCTGTGTCCTTTCTCGGGCACCCCTGTGTCCGCCGCCGCGCAGACCAGCCGTACCCACCTCGCCCCAACCCCGAGGAGCAGCTCGTAATGACGACTGTCGACAACCGACAGGACTTCAAGGTCGCCGATCTTTCGCTGGCCGAGTTCGGCCGCAAGGAGATCACTCTCGCCGAGCATGAGATGCCCGGTCTGATGGCGATCCGTAAGGAGTACGCCGAGGCGCAGCCGCTGGCCGGTGCGCGGATCACGGGTTCGCTGCACATGACGGTGCAGACGGCCGTGCTGATCGAGACCCTGGTCGCTCTGGGCGCGCGGGTGCGCTGGGCGTCCTGCAACATCTTCTCCACCCAGGACCACGCGGCCGCGGCGATCGCGGTGGGCCCGCGGGGCACGCCGGAGGAGCCGCGGGGTGTGCCGGTGTTCGCCTGGAAGGGCGAGACGCTGGAGGAGTACTGGTGGTGCACCGAGCAGGCGCTGACCTGGCCGGACAGCCCCACCGGCGGTCCGAACATGATCCTGGACGACGGTGGTGACGCCACGCTGCTGGTCCACAAGGGCGTGGAGTACGAGAAGGCCGGTGAGGTCCCCGCGCTGGAGACCGCCGAGTCCGACGAGCACCGTGTCATCCTCCAGCTGCTGCACCGCACCGTCTCGGGCGGTTCGCGGAAGTGGACGCAGCTGGCGTCGGAGATCCGCGGGGTGACCGAGGAGACCACGACGGGTGTGCACCGCCTGTACGAGATGCAGCGCGAGGGCTCCCTGCTGTTCCCGGCGATCAACGTCAACGACGCCGTGACCAAGTCGAAGTTCGACAACAAGTACGGCTGCCGTCACTCCCTGGTCGACGGCATCAACCGTGCGACCGACGTGCTGATCGGCGGGAAGACCGCCGTGGTGTGCGGGTACGGCGATGTGGGCAAGGGCTGCGCGGAGTCGCTGCGCGGGCAGGGTGCGCGGGTGATCGTGACCGAGATCGACCCGATCTGCGCGCTGCAGGCGGCGATGGACGGTTACCAGGTGACGACGCTGGACGAGGTCGTGGAGACGGCCGACATCTTCGTCACCACGACCGGCAACAAGGACATCATCATGGCCTCGGACATGGCCCGGATGAAGCACCAGGCGATCGTGGGGAACATCGGCCACTTCGACAACGAGATCGACATGGCGGGTCTGGCGAAGGCGCCGGGCATCGTCAAGGACGAGGTCAAGCCGCAGGTCCACACCTGGACGTTCCCCGACGGCAAGAAGATCATCGTGCTGTCCGAGGGCCGTCTGCTCAACCTGGGCAACGCCACCGGTCACCCGTCGTTCGTGATGTCCAACTCCTTCGCGGACCAGACCCTGGCCCAGATCGAGCTGTTCACCAAGCCCGACGCGTACCCGATCGGCGTGTACACGCTGCCCAAGCACCTCGACGAGAAGGTCGCCCGCCTCCACCTCGACGCCCTCGGCGTCAAGCTGACCACGCTGCGCCCGGAGCAGGCGGCGTACATCGGTGTGGACGTCGACGGCCCGTACAAGCCGGACCACTACCGCTACTGAGCCGTAGATCCCCCGGCCCGACCGCCGGGGGAGTGCGCCGGTCACCGGCGCCTCCTCCGTCACCAGGTCCTCCGAGAGGCAGGCCCCCGCACCCCCGTGCCGGGGGCCTGCCCCTTTGGCCCCGACCCACGACCTCCGGCCGGACCAGCCCGTCAAGACCCAGGACCCCCATGCCCCGCGGCCGTTATTCGCTCCACGATCCGCACGATCACACCCCCCTCGCGGAAGAACACTTCCAGTGCGCCCCCGGCCCGTCCGGCTGGCGCTACGTCTCCCGGCTGGCCGGCCCCGCCGGCGAGCACCGGGGCTCGGTGGACCTCGCCCTGGACGACCTCGGCCGTCCCCTCCGCCTCGAACTGCACGCGGGTGACTGGCAGGTCCGCGGCGCCGCCCTCGACGGCGTCACCTGGGTCCGCACCGACCCCACCGGCCTCCATGCCACCGAAGGCAATGTGCGCGCCCACGCCTTCACCGGCACCTCCCCCGCGTTCCTCGTCGCCATCGCCCGGCTCCTGCGCCTCACCCCCTCGTCCGCCGCGACCCGCGTCCGCCTCGTGGCCTTCACCGACCCCGTCCTCGCCCCCCGCACCGTGGACCAGTCCTGGGCCCTGGTGAACAGCGAAGCACACGCCACTGACAACGGCCCCCTGACCGTGGACGAGTACCAGGTCACAGCCCTGGACACCGGCGAACAGCACACCGTCCACCTCGCCGGCGACGTGGTCCTGGCCGCGCCCGGCATCGAGCTGGAGGACCTCCAGTCACCGCCGTCGCGGTTCGACTGACCCACGGCCCCGGGCCGCGCGGGCGGTACCGGCCGCGGCCCGCCTACGCCGGCGGCACGAACCCGGTGGCCGGCGGTCCGGTCGGCGGCTCCTCGCGCCCCGGTCGCGGAGGAGTGCCGGGCGCGGCAGGGGAGGACCCGGACGCATACGAGCCGTCGGGCCGCACCGGCCCCTGGACCTGCGCCTCGTACGGCCAGAGCCCGCTTCGCTGATTCCCCTGCGACAGGGGAGGGCGCCAAGAGGCCGGAACCCCGGCCTGCCCCGCCGGCGACGCGAACCCATCGGTGCCCGGACCGCCGCCACCGACCGCCGTACCACCGCCGGCGAACACCCGCCGGGCCTCACGGGACTGCCGCTCGTGCAGCACGGCCGCGAGGAAGGCGGCCGGCGGCAGATCCGGCGGCACCGGCGCACCCGTACGCCCCGCGAGGTCGGCCGCCAGCCGCTGTGCCATGTCCCCCGACACCCGCGGATCGAGCTGCGCCATCCGGGTCAGGTACTGCCGGACGGCGAGCCACAGCCCGTCCGGCACCGCCGACAGATCCAGCCCGGCGAACCGCCCAGCGAGCCACGGAGGCGGAGGCGGCACGAATCCGGCCCGCCCCGCGGGTATCCGTTCCCGCACGACCAGCGTCCCCGCGAACACATCGCCGAGCCGCCGTCCCCGCGCCGAGACCAGCGAGGCGATACACGCCACCACGCCGAGCGTCATCAGGATCTCGACCACGCCGATCGCGCCCCGCACCAACGCGTGCCGGAACCGGATCGGCCCGCCGTCGTCCCGGACCACCCGCAGCCCGAACGCCAGCTTCCCCAGCGAACGCCCGTGGCTGAGCGTCTCGACGGCGATCGGCCCGCCGACCAGCACCAGCAGGAACGACGCGATCGACAGCGCCACCTGCGCGGCCTCGTCCAGCGACGCCGTCGACGCCACCAGCACCACGACCACGACGACATACGCGACCATCGCCACCGCCAGGTCGAGCAACACGGCGAGCGCCCTGCTCGGCAGCTTCGCGGGCCGCAGTTCGAGCGCCACCGCCTCGCCGGTCACCAGCTCACTCACGCCAGCCGTCCTTCCCTGGTCCGCCCCCTGATCCGCAAGTCTGCCAAGCTGAGGGCGGATCGCGTCGCGGTACGACAAGCTGACAGGAAGTACGAGCGTCCACGACGAGCCGTGGACGACCAGCCGAGGAGCAGGCAGACCCGATGGACCTGGACGTCTTCGTCTCCGTACACCGAGCCGAATGGGACCGGCTCGATGCGCTGCTCCGCCGCCGGCGCCGGCTCACCGGCCCCGAGGCAGACGAACTCGTCACCCTCTACCAGCGCACCGCCACCCACCTCTCCCTCATCCAGTCCAGCGCTCCCGACCCGCAGCTGACCGGACGGCTGAGCCAGCTCGTGGCACGCGCGCGCAGCGCCGTCGCCGGCGCCCGCCGGGCCTCGTGGCGGGACGTCACGCACTTCCTGGGCCGCGGCTTCCCGGCCGCCGTCTACCGCGCCCGCCACTGGTGGGTGCCCACGGCGCTCGTGTCGACCGCCGTCGCCGTCCTCCTGGGCTGGTGGATCGGCACCCATCCCGAGGTGCAGTCGTCCATCGCGGCCCCCGGCCAGCTGCGCGAGCTGACCCGGCCGGGCGGCGAGTACGAGACCTACTACTCCAGTCATCCCGCGGCCGCCTTCGCCGCCCAGGTGTGGACGAACAACGCTCAGGCCGCGGCGATGTGCCTGGTCCTCGGCGTCTTCCTGGGCCTGCCCGTCCTCTGGATCCTCTTCCAGAACATGCTGAACCTGGGCGTGGGCTTCGGCCTCATGTCGTCGGCGGGCCGCCTCGACACCTTCCTCGGCCTGGTCCTTCCGCACGGCCTGCTCGAACTGACCGCAGTCTTCGTCGCCGCCGGCACGGGACTGCGCCTGGGCTGGACGCTGATCGATCCCGGCCCGCGCACGCGGCGGGCGGCTCTCGCGGAGGAGGGACGCGCGGCCATCGGCATGGCGATCGGCCTTGCCCTGATCCTGTTCGTCTCCGGTGCCATAGAAGGCTTCGTCACCCCCTCCGGCCTGCCCACCTGGGCTCGCATCGGCATCGGAATCGCGGCCGAGCTGGCATTTCTCGCGTACGTCTACGTACTCGGCGGCCGCGCGGCCCACGCCGGCGAGACGGGCGATCTGGGGACGGCGGAGCGCAGCGCGTCCCTGCCCACGGCCGCCTGATCCCGCCGATGTGCACTCACCCCCTCTGAGCTGCTAGTCTCCTCTTCGCCCCGCAAGAGCCGTTGACACGGAGGGAGTGGGGAGGTAGATTCAATGAGTTGTCTGGAGCTGGACATCCGGCCGGACAGTCGCTAGAATCTACTTGATGCCTCAGAGAGTCGTGAATGGCACTCAAGAGAACATCCCCCGATTACTCAGAAATGAGCGGCCGGTCAGACCGGCCAAGAACTTCTGATAAAGTCGGAACCGCCGGAAAGGGAAACGCGAGAGCGGAAACCTGGAAAGCACCGAGGAAATCGGATCGAAAAAAGATCTGATAGAGTCGGAAACGCAAGACCGAAGGGAAGCGCCCGGAGGAAAGCCCGAGAGGGTGAGTACAAAGGAAGCGACCGTTCCTTGAG
>NZ_JBVHXT010000057.1:0-52286 GCF_055569255.1 Streptomyces sp. NPDC029296
CCTACGCCACCCCCCCCCCCCCCACGCCTCTCCCTCTAGGCCGCGCCGCTCTCCCCCCCCCCCCCCTCCCCCCCCCCCCCCCCCCCCCACCCCCCCCCCCCTCTTCTCCCCCCCCCCCCCCCCCCCCCCCCCCCCCGCCGCCGTACCGCCGCTGCCTCGCCTGGTGGTGGTCGTGGACGACCTGGACGCCCTGGTCTCCCCGGCGCTCGGCTCGCCGGGCCGGCCCGCCGCCGGTTCGGTGGTCCGGGCGCTGGAGGCGGTGGCCCGCGACGGCGACCGGCTCGGGGTGCACCTGGTGGCGGCGGCCGGGGCCGACGGCCGTACGGCGGAGTCGGAGCCGGCCCGCCGGGCGGCCCTGCGGGTCGAGCTGGACGCGCCGCAGCCGGGGCCGGAGCAGCCGGCGCCGGGGCGGGGCCGGCTGGCGTACGCGGACGGCCCGGCCGTGGGCTTCCAGGGCGGGCGGGTCACCGGCCGCATCCCGCGCACCGCGACCCAGCGGCCCACGGTGGTCCCGCTGGACTGGCAGCGCATGGGCGACCCGCCGGCCCGCCGGCCCGTACGGGAGCTGGGCAACGGCCCGACCGACCTGGCGCTGCTGGCGAGCGCGGTGGAGCGGGCGGCCCGCGAGGTCGCGGCGACGGAGGTCCCCTCGCTCCTCTAGCCCCTGTCGACTCCCCGGCATACGGCCCCGGTCACGAGCCGATCACGATACGCCGGTCGGTGCCGCAGGCGCTCTTGCCCGTGCCGAGCGGCCCGGCGTACACCGGACCGCACGGGACAGAGTTCTTACGTTCAACGAGCGTTCAACGAAGAACGACGAACGGGGAAGTGATGCACAGCAAGAGCAGCACATTCCGGGCCCCCAGGGCCGTCATCGCGCTCGCCGCCCTGCTCGCGGGGGCCCTCGCGCTCTCCGCGTGCTCCAGCGGTGACGACGAGAAGAAGGACACCGGGGAGAGGTCCGGCGCGGCCACCGGCTCCACCGTCGGCCTGCCGAAGCTGGACGGCGCGAAGCTGGAGGTGTCCGCCGTCTGGACGGGCGGCGAGCAGGCCAACTTCAAGAAGGTCCTGGCCGAGTTCGAGAAGCGGACCGGCGCGTCGGTCACCTTCGTGCCCGCGCAGGACCCGATCATCAACTTCCTCGGTTCGAAGATCGCGGGTGGTCAGCCGCCGGACGTCGCGCTGCTGCCGCAGCCGGGCGCCATCAAGCAGGCCGTGCGGAAGGGCTGGGCCAAGCCGCTGGGCGCCGAGGCGCAGAAGGAGCTGGCGAAGAACTACTCCCAGGGCTGGCAGGACATCGGCAAGGTCGGCGGCAAGCAGTACGGCGTCTATTACAAGGCCGCCAACAAGTCGCTGATCTGGTACAACGCCCAGGTCTTCGAGAACGCGGGAGCGAAGGAACCGAAGACCTGGCAGGACCTGCTGACCGCCTCGCGGGCCGTGTACGACTCCGGGGTCACGCCGTTCTCCGTGGCCGGCGCGGACGGCTGGCCGCTGACCGACTGGTTCGAGAACATCTACCTGTCCCAGGCGGGGCCGGAGAAGTACGACCAGCTGGCCCAGCACAAGATCAAGTGGACCGATCCCTCGGTGAAGCGGGCGCTGACCACCCTCGCCCAGCTCTGGGGGAAGAAGGAGTACCTGGCGGGCGGACAGAACGGCGCGCTGCAGACCGAGTTCCCGCAGTCGGTCACCCAGACCTTCACCGGCGGCGACCAGCCGAAGTCCGCGATGGTCTACGAAGGCGACTTCGTGCAGGTGAACATCGGCGAGACCAAGGCGAAGGTGGGCACGGACGCGAAGGTGTTCCCCTTCCCGGCGGTCGGCGACGACGCGCCGGTGGTCTCCGGCGGTGACGCGGCGGTGATCCTGAAGGACTCCAAGGCGGCGCAGGCCCTGGTCACCTTCCTCGCCTCCCCGGACGCGGCCGCCATCCAGGCCGCGCTGGGCGGTTACCTCTCCCCGAACAAGAACGTGCCGTCCTCCGCGTACCCGAACGCGGTGCAGCGGAAGATCGCCGAGGCGCTGGTCGAGGCCGGCGACGACTTCCGCTTCGACATGTCCGACCAGGCCCCGCAGGCCTTCGGCGGCACCCCCGGCAAGGGCGAGTGGAAGGACCTCCAGGACTTCCTGAAGAACCCGTCGGACGTCGCGGGCGCCCAGGCGAGGCTGGAGCGGGACGCGGCGGCGGCCTACGGGAACGGGGGCTGATCCGCGCATGGCGTCGGCAGCGGCGGCCGGGGCCCCACCGGGCCCCGCCGCGCCCCGCGGTCGCAAGAGCGTGACCGGCACCCGCAAGACCGTGGCAGCGCTGTTCCTGCTGCCCGCGCTGGTGCTGCTCGGCGCGCTCGTGGTCTACCCGATCGGGTACTCGATCGTCCGCAGCTTCTCGGGCTCCTCCGGTGAGGGCTTCGTCGGCTTCGACAACTACACGACGCTGTTCACCGACGACGGCATCCGGACCGCGCTGAAGAACAACGTCGTCTGGGTGGTGTTCGCGCCGACGGTCGCCACCGCGCTCGGCCTGGTCTTCGCGGTGCTGACCGAACGGGTGCGCTGGGGAACGGCGTTCAAACTGGTCGTCTTCATGCCGATGGCGATCTCGATGCTGGCCGCCGGGATCATCTTCCGGCTGGTGTACGACCAGGATCCGGACAAGGGGGTCGCCAACGCGGTCTGGGTGGGCGTGCACGACACGTTCGCGCAGTCGTCGGCGTTCCCCAAGGCGCATCCGGGCCGCCGGTCGCCGCTCGTGGCGGACGGCGGGGGCTTCCTCACCAAGGACGCCGTGCACGCCGGGCAGCCGGTCGCCCTGCCGCTGGTCGGCGTGGCCCCCGACCGGCTCCCGGACGGCGTGCGGAAGGCCGCCGCCGCGCGGCCTGAGCCCGGCAGGGTCACCGGCACCGCCTGGCAGGACTTCACCCGGGGCAAGGGCGTCGGCAGGCTCGGCGCGCCCGATCCGTCCGAGGTGGGGTACGCCGGGATGCGGATCGAGGCGGTGAAGGACGGCAAGGTGGTGGCCTCCGCCAAGGCGTCCGGTGACGGCACGTTCACCCTGCCCGCCGCCGCCGACGGGGCCCGGCTCCGGCTGCCGGCGGACAACTTCCGCGAGCCGTACAACGGGGTCGGCTGGCTCGGTCCGGCGCTGGTCACCCCGGCGATCATCGGGGCGTACGTGTGGATGTGGGCCGGCTTCGCCATGGTGCTGATCGCGGCCGGACTCGCGGGCGTGCCCCGGGAGCTGCTGGAGGCGGCACGGGTGGACGGCGCCTCCGAGTGGCAGGTGTTCCGCAAGGTCACCGTGCCGCTGCTGGCCCCGGTGCTGGCGGTCGTCGTCGTCACGCTGATGATCAATGTGCTGAAGGTGTTCGACCTGGTGTTCATCATCGCGCCCGGCTCCTCCCAGGACGACGCGAACGTGCTGGCGCTGGAGCTGTACCGCAAGGGCTTCTCGGAAGGGCGGCCGGGCGTCGCGAGCGCGATCTCGGTGTTCCTGCTGCTGCTGGTGATCCCGGTGATGCTGTTCAACATCCGCAGGCTGCGGCGGGAGGTGCGGCGATGACGGTGACCGCCTCACGCGTCCGGAAGGCCGGGCCGGTCCGGGCGGTTCCCGCCCGGCGGTCGGTCGGCTCCCGGATCGCGGAGAAGCTGAGCGGCGGCCTGGTCCGCGTGGTGCTGATCGTCGTGGGCCTGTTCTGGCTGGTGCCCACCATCGGCCTGCTCGTCTCCTCGCTGCGCTCGCCGCAGGACATGAGCGCGAGCGGCTGGTGGACGGTGTTCACCGAGCCGTCCCAGCTCACCGTGGACAGCTACCGGAAGCTGCTGGAGAATCCCGACATCACCGGCTCGCTGGTGAACACCGTGCTGATCACGGTCCCGGCGACGCTCCTGGTCGTGGTGATCGGGGCGCTGGCCGGATACGCCTTCGCGTGGATGGAGTTCCCGGGCCGGGACTGGTGGTTCCTGGGCGTGGTGAGCCTGCTGGTGGTACCCGTGCAGGTGGCGCTGATCCCGATCGCGGAACTCTTCGGGAACATCGGTCTGTTCGGGTCGATCCTCGGGGTGATCCTGTTCCACACCGGGTTCGGGCTGCCGTTCGCGGTGTTCCTGCTGCGGAACTTCTTCGCGGAGATCCCGCGCGAACTGCTGGAGGCGGCCCGCCTGGACGGCGCCGGTGAACTCCGCCTGTTCGCACGGGTGGTGATGCCGCTGGGCGGTCCCGCGATCGCGAGCCTCGGCATCTTCCAGTTCCTGTGGGTGTGGAACGACATGCTGGTCGCGCTGGTGTTCACCAAGTCGGGCACCCAGCCGATCACGGTCGCCCTGCAGACACAGGTGCGGCAGTTCGGCAACAACATCGACGTGCTGGCGCCCGGCGCGTTCCTCTCGATGGTGATCCCGCTGGCCGTGTTCTTCGCGTTCCAGCGGCAGTTCGTGACCGGTGTGATGGCGGGCGCGGTGAAGTAACCGTATCCACGCGTCACTTCAGGGGGCGGGCCCGTCGCGGCCCGCCCCCTTCGCGTCGGCCGGTGTAGCCCGGATGCCGTAACCGCCGTAACCGATTCACTCCTTCGGCCGTTCCCGGACCACCACGCCCGCGCCGAGCGACCCCTGGATGTCCCGTGCCCCGGTTCCGTCCCACCGTCCCCGCGTACCCGGTCCGGGCGCATCCCCCCGGGGAGCGCGCACCCGCGTCACCGGCCGGCGCGTTCGCCCCGGCGCGCCAGGGCCCGGCCGCCGTGCCACGACCCGCCGGTCCGCTCCCCGTCACCGGGAGCCGCTGAACACCGTTGGCCCCTCCGGGAGTTCCCATGCCCCTCGGTCCGACCCGACCCGCTCCGGGCCGGCCGTCCACCCGGCGTCCGGCGGGACGGCCCCGCCGTGCCGGACGACGCCGGAAAGACATGACGACAGAAAGAACGGAATGCCCCGCTTCAGCATCATCGTCCCCTCCCACGGAGTCGCCGGCCGGCTGTCCCAGGCGCTGGACTCGGTCCTCGGCCAGTCCTTCGGCGACCTCCAGCTGATCCCGGTCTGCGACGGCCCCGACGCCCCCGCCGCCGAGGTCGCCGCCGGATACGCCGGGCGCGACCTTCGGGTGACCCCCGTGCACTCGCCGCCCTCCGCCGGGCTCAGCGGGGCGCGCAACGCCGGGATGCGGGCGGCGACCGGCACCTATGTGCTGTTCCTGGACGGCGACGACCTGCTGCTGCCGGGAGCGCTGGCGGCGGTGGACGCCCGGCTGTCGGAGGTCGCCGGGGTGGACGTGCTGTACTGCGGGCACGAGCGCGCCCCCTGGTGGGAGGGCGAGCCGGTCGGCCCGGCCGGATCGCTGCCGGCGAAGGTCCCGGGCGGCGCCTTCGCCCCCGCCGAGCTGCCCGAACTGACCGGCGTCGGGCTGCCCGCGTGGAGCGCCGTGTACCGCGGGGCCTTCCTCGCCGAGGGGGGCCTCTCCTTTCCCGACGGGCACTTCACCGACCTCGGCTGGGGCGGGCTGGTGACCGTCGCGGCCGGGCGGATCGCGGTGCTGCGCCGGGCCGTCGTGCGGCACCGGCCGCGCCGTCAGGGCAGCCGGCTCCGGCTGCCCGGCCCGCACCAGCACACCCTGCTGGACCAGGTGGAGCGGGTGCTGACCCGGGCGGCCGAGCGGGAGCTGGGGGCCGAGCGGACCGGACCGCTGTTCGACCAGGTGTTCGCCGTGGTGCTGAAGACGGTGTCCTGCCCGGAGCGGCTGCCCTCCGGGCACCGGGCGTTCTTCCGCCGCGCGGCCCGGCTGTACCGGCTGCACCGGCCGGCCGGCCACCGGGTGCCGGACGGCCGCCTCGGTGTGCAGCACCGGCTGCTGGCGCTGGGCGCGTACGGCGCGTTCCGCGCGCTGCGCGGCGCCCGCCGCGCGGCCGGCGGCGCCGTCGCGCGGCTGCCGCGCCCGCGCATGGCCCGCACCCGGCTGCGCTACGCCCGCGACCTGCGCCGCCCGCTCGACGCGAACCTCGTCGTGTACTGCGCCTACTGGGGCCGGGGCTACACCTGCAACCCGGCCGCGATCCACGCCAAGGCCCGGGAACTCGCCCCGCACCTGCGCTCGGTGTTCCTGGTCGAGGCCGGCCGGGAACACACCCTGCCGGGCGGCATCGAGTACGCGGTGATCGGCTCGCGCCGCTCCTGGGAGGTGCTGGCCCGGGCCGCGTACCTGGTCAACAACGCGAACTTCGCCGAGGGCGTCGTCAAACGGCCGGGCAGCGTGCACCTGCAGACCCAGCACGGCACCCCGCTGAAGACGATGGGCGTGGACCAGTCGACGTACCCGGTGGTGGCCGCGCGGTCCGGGAGCTTCGGCAGACTGCTGGGCCGGGTCGACCGCTGGGACTTCAACCTGTCGTCCAACCGCCACTCCACCCAGATGTGGGAGCGCGCCTTCCCCGGCTCCTACGAACACCTGGAGTACGGCTATCCGCGCAACGACGTCTACTACACGGCGACCGCCCGTGACGTGGCCCGGATCCGCCGCGAGCTGGGCGTCCCGGAGGGCCGCACGGCCGTGCTGTACGCGCCGACCCACCGCGACCACCACACCGGTTTCGAGCCCGGCCTGGACCTGGAGGCGTTCTGCCGGGCGGCCGGGGAGGACGTCGTCGTGCTGCTGCGCGCCCACTACTTCTACGACCGGGGCGGCTCGCGCGGCTCGGACCGGGTCATCGACGTCACCGCGCACGGCTCGGCGGAGGACGTGTGCCTGGCCGCCGACGCGCTGATCACCGACTACTCGTCCATCATGTTCGACTACGCCAACCTGGACCGGCCGATCGTGGTCTACGCCGACGACTGGGAGGTGTACCGGGAGACCCGGGGCGTCTACTTCGACCTGATGGCCGGGCCGCCCGGCCCGGTCGCCCGGACCCCCGGGGAGCTGGCCGCCGTGTTCCGCGACGGCTCGTACGCCGGCCCCGCGGCCCGGGCGCTGCGGGCCGCGTTCCGGGAGCGGTTCTGCCAGTTCGACGACGGGCGGGCCGCCGAGCGGGTGGTGCGCCGGGTGCTGCTCGGCGAACCGCCGGAGGCACTGCCGCCCGTGCTCCCGCTCGCGCAGCGCGTTCCCGCCCCCGCCGCCGCGACCCTCGTGAGGAGCTGACCCGCCGTGCCCCGCTTCAGTGTGATCGTGCCCTGCTACAAGGTGCAGGGCTTCCTGCGCGAGTGCCTGGACTCGGTGCTCGGGCAGTGCTTCGGGGACTTCGAGCTGATCGCCGTGGACGACCGCTCCCCGGACGGCTGCGGCGCGATCCTGGACGAGTACGCCGGCCGGGACCCGCGCGTGAAGGTGCTGCACCTGCCGGAGAACGTGGGCCTGGGCCTGGCCCGCAACGCCGGGCTCCCGCACGCCACCGGGGACTACCTGCTCTTCCTGGACAGCGACGACACCCTCACCCCGGGCGCGCTGCGGGCCGTGGCCGACCGGCTCGCGGAGAGCGCCGACCCGGACGTGCTGGTCTTCGACTACGCGCGCGCCTACTGGTGGGGCGGCACCCGGCGCAACGTCCTCGCGCACCTCCTGGCCCGGCAGGAGGTGTTCACCGCCGCGGAGTACCCGGCGATCCTGGACCTGCTGATGGTGGTCTGGAACAAGGCCTACCGCCGGGACTTCGTCACGGAGCACGGCTTCGTCTTCCCGCCGGGCTACTACGAGGACACCCCCTGGACGTTCCCGGTGATGCTCAGCGCCCGCCGGATCGCCGCCCTGGACCGGATCTGCCTGCACTACCGGCAGCGCCGCCAGGGCAACATCCTGTCCACCACCAGCCGCAGGCACTTCGACATCCACGACCAGTACGAGCGGGTCTTCGCGTTCGTGGCCGAGCGGCCGGAGCTGGCGTCCTGGCGGCCGTACCTGCACCGCAAGATGGGCGAGCACTGCCTGGACATCCTGGCCAAGCCGGACCGGCTGCCGCCCGCCGACAAGGCCGAGTTCTTCCGGCGTACCGCCCGGATGTTCCGCGCCCACCGGCCCCCGGGCGCGCGGGTGGACGGCGAGGTGGCCGTGCTGACCGGTTCCTGGACCGGGTACCGGCTGCGGCGGCAGACGGCGCGGGCCGGGCGGGAGGCGGCCCGGCGGGCGGGCCGGGCGCGCCGGGCCGCCGCCGCGCGGGCCGGCACCGGCTGGGCCGCGCTGCACGCCCGCCGCCCGCTGGACGAGAACCTCGTGGTGTACTCGGCGTCCTCGCACCGGGGCGTGCTGGGCGATCCGGCGGCGGTCTACCACGCGGCCCGGCAGATCGCGCCGGAGCTGCGCGGGGTGTGGGTGGTGCGGGACCGGGAGACGGCCGCGACGCTGCCGGACGGCGTCGAGCACGTGATCGTCGGCTCGCGGCGCTATCTGGAGGTCACCGCGCGGGCGAAGTTCTTCGTCAACGACGTCAACTGGCCCGGCACCCTGGCCAAGCGGCCCGGCAGCGTGCACATCCACACCCACCAGGGCACCCCGCTGAAGTACCTGGGCGCCGATCTGCGGGACAAGCCGGGTGCCCGGCTCGGCTTCGACGTGCCGCGGATGCTGCGCCGGGCCGACCGCTGGGACTACAGCCTGGTCGCCTGCCGCCACGCCGAACTGGTGTGGGAGCGGGCCTACCCCTGTCACTTCACCTCGGTGCGCACCGGCAGCCCGCGCAACGACGTGCTGGTCGACGGCGCGCCCAGCGGCTTCCGGGAGCGGCACGGCATCCCGGCGGACCACACGGTGGTGCTGTACGCGCCGACCTGCCGGGACTACCGCCGCGGCGGCCATGTGGACCGGATCGACCTGGCCCGGTTCGCCGCCGACCTCGGCGAGGGGCACACGCTCGTGGTGCGGCTGCACCCGTCGCTGGCGAACGGCTCCGCGCGGGGCATGGGCCTGGCGGAACTGGCCCGGCGCCGGATCGTGGTCGACGCGACCGACGAACCGCACCTGGCGGACGTCCTGCTCGCGGCGGACGCGCTGGTCACCGACTACTCGTCCGTGATGTTCGACTACGCCGTCCTGGACCGGCCGGTCGTCGTGTTCGCCGACGACTGGCCGGTGTTCACCGCGAGCCGGGGCGCCTATCTCGACATCACCGCCGAGCCGCCGGGCCGGGTCGCCCGCGCCTATCCGGAGCTGGCCCGGCTGTTCGGCTCCGGTGACTGGCGGGACGAGGAGTCCGCGCGGCTGCGCGCCGCGTTCCGGGACCGGTTCTGCGAGTTCGAGGACGGGCGGGCCGCCGAACGGGTGGTGCGGGCCCTGCTGCTGGGCGAGCCGCTGCCCGGACCGGCGTCCCGGATCCCGGGCCAGTCCGGGCCCCGGGACGCGCTGTCGCCGGCGTAGCGGCCGTTACTCGACGACGAGCTCGACGTCGATGTTGCCGCGGGTGGCGTTGGAGTAGGGGCAGACCTGGTGGGCGGCCTCGACCAGCTCGCGGCCGGTCGCCTCGTCCACGGTGTCGGGCAGCTCTATGCGCAGGGTGACCTTCAGCCCGAAGCCCTCGCCCTGCTTGCCGATGCCCACCTCGGCGGTCACCGCGGCGTCGCTGACGTCGGCCTTCGCCTGCCGGCCGACCAGGCCGAGGGCGCTGCCGAAGCAGGCCGCGTACCCGGCGGCGAAGAGCTGCTCGGGGTTGCTGCCCTGGCCGTCCCCGCCCAGCTCGACCGGCATGGCCAGGGGGAGGTCGATCCGGCCGTCGGAGGAGACGGCACGGCCCTCGCGGCCGTGGGTCGCGGTGGCGACGGCGGTGTAGAGCGCGTCCATGGGGACCATCCCTCTCGGGTGCGGGGTTCGTTACGGCCATAAGTAGAGCACACAATTAAGTTGTACACAATCAAATGTCCCGCAAGAGCTACCCTGGAGGCATGACCGACACGGAGTGGCTCCGCCTGGACCGCCAGATCTGCTTCTCCCTGCACGCGGCCTCGCGCGCCTTCAACGGCGTCTACCGCGTGCTCCTCGCGGACCTCGGGCTCACCTACCCCCAGTACCTGGTGATGCTGGTGCTGTGGGACGAGGGCGACCTGCCCGTCAAGAAGCTCGGCGAGCGGCTGCGGCTCGACTCCGGCACGCTGTCCCCGCTGGTCAAGCGGCTGGAGTCGGCCGGCCTGGTACGGCGTGAGCGCAGCGCCGAGGACGAGCGGTCGGTCCTGGTCCGCCTCACCGGGGAGGGCGCGGCGCTGCGCGAGCGGGCCGCCGGGGTGCCGCGCCGGATCATGTCGGCGACCGGCTTCGACCTGGCGGAGATCGGCGAGCTGCGCGAGCGGCTCGACCGGCTCACCGCCGCCCTGGACGCGGCGGCGGTGGCGGAGGCCACGCGCTGACCGGCCGGACGTAGAGCCGTACGGTCGCCACGCCCCGCACGGCCTCCGCACGGCCGGCGAACTCCTGCCACAGCACCGAGACCTTCGCCCGCTCCACGGGGTCGCGCGGCACCCAGCGGCCGCCGAGCACCCGGCGGTCCCCGACGACCCACACCCGGTCCAGCCGCCCCAGCCGGCGCCGCAGCTCCGCCACCGGGGCCTCCCGCCCGTACAGCGTCCCGGACTCCGCGGCCCCCGCCACCCGCAGCACGTCCCGGGTGCCCCGGAACGGCCCCGGATAGGCGAGCGCCACGTTCCGCATGGCGGCCGGCAGGTACACCACCGCGTCCCCGGCCGCCAGCTCCCGGGCGGCGGCCCGTGAGATCGCCCCCAGGTCGTCCGCCCGGCCGGCGGGGTCCCGGTCCTGCCGGAGGAGGGGGAACTGGTGGCACAGCGCGAGCGTGACGGCGGTGACGCCGAGGAGGGTGAGGGAGGGGTTCAGGAGGGAGCGCCCACCCGGCCCGCCGTCGCGCCGCACCCGCCCGGCCAGGCCCGCCACCCGCTCCGCCCCGCACGCCACCAGCAACGGGGCTCCCGACAGGGCGTACAGCACATAGCGGTCGACGTACAGCGGCGACGCCTGGGACACCAGCATCAGCACCGCCGGCGGCACCACCATCACCGGCAGCGCCACCCCCGCGCAGGTCAGCTCCCCCCGCCGGCCGACCAGGCGCAGCAGCCCGAGGCAACCCAGCGCGCAGCACACCCAGAACACCGAATCGGCCGGCCCCAGGAACTTCCGCAGCAGCCCCCCGGCCGTCTCCGCCGTGGGCGCCCGCAACCACGCGAGCTGCGCCGACTGCCCCCGCGACACCAGCGCCATCGGCAGCAGCGCGACGACGACCGCCGCCGCCGCGCACCCCCACCCGCGCCACACCCGCCCCCCGGCCCGGGCCAGCGCCAGCGACGCCGCGTGGGCGAGCAGCAGCAGCACGGCGAACTCGTGCAGCCAGCAGGTGAGCGCGAGGACCGCGCCGTAGGCCCACCAGGAACCGCCGCGCACGGCCCGGACGAACAGCAGCGTCGCCGCGGTGGCGCCGGCCGCGACCAGGGCGTAGGAGCGGCCCTCCTGCGCGTAGTGCCCGGCCATCGGCGTGACGGCGTACAGCAGGCCGGCCCACAGCCCTACCCGCGGCCGGACCAGCCGGCGGCCGAGCGCGGCCACCAGCGCCGCCGTGCCGGCCGCCGCGCACACCGACGGCAGCCGCAGCACGACCTCCCCGGGGTGGACGGCGAGGACGGCGTGCACCAGCAGGTAGTACAGGCCGTGCACCGCGTCCACGTCGTGCAGCAGGCGCCAGATCTGCGGCACCGTACGCCGTCCCACCTGGAAGCTGACGGCCTCGTCGCGCCACATGCCGTCCCGGTCCAGCCGCCACAGCCCGAGGACCAGCATCACCAGCGCGGGCACGCCCCAGACGGCGGCCCGCCGCAGCCGTTCCCGGGCGGGCGGCCGGCTCGTTGCACCGGTCGGAGCGCCCGTGGGCGTGCCGACCGCTCGACGCGACTGCGGTTTCGCAGGAAGCCCGACGTTCACCATGGCCCGATCTCTTGCGATTAGCCAACATTTGCGACTATTGACGGCGTATCAGCAGAGATATACCACCCGCACCGCTTAGGCTCCCATGTGATGAACCGTCTCCGTGTCACCCCCGGACCGCTCGTCACCCTCACCGCCCTGTGGCTCGTCACCCGCGCCCTGATGCTGTGGCTGACCGCCCACAGCGGCTCCTGGCCGCTGGGCGGGGGCGCGGTGACCCGGGAGGTGTGGCGGCTGTACTTCCACTGGTACGGCGTGCTCGCGCACGGCTCCTTCCCGGTGCACGACACGCTGTGGCAGTACCCGCCGGGCGCGGGCGCGGTGCTGCTGGCGCCGGGCCTGCTGCCGGGCCTGACCTACTTCCAGGCGTTCGTCCTGCTCACCCTGGCCGTGGACGCGCTGACGGTGGCGGCGCTGCTGCGCGCCGGCACCCGGCCCGGCCGCAGCCCGCTCGGCGCGGCCGTGTGGACGGGCGGCCTGCCGCTGCTGCTGCACCTGCCGCTCGCCCGCTACGACGTCCAGGTCACCGCCCTGGCCGTGCTCTCCCTGCTGGCCTCGGCGCGCTCCCCGCGCGCGGGGGGCGTGTTCGGGGCGCTGGGCGCGCTGGTGAAGGTGTGGCCGGCGCTGGTGCTGCTGGGCACGCCCCGGGGCCGGCCGACGCGCCGGGCGTGGCTGTCGGCGGCGTGGACCGGGGCCGGGTGTCTCGCCGTGCTCGCGGTGTTCTTCACCCATCCGCTGTCCTTCCTGCGGGAGCAGGGCGGCCGGGGCGTGCAGATCGAGTCGCTCGGCGGTACGGCGCTCAACCTGGCCCGGCGCCTGGGCTGGCCGGGACGGTCCCGCTACCAGTACGGCGCGGTGGAAATGGTCGGCCCGCACGTGCGCGCGGTCGCCGTCGCCTCCCTGACGCTGACGGCGCTCTGCCTGGGGCTGCTGGTGCTGTGGCGGGTGCGGGCGCGGCGCTGGAGCGAGGCCACCCCGTTCGACGCGGCGCTGAGCGCGGTGCTGCTGTTCACGGTCACCAGCCGGGTCATCAGCCCGCAGTACATGATCTGGCTCATCGGGCTGGCCGCCGTCTGCCTGACCTCCCGGCACACCTGTCAGCGGCCGGTGGCGGTGCTGGTCCTGGCGGCGTCCGCGCTGAGCACCGTGGCGTTCCCGATGTACTACCGCGAGGTGATCGACGGCACCTGGGCGGGCTGCCTGCTGATGCTGGGCCGCAACGGGCTGCTGGCGGGCGCCGCCGTGCTGTCCTTCGTCCGGCTGTGGCGCTCCGCCCGTCCGCCGGCCGGCGGGAGCGCGCCCGCGACGCGCCCCCGGCCCGGTGCCGGCCGTCTCCCGGACCGCGCGCTAAGCACCCCTTAACGGGGTAAACCTTCCTTTCCGGCTCGCTTCTCCGCCCCCGTGGACCCATGCACCCAGAACCACGCGACCCGCCCCCGGCACCGGCGCCCCGGGTCGCCGTCGTCGTCATCGGCTACAACGACCGCGCCCATGTCGCCGACGCGGTGCGCTCGGCGCTGGCGCAGGGACCGGCGGTCGCCGAGGTGATCGCCGTGGACGACCGCTCCACGGACGGCAGCGACAGGCTGCTGGCCCGGCTGGCCGCCGGTGAGCCCCGGCTGCGGGTGGTGCGCCGGGGCACGAACAGCGGCGGCTGCGGCAGTCCGCGCAACACCGGGATCGACGCGGCGACGGCGCCGTACGTGATGTTCCTGGACAGCGACGACGTCCTGCCGCCCGGCGCGGCGGACGCGCTGCTGACGGCGGCGGCCGAAGGGAGCGCGGAGGTGGCGGGCGGTCTGTGCGTACGCCGGGAGCTGCCGTCGGGGCGCGAACAGCCCTGGCAGGCGGCCCTGTACGCGGCGCCCGCGGTCCTCGCGCGCCCCGCCCTGCAACCCCGGCTGGTCCACGACACGCTGTGCGTCAACAAGCTGTACCGCACCGGCTTCCTGCGCACGCACGGCATCCGCTTCCCCGAGGGCCGCTTCCTCTACGAGGACTTCGTCTTCACCGCCCGCGTCCTGGCCGCGAACCCGCGCGTCGCGATCGTCCCCGACCGGGTCTACGTGTGGCAGGTGCGCCGGTCGGCCGGGCGGCTGTCGCTCTCGCTGGACCGGGAGCACATCGGCAACTGGGCGGCGCGCGTCGAGGCGTGCGCGCTGGCGTACGACATCCTGCTGGGCGCCGGGCAGAAGGAACTGGCGCGGGCGGCCCGTGCCAAGTTCCTCGACCACGAGCTGCGGATGTACGCGCGCGAACTGCCGCTGCGCGACGCGCACTACCGGCGCGCGTGGTGGGCGCGCACCCGGGAGCACCTCGCGGGCTACGACGCCGCCGACTGGGAGCCCGACCCCACCGCGCCCGGCCGGCTGATCGGGCGGGTGGTGCTGGCCTGTGCCGGACCCCGCGACCTGCCCCGGCTGCGCGAACTGGCCGCCCGCCCGGCCCGCCTGCTCCCGCCCTACGCCCGCGCCCCCGACGGGACCCCGGTCTGGGCCCCGGACCTCCCCCAGGTCTCCCTGGCCCCGCTGCTGACCCGGCCCGTCCCGGCGCTCCCGCTCGCGGTGGACGCCGCGCTGCGCCCCCGCGCGCGTGCCTCGCTGCTGTGCCTGCGGCTGCACGAGCTGTACGGGAGGGTGGCCGGGGCGGGCGGCTGCGCGGCGGACGTGGAGTGGCGGGCGCGCGAGGACGACCGCACGCGGGGGCGCACGACCGTTCCGTTCACGCCCTCCGGCGCGGACACCTGGGCGGCACGGGTGCCCGTGGACCTGGCCGGACTCGGTTCCGGCACCTGGGACCTGCGCCTGACCCTCCGTTTCGCGGACGGCTCCCGGCGGGAGGTGACGGCGCACGCCCTGCCGGGCACCCTGCGCCGGCACGCCGTCCCGAGCGCCGCGCACGGCGTGCTCCTGGTCCGGCCGTACGCCACCCACTCCGGTGCCCTGGCCGTACGCGTGGCGGCCGGCCCGCGCGGAGTGCTCCGGGTGGCCCGCGCCCGGCTGCAGCGCCTGCTTGACTGAGGGCCGGCCGACGTCGCGGGACGGCGGCCGACGGACGAGCCGAGACGAGCTGACGAGGGGACGGCCGCACATGACCTGGCTGATCACCGGCGGTGCCGGATACATCGGGGCGCACGTCGTACGGGCGATGACCGCGGCGGGGGAGCGCGCGGTCGTCTACGACGACCTGTCCACGGGCGTCGCCGAGCGGGTACCGGCCGAGGTCCCGCTGGTGCGCGGCTCGGTCCTGGACGCGGACCTGCTGGCCGCCGCCCTGGACCGGCACCGGATCACCGGAGTCGTCCACCTCGCGGGGAAGAAGCAGGTGGGCGAGTCGGTGGACCGCCCGCTGCACTACTACCGGGAGAACGTGGAGGGCCTGCGCGTCCTGCTGGAGGCGGTGACGCGGGCGGGGATCGACGCGTTCGTCTTCTCCTCCTCCGCCGCCGTCTACGGCATGCCCGACGTCGACCTGGTGACCGAGGAGACGCCCTGCCGCCCGCTGTCCCCCTACGGCGAGACCAAGCTGGCCGGCGAATGGCTGGTGCGCGCCGCCTCCCGGGCGACCGGCCTCGCCACGGCGTCGCTGCGCTACTTCAACGTGGCGGGGGCGGCGGCGCCCGAGCTGGCCGACACCGGGGTGTCCAACCTGATCCCGATGGTCTTCGAACGGCTCACCGAGGGTGCGGCGCCGCGCGTCTTCGGGGACGACTACCCGACGCCGGACGGCACCTGTGTGCGTGACTACATCCACGTGGTCGACCTGGCCGAGGCCCATGTGGCCGTCGCCCGCGCGCTGCGCTCCTCCCCCGGCGCCCGCCTGACCCTCAACATCGGGCGCGGCGAGGGCGTCTCCGTGCGCGAGATGATCGACCGCGTCAACGCGGTCACCGGCTACGACCGGCCCCCCACCGTCACCCCGCGCCGCCCCGGCGACCCCGCCCGGGTCGTCGCCTCCGCCACCCGCGTCACCACGGAACTGGGCTGGCGGGCCAAGTACGACGTCCAGGACATGATCACGTCGGCGTGGGAGGGCTGGATCCGCCGGCACCCCGGGGCGGCGCGGCCGTAGCCCGCCTCACAACGCCCTGAGCGCGCCCGCCGTGGCCCGGGCCAGTTTCTCCAGGTAGCCCTTCGGCGGCTTCGGGGCACGGATCACCACCGAGCGCCAGTAGAGCGGACCCGAGATCAGGTCCAGGGCCAGGTCCGGGTCGATCCCGGCGCGCAGTTCGCCCCGCTGCTCCGCCGCCGCCACGATCCGGCTGGCCACGCCCTCCTGGCCGTCCCGCAGCGCCTTCTGGAACGCCTCGGCGAGATCGGGGTTGCGGGCGGCCTCGGCCTGGAGGTCGGGGATGATCTGGGACGCGACCGGGTGGCGCAGGGCGCGCGAGCTGACCTCGTACAGCAGGCGCAGGTCGCCCTCCAGGGAGCCGGTGTCGGGCGCCGGGAAGCCGGTCACCGCCAGCGCGGACACCACGTCCAGGACCAGGTGGAGCTTCGACCGCCAGCGCCGGTACACCGCCGTCTTGCCGACGCCGGCCCGGCGCGCGATCCCCTCGATGGACATGCGGGCGTAGCCGACGGCGGCCAGTTCCTCGAAGACCGCCGTCCGGATGGCCTCGGTCACGTCCTCGCGCAGCACGGCCGCCCCGGCGGGCGCCCGGCGGCGCGGACGCGCCGGCGGCTCGTCGGCGGAGGCGGCGGCGTTCGTCGTCATACCGCACAGCATAGGCCGCGACGACGAAACGGTTGCGTTCCGACGTCCATGGGGCCTACGCTCACGTCACGACGATACGGTCCCGTCCCGTCGTAAGAGAACGTGAAGAGAAACGTAAGGAAACGCCGGACGACGGGACGGACGCGGCGGCTTCCGGCGAGAGTCGGCGCGGCACCCCCTCCCCCGAGCGAAAGCAGCGGATGTGAGCCAGGTCCTCCACACACCGCCCCCCACCCGGGCCCCGGCCGGCGACGACCTCGCGGCGCTCGCGGCCCGGCACGGCCTGTCGGTCAGCGGCGCCCGCCCCTCTCTGCCGGAGTACGTCCGCCAACTGTGGGCCCGGCGCCACTTCATCGGCGCCTTCGCCACCGCCAAGCTCACCGCGCAGTACAGCCAGGCGAAGCTCGGCCAGGTCTGGCAGGTCATGACCCCGCTGCTGAACGCGGCGGTCTACTACTTCATCTTCGGCGTACTGCTCGGCACCAAGTCGAACGTGCCCGACTACGTACCGTTCCTGGTCACCGGCGTGTTCGTCTGGACGTTCACCCAAAGTTCGATCATGGCGGGCACCCGGGCGATCTCCGGCAACCTCGGCCTGGTCCGCGCCCTGCACTTCCCGCGCGCCGCCCTGCCGATCTCCTTCGCGCTCCAGCAGCTCCAGCAGCTGCTGTTCTCGATGTGCGCGCTGGTCGTCATCCTGCTCTGCTTCGGCGTGCCGGTCGCCGCCTCCTGGCTGCTGGCCGTCCCCGCGCTCGTGCTCCAGTTCACCTTCAACGCGGGCGTCTCCATGATCGTGGCGCGACTCGGCGCCAAGACCCCGGACATCGCCCAGCTGATGCCGTTCGTGCTGCGCACCTGGATGTACGTGTCCGGCGTGATGTGGAGCATCGACAAGATCGCCAAGCACGACGACCTGCCGCACCTCGTCACCGTCCTGCTGCAGGTCAACCCGGCCGCCGTCTACATCGACCTGATGCGGTTCGCGCTGATCGACAGCTTCCACGCCCACCAGCTGCCCCCGCACGTGTGGGCGGCGGCGGTCGGCTGGGCCCTGCTCGCCGGCGTCGGCGGCTTCATCTACTTCTGGAAGGCTGAGGAGACGTACGGCCGTGGCTGAGCACACCGCAGAGAAGGTCCCCACCGTCGTCGCCGACCGCGTCGACATCGTCTACCGGGTCAACGGCACCGGCGCGGGCCGCGGCTCCGCCACCGCCGCCCTCAACCGCATCCTGCGCCGGGGGCAGGCCGAGAAGGCGGCCGGCGTGCGCCGGGTGCACGCGGTGAAGAAGGTGTCCTTCGTCGCCCACAAGGGCGAGGCGATCGGGCTCATCGGCACCAACGGCTCGGGCAAGTCGACCCTGCTGAAGGCGGTCGCGGGCCTGCTCCCGGTGGAGAGCGGGCACATCTACACCGACGGCCAGCCGTCCCTGCTGGGCGTGAACGCGGCCATGATGAACGACCTCACCGGCGAGCGGAACGTCTTCCTCGGCGGTCTGGCCATGGGCATGCCCCGGGAGCAGATCAAGGAGCGCTACCAGGACATCGTCGACTTCTCCGGCATCAACGAGAAGGGCGACTTCATCACCCTGCCGATGCGCACCTACTCCTCCGGCATGGCCGCCCGGCTGCGCTTCTCCATCGCCGCCGCCAAGGACCACGACGTCCTGCTCATCGACGAGGCGCTGGCCACCGGCGACCGCTCCTTCCAGCGGCGCTCGGAGGCGCGGATCCGCGAGCTGCGGCAGCACGCCGGCACGGTCTTCCTGGTCAGTCACAACAACAAGTCGATCCGCGACACCTGCGAGCGGGTCCTGTGGCTGGAGCGCGGCGAGCTGCGCATGGACGGGCCGACGGAGGAGGTCATGAAGGAGTACGAGGCCTTCACCGGCGAGAAGAAGCCGGCCGCCACGAAGGCGTAAGCACGTTATCCCTTTTATGCGCTTGGTGACATCATGTGGTGAAAGGTGTGCCCGGAGACGTCGATCCGAAGGAGTCCACCGCGATGCCCCAGCTGAGCGTGATCGTCCACGGGCCGAACGCACAGGGGCACCTGGCCGCGCTGCTGGACTCCCTGGCGGCCCACCCCCTGCCCGACGCCGAGGTGATCGTCGCCGCCGTCGGCGACTGGGCGCGGGAGACCGCCGAGGGCCACACGCCCGAGACGGTCGTCGTACCGCTGCCGGAGGGCACCGGTGACGCGGCGGCCCGCGCGGCCGGTGCCGCCCGGGCGTCCGGCCGGTGGCTGCACTTCGTCCACGCCAAGGACGGCCTGCCGGCCGGCGCACCCCGGCTGATCGCCGAGCGGACCGCCGAACTGGACGCCACGGCCGGCGCGGACGGCGCGGACCCCGTCGACGTCCTCCTCTTCGACCACGTCACCACCACCTGGCAGGCCGCCGCCCGGCCCTCCCCCGACGGCCGCCGCCTCGCCGCCGCGGGCCGTGCCGCCCGGTCCCTGGACGAGGCCGCCGACCTGCTGCGGCTCGCCCCGCTGCTCGGCAACCGCGCCCTGCGCGCCGCCTTCTGGCACGCCCACGGGGAACTCCTCGCCACCGACGACGAACCGCGCGCCGCGCACGCCGCCCTGCTGTACGCCGGCCGGGTCGCCTGCCTGAACCAGACCGCCTACGACCACCGCGTCCTGCGCCCTCAGAGCCTGCCGCCCCGCACCCCCGAGGACCGGCTCGCGCTCGTCGACCGCTACGAGTCGCTGCTCCCGCTCGCCCGGGACCGCCCCGCCGCCCACGCGGTGCTGTACGACCTGATGGTCCGCGACCTGGTCACCACCTTCGCCCGCGAGGACCTCCCCGAGGACGTGGCCCGCGCGTTCTTCCGCCGCGCCTCGCTGGCCGCGGTCCACTGGCGCCCCGCGGGCCACCGCCGCCCGCCCGGCCTGGACGGCGTACGGCACGCGCTGCTGGAGGAGGGCGCCTACACCCGCTACCGCGCGCTGCAAGCCGCCAACCGCACCCGCCGCGCCGCCCGTACGGCCGTACGCGCCCGCAAGCGGCGGCTCGGCGCCAAGGTCCGCGACCACCAGTACCGGCGTGCGCTCGGCCGCCCGGTGGACCCGGACCTCGCCGTGTTCGCGGCCTACTGGAACCGGGGGGTGGCCTGCAACCCGGCCGCGATCGCCGCGAAGCTCGCCGAACTCGCCCCCCACGTCCACCCCGTGTGGGTGGTGACCCCGCGGAACGCGGCCCTGCTGCCGCCCGGCACCGACCACGTGATCCCCGGCACCCGCCGCTACTGGGAGACCCTGGCCACCGCGAAGTACCTGACGAACAACGTCAACTTCCCGAACGCCGTGGTCAAACGCCCCGACGCGATCCACCTCCAGACCCACCACGGCACCCCGCTCAAACGCATGGGCCTGGACCAGCGCGAACACCCCGCCGCCGCCCAGGGCATGGACTTCGCCGCCCTGCTGGCCCGCGTCGACAAATGGGACTACAGCCTCAGCGCCAACAGCCACACCACCCGCATGTGGGAGCGCGCCTACCCGTCCCGCTACACCTCGCTGGACCACGGCTATCCGCGCAACGACGTCTACTACACGGCCGGTGCCGCCGACGTCCGCGCCGCCCGCGCACGCCTCGGCATCGCCCCCGGCCGGACGGCCGTGCTGTACGCCCCCACGCACCGCGACTACGAGGCCGGCTTCACCCCCCGCCTCGACCTGGCCGCCCTCGCCGACCGCCTCGGCGAGCACACCGTCCTCCTCGTCCGCGCCCACTACTTCTACGGCGGCGCCGCCTCCCCGCTGACCGGCCTGCGCCGCTTGGGCCGGATCGTCGACGTCTCCGCCTACGACCCCGTCGAGGAACTGTGCCTGGCCGCCGACGCGCTGGTCACGGACTACTCCTCGATCATGTTCGACTACGCCAACCTGGACCGCCCGATCGTGATCTACGCCGACGACTGGGAGACCTACCGCACCACCCGCGGCGTCTACTTCGACCTGATGGCCGACCACCCCGGCCAGGTCGCCCGCACCCAGGAGGAACTCGCGGAGATCTTCCGCTCCGGCGCCTGGCGCGACGCGAACGCGGCCAAGGCACGGGCCGCGTTCCGGCGCCGGTTCTGCGAGTTCGACGACGGGCGCGCCGCCGAACGGGTGGTACGGCGGGTGTTCCTCGGCGAGCCGGAGGAGGCGCTGCCCCCGGTGCTCCGGATCGAGGACCGCACCCCCGCCCCGCCCCCCGAGGAGGCCACGGCATGACCCGCCCCGACGTCACGGTCACGGTCATCGTGCACGACGACGCGGCCCGTCTGCCCCGCGCGGTCGCCTCCGTCCGCGCGCAGACCCACGCGAACATCGAGATCGTCATCAGCGACGACCACTCCACGGACGGCACCCCCGAGGTGGCCCGGCGGCTCGCGGCCCGGGACCACCGCGTCCGTGTCATCCGGCTGCCGGAGAACAGCGGCGGGTGCAGCGCCCCGCGCAACCGGGCCATCGAGATCGCCCGGGCGCCCTACCTGATGTTCCTGGACAGCGATGACGAACTCCCGCCGCGCGCCGTGGAGGTGCTGCTCGCCGCGCACCGGGAACGCGAGGTGGACTTCGCCATGGGCGCGGTGCGCCGGGTCCGGGCCGACAACGGGCACCGCTCCGCCTGGATGCCGCACCTGGTCGCCCGGCACCGCACCCTGGAGGGCATCGAGGAGGACCCCCGGCTGTTCTTCGAGCACCTGGCGACGAGCAAGATGTACGCCCGCGCCTTCCTCGACCGCCACCGGCTGCGCTTCCCCGAGGGCATCCACTACGAGGACCAGCTCTTCTCCGCGCAGGCCTACTGCCTGGCGAAGGCGTTCACGATCGTCCCGGACCCGGTGTACGTCTGGTACATCGAGCCGTTCGCCGCGGCGGACTCCGCCTCCCTCTCCAACCAGCGGCACCGGCTCTCCAACGTCCGCGACCGGGTGCGCGTCCAGCGGCTGGTCGACGAGTTCCTCCAGGACAGCGGGCACGCGGGGCTGCGGGAGGACAAGGACTACAAGTTCCTCAAGCACGACTTCCGCATGTACGCCGGCGATCTGCCCTACCGGGACGAGGAGTGGATCGCGTCCTTCGCCGAGATCGTGAACCCCTACCTGGACACGCTGTCCCCCGGCGCGTACGGCAGGCTGCCGCGGGCCGAGCGGGTGGTGCTGGAGCTGCTGCGGCAGGGGCGCACGGAGGACGTCCGGGTGGCGGCGCGCGGGCTGGGGCACGGGGTGGCGCCGCGGCGGGTGACGACCGACGGCGCGGGCGTGCCGTACTGGGGCGACACCCCGCCGGCGACGGAGCGCGCCCGCCGTGAGCTGGACCTGTCCGAACTGGAGCCGGCCACCCGGCCGTTCCCCACGGCGTGGTTCCGCCACGAGATCACGGAGCTGACGCACGGCCCCGGTCCGGTCCTCACGCTCACGGTCCGCACCTACGACCCCGGCCTGCGGCTGCCCGTCGGCCCCCAGCGCGCGTCCCTCCTGCTGACCCCCGGCCGGCGCCGCGTGACGGTCCCGTTCCGCCTGGATCCCGTACGCCCCGGCGTCTTCACCGGCACGGTCCGCCTCGACCTCGCCGCGGCCTCCCTCCCCCTCCAGGGGTTCGACGGCGTCCGCCACCCCGTGCTCCGCCTGGACCAGCAGGGCCTGTCGAACTCCGCCCCGCTCCTCGCGCCACCCGGCTTCCCGCGCCACACGCTCCGCGTCCACCGCCACGAGGTCACCACCGAACCGGAGCCCCGCGTCCCCGGCCGCCTCCAGCTCCGCTGGCGCCCGGTCGGGGTGACGGCCCGCCTCCTCGGCCCGGCCCGCCGGGTGGTCCCTCCCCGCGTGCGGAGCGCCGCGCGGCTGGTGGCGAGCGTGCTGGGGTAGCCCCTCCGGGGCGCTCTCATCGCCCGGCCGGCACCGGCTCAGGGAACCACGCGGTACAGGGTCTGGTGCCCCGGTCCCACGGCCACCCGGCGGAGCCACGGGGCCGCGGGGCCGCCCACGACCCACCGCACCCCGTACGCCCGCAGGATCCCCCGCCGTTCGGCCGCCCCCGTCCCTTCCGCGTAGTACCGCTCCACCGCCCGCTCTCTCGCCCCCGCGTCCCGCAGGAACACGTCCGGATACCCGGGCGCCACCGTGTACGCCCCGTACGCGGGGATCTGCCGGGCCGCGGACGTACCGGCCATCACCACGTCCCCGTACCGCACCCCGGCCCGGACGATCCACTGGTACCCCGCCCACGGCGCCCGGTACTTCGCCGCGACCGCCCCGGGCAGCGCGTCGGGCGGCACCACGTACCCGAGCGTCCCCGCCTGCGTCCAGGCCCCCGCCGCCAGCGCGGCGAGCAGCACGCACGCCCACCCCCGGCGCACCGCACGCCGCCCCGCCGACACCACCTCCAGCGCGGCGGCGAGCTGGGCCGGGACGAGTGCGGCGGGCAGGGCGCGGCCCCAGGACCAGTGACCGGTCAGGCCGCCCGCCGCCACCGGCAGGACACCGAGGAGGAAGAACAGGGCCAGCGGGTCCCGGCGGTCGCGGCGCAGGCGGAACCCGAGGGCGGCCACGCCGAGGAGCGCGTACCCGTACCGCCCGGCCGGGTCCCGGTACAGCGGCCGGTGGACGGCCTCCAGGTCCCCGCCCGCCGAGAACAGCGCGAAGAAGCCGTAGTACGGCCACAGCCACAGCACCAGCAGCCCGAGCGGCAGTCCGGCGCCGAGGCGGAGCAGGGTCGCGCGGGCCGGGCGGGCCGCGATCACCGCGGCCGCTCCGCCCAGTGTCGCCACCACCCCGGTGAACTGATGGCACAGCAGGATCAGCGCCCACAGCAGCCCCAGGGCCGGCCCCCTTGCCCCACCCGGCCGGTCCGCGCGCCGCCCGGGTCAGCGAGGCCCAGAAGTGGAAGGCGAGACCGAGGGCGCACACGCTGGGGTACGACACCGTCAGCGCCAGGGACTCCAGGCCGAGGAACCCGCTCCAGGCGAACGGCGCCGGCCCCCACAGGAACAGCAGGGCCGGCAGGGCCAGGGCGGGGGCGGCGCGGTCGGCGGTGAGGGTGCGGACGTAGCGCCGCACCCCGGTCACCAGGAGGGCGAGGCCGGCGAGCGCGGCCAGGCGCAGCACGACGAAGACGGACAGGCCCGTCAGCCTGGCGACGATGCCGAGCGGCAGCGTCCACGGCGAGTAGTACGGGCTCGGCGTGGCGGCGTCGACCAGCGGATCGCCGGGACGCAGCGGACTGTGCCGCAGCCGCTGGAGCGTGGCCGCGTGCATGCCCAGGTCGCCCGCCCACGGCAGCCGGACGACGACCAGCAGCAGCCCCGCCACGACCAGCGCGGCGGCGGCCCGCGCCGCGACCCGGCCGGCGCGGGCCACCGGGCCGTGCGCCGCCGCCGTACGGCGCTCCCGTGCGGTGTCGGACGGCGCGGTCTGCATGGTCCACCGACCCTACGCCGCCCACCGCCCGCACACGCGAAAGGCGCCCCGGGCCGCGACGGGCCCGGGGCGCCTTTCCCACCGGACGGCTACGAGTGCGTGCGCAGCAGCGTCCGCATCGTGCGCATCGCCACCGACAGGTTGGCGAGGTCGAAGGAGTCCGAGCCGCGGATCTCCTCCAGCGTGGTGCGGGCCCGGCCCAGGATCGCCGCGTTCTTCCGCTCCCACGCCTCGAACCGCTGCTCCGGCGTCGAGGTGCCGTCGCCCACCGCGAGGACGTCCGCGGTGAGGGCCGCGTGCGCCGCGTACAGGTCCTCGCGGATGGAGGCGCGGGCCATCGACTGCCAGCGGTCGGTGCGGGGCAGTTCGATGATGCGGTCCATGAGCTGGGTGATGTCCAGCCGGTCGGCGAGGTCGTAGTACACCTCGGCGACGTCCAGCGGCTCCTTGCCCGTGCGGTCGGCCACCGAGACGATGTCGAGCGTCGGGAAGGCGGAGGAGAAACCGGCCACGTGGGTGGCCAGCTCGTCCGGGACGCCGGCCGCGGACAGCTCGTCGTACACGTGCTGGTACCACTCCAGGTCCGCGCCGCGCAGCAGCTTCGGCAGCTCCTGCCAGACCCGCTCGACCCGCTCGGCGAAGAACTCCACCGTCTCGGCGAGCTGGAGCGGCTGCGGCCGGTTGTTCAGCAGCCAGCGCGTGCCGCGCTCGACCAGACGGCGCGAGTGCAGCCGGATGCGGGTCTGCACGGCCGCGTCGACCTTGTTGTCCAGAGCCTCCACGGCGTCCCACACCGATGCCGAGCCGAAGATCGCGCGGGCCGCGGTCTGGGCGCGGACGATCTCCTCCAGGGAGGCGCCGGTCTCCTCGCGCAGCCGGTGCAGATACGTCGTGCCGCCCGTGTTGACCGTGTCGTTGACCAGCACGGTGGTGGTGATCTCGCGGCGCAGCGGGTGGGTGTCGATGGCGTCGGCGAACCGCTCGCGCAGCGCCGTCGGGAAGTAGGCGTGCAGCAGACCGCGCAGGTACGGGTCGTCCGGCAGCGAGGTGTGCAGCAGCTCCTCGGCCACCGTGATCTTCGTGTACGCCAGGACGACGGCCGTCTCCGGGCTGGTCAGGCCCTGGTTCTGGGCCAGGCGCTCGCGGATCTGCCGGTCGGTCGGCAGGAACTCCAGCGCCCGGTCCAGGTGGCCCTCGCGCACCAGGTGGCGGATGAACCGCTGCTGGGCGTGGAGCATGTCCTTGGCCTGGGACAGGGCGTTGGCCAGGGCGGTGTTCTGCGCGTAGTTGTTGCGCAGGACCAGCGAGCCGACCTCGTCGGTCATCTCGGCGAGCAGCTTGTTGCGCTGCTTGACGGTCATGTCGCCGTCCGCGACCAGGCCGTTCAGCAGGATCTTGATGTTCACCTCGTGGTCGGAGGTGTCCACGCCGGCGCTGTTGTCGATCGCGTCGGTGTTGATCTTGCCGCCGTGCAGGGCGAACTCGATCCGGCCGAGCTGGGTCAGGCCCAGGTTGCCGCCCTCGCCGACCACCCTGGCCCGCAGGTCCTTGCCGTCGACGCGGATGGCGTCGTTGGCCTTGTCGCCGACGTCGGCGTTGGACTCCGTCGACGCCTTGACGTACGTGCCGATGCCGCCGTTCCACAGCAGGTCCACCGGCGCCCTGAGGATGGTCCGCATCAGGTCGGCCGGGGTCATCTTGGTGACCTTGCCGTCGATGCCGAGGGCCTCGCGGATGTGGCCGTTGAGCGGGATCGACTTGGCGGTGCGGGGGAAGATCCCGCCGCCCGCCGACAGCAGCGCGGTGTCGTAGTCGGCCCAGCTGGAGCGGGGCAGCTCGAACAGGCGGCGGCGCTCGGCGTAGGAGGTGGCCGCGTCCGGGGTGGGGTCGATGAAGATGTGCCGGTGGTCGAAGGCGGCGACCAGGCGGATGTGCTCCGACAGCAGCATGCCGTTGCCGAAGACGTCACCGGACATGTCGCCGATGCCGACGACCGTGAAGTCCTGGCTCTGCGTGTCCACGCCCAGCTCGCGGAAGTGCCGCTTGACGGACTCCCAGGCGCCGCGCGCGGTGATGCCCATGCCCTTGTGGTCGTAGCCCGCCGAGCCGCCGGAGGCGAAGGCGTCGCCCAGCCAGAAGTCGTACTCCCCGGCGACCCCGTTGGCGATGTCCGAGAACGTCGCGGTGCCCTTGTCGGCGGCGACCACCAGGTAGGTGTCGTCGCCGTCGTGCCGGACCACGTCGCGCGGCGGCACGACCTCGCCGGCCACCATGTTGTCGGTGATGTCGAGCAGCGCCGAGATGAACGTCTTGTAGCTGGCGATGCCCTCGGCCAGCCAGGCGTCGCGGTCCACGGCCGGGTCGGGCAGCTGCTTGGCGACGAAGCCGCCCTTGGCGCCGACCGGCACGATGACGGTGTTCTTCACCATCTGCGCCTTGACCAGGCCGAGGATCTCCGTACGGAAGTCCTCCCGCCGGTCCGACCAGCGCAGGCCGCCGCGCGCGACCTTGCCGAAGCGCAGGTGCACGCCCTCCACGCGCGGGGAGTACACCCAGATCTCGAACGCCGGGCGCGGCGCGGGCAGGTCCGGGACGGCCTGCGGGTCGAACTTCATGGAGACGTAGTCGTGCGGCTCGCCGCCCGGCCCCTCCTGGAAGAAGTTCGTGCGCAGGGTCGCCTTGATGACGGTCAGGAACGACCGCAGGATGCGGTCCTCGTCCAGGCTGGCCACCTGCTCCAGGGCCGCGTCCAGCTCCTCCAGCAGGGCGTCGGTGATCTCCACGCCGGCCTGCTGCCGCTCCGGGGACATCCGGGCCTCGAACAGGGAGACCAGGAGCCGGGTGGTGTGGACGTTGTTGCGGAGGGTGTCCTCCATGTAGTCCTGCGAGAAGGTCGAGCCGGCCTGCCGCAGGTACTTGGCGTAGGCGCGCAGCACCATCGCCTGCCGCCAGGTCAGCCCCGCGCTCAGCACGAGCGCGTTGAAGCCGTCGTTCTCGGCCTTGCCGGTCCAGGTCGCGGCGAACGCGTCCTGGAACCGCTCGCGGCCGTCGGCGCCCAGGTAGTCGCCGTTGCCGCCGCCGAGCGACTTCGGCATGCGCAGACCGAAGTCGTAGATCCAGGCGGTGCTGCGGTCGGCGCAGCGCAGCTCGTACGGCCGCTCGTCGGTGACCTCGACGCCGAGGCGGCTCAGCACCGGCAGCACCTTGGACAGGGAGACCGTGCCGCCCTTCTGGTAGATCTTGAAGCGGCGCTCGTCCGGCGCGGCGCCCACCGGCTCGTACAGGCTCAGCGAGAAGGCCTTGTCCTCGCTGAGCTGCTCCAGGTGGACCAGGTCGGCGACGGCGGCCCGCGGGCTGTGGTCGGCCTTGTAGCCCTCGGGGAAGGCGTGGTTGTAGCGGCGCAGCACCTCGGCCGCGCGCTCCTCGCCGCACTCGGCGGTCAGCGCCTCGGCGAACGCGTCGGCCCAGGAGCGGGCCGCCTCGACCAGGCGGGCCTCGATGCGCTCCTTGTCGGCGTCCGACAGCTCGGGCAGCTCGGTGCCCTGCGGGACGCGGACCACGAAGTGCAGCCGGGAGAGGATCGACTCGGTGTTCCAGGCGGTGAAGTCGACGCTGGTGCCGCCCAGCTCCTCCTTCAGGATGTCGATGATCCGCAGGCGCACGCCGGTGGTGTAGCGGTCGCGCGGGAGGTAGACGAGGGCCGAGTAGTAGCGCCCGTACTCGTCCTGGCGCAGGTACAGCCGCAGCCGGCGGCGCTCCTGGAGGTAGAGCACGCTGGTGACGATGGACTGGAGCTCGGCGACCGGCGTCTGGAACAGCTCGTCGCGCGGGTAGGTCTCCATGATCTGGAGCAGGTCGCGGCCGTCGTGGCTGTGCGGCGAGAAGCCGGCCCGGGCCAGGACCTCGTCCACCTTGCGGCGGATCACCGGCACCCGGCGCACGGACTCGGTGTACGCGGCGGAGGAGAACAGGCCGAGGAAGCGGCGTTCGCCGACGACGTTGCCGTCCGCGTCGAACTTCTTGACGCCGATGTAGTCCAGGTACGACGGCCGGTGCACGGTGGCCCGGCTGTTGGCCTTCGTCAGCACCAGCAGCTTGTGCTCGCGGGCCTTGGCGCGGGCGTCGGCCGGCAGGCGCTCGAAGGAGGGGCTGACCGGGTGCTGGTCCTCCTTGGCGTGGTGCGGGTCCGCGCGCAGTATGCCGAGACCGGTGCCGGGAACGGCGGCGAGCGTGTCGTCGTCGCGCAGCTGGTACTCGCGGTAGCCGAGGAAGGTGAAGTGGTCCGCGGACAGCCAGCGCAGCAGCTCGCGGGCCTCCTCGACCTCGGGGCGGGGCAGGTCGGCGGGGACGGGCTCGCCGCCCAGGCCGTCGGCGATCCGGGTCGCCGCCTCCCGCATCTTCTCCCAGTCCTCGACGGCCTCGCGCACGTCGGACAGCACGCGCACCAGGTCGGCGGAGATCTGCTTCAGGTCGGCGCGGTCGGTCTCCCGGTCGATCTCGACGTGGATCCAGGACTCGATGTGCGCGTCGTGCGGGAGGTCCTCGCCGACGGGCGGGGCCGGCAGCGTCTCGATCAGCTTGCCGGTCAGGTCCCGGCGGACCACGAACTGCGGGTGGATGACGACGTGGATGCCCCGCCCCTGCCGCGTCAGCTCGTTGGTGACCGAGTCCACGAGGAAGGGCATGTCGTCGGTGACGACCTCCACGACGGTGTGGCTGCACGTCCACCCGTTCTCTTCCACGGTCGGGGTGTGCACCCGCACGTTGGCGGTGCCCTGCGGGCGGGTCTCGGCGAGCCGGTAGTGCGAGACCGCGGCGCCGAAGACATCGACCGGGTCGCGGTCGGCGAGGTCTTCCGGGGCGGTGTGCAGGTAGTAGCGCTGGAGGAACGCGAGCACGGATTCGCTGTCCGGGGTGCCGGGGGTGCCCTCGCTCGTCGTCCCGGTCGGTAGGTGCCCCCCGACCGGGCTGTTCTCAGCTACCCGGGCGGCCCTCTCGAGCAGCTCGGCCTTGGCTTCGTCCAGCTTGGTCTGCATTGTCCTCTGACTCCTGTCGCGCGCCGTTGCGTGACGTAGAAGGAAGTTCTGTCTCTTCCCTTGCGACACAACGCCACGTCCCGGGGTGTCCGGTCGCTTCCGACGGTATGCCGCGAGGTGAGATGAGCGGGGAGAATTCGGCCAATTTCATGACGCCGTCCGGGTGTGACGCTGCTCTCGGCACCGTCGGTATCCGGACCGTCCTCGGCGCCCCGGGGGCATCGGCGCCCCCGTCCCGCCCGCGAGGACCAGCGACCGCCGCCCGGTCACGGAGGTAGGCCGTGCAACCCGGGCGCGGGGCAGGGGCAGGATCGCCCCCGCGAGATATCGCGCTGATCACGCCACAAGGCTATCGCTCTTGCCCCGGGGCGCGTCATGAGCCGCATGTGTACAAAACCGAACGGTGAAGTTTGACGTTCTGCACAGCGGCGGGGTGGGTACGGGTGACGTATCCGGCCATCCGCCGGCGGCCGGTCGTCCGGTCCGGGCCGGGCCATCCGGTCGCGTCCCCGCGTCCGCCGCCGCACCCTGAAGAGCACCCGGCCCTCTTGGCAAGCGCGCCCGGCGGGGGCAGGGTGCCAGAGTCCGCCGCGGAGCCCGGCGCCCCGCCGCGGAGCCCTGGGGTCCCCCTCACGCACGGAGTCTGCGAGGAGCCGACATGCCCACGAAGATCCTCATCGTCACCGGAGACGCGGCGGAGTCCTTGGAGGTGCTCTACCCCTACCAGCGGCTGCGCGAGGAAGGCTACGAGGTCCACATCGCGGCCCCCACCCGCAAGACGCTCCGCTTCGTCGTCCACGACTTCGAGCCCGGCTACGACACCTACACCGAGAAGCCCGGTTACACCTGGCCCGCCGACCTGGCGTTCGCCGAGGTGGACCCCGGCGCGTACGCGGCCCTGGTGATCCCCGGCGGGCGGGCGCCCGAGTACCTGCGCAACGACGCCGAACTGCGCAAGATCCTCAAGGCGTTCTTCGACGCGGACAAGCCCGTCGCCCAGATCTGCCACGGCCCGCTGCTCACCGCCGCGGTCGACTCCCTGCGCGGCCGCCGGGTGACGGCCTACCCGGCACTGGAACCCGACATGCAGGCGGCCGGCGCGGACTTCCAGGACACCGAGGCGGTCGTCGACGGCACCCTGGTCTCCTCCCGCGCCTGGCCGGATCACCCGGCGTGGATGCGGGAGTTCCTGAAGGTGCTGCGAACGGCCGCACCGGCGAACTGACCCGGCGTGACCGCTCCGCTCCCGCCACGGGGCCTCGGCCGTCGCGAGGCGGCGGGAGCGCCGCGGAGACGGCGAACGCGTCGCGGCCGATCCGCACGGGTTGCCGCGCCCGCGCGCGGGGCACGCCGCGCCGCCCCGGTTACGCCGCTGTCCGCCGCGCCTGCGCGACCGCCTCGGCCAGCGTGTCCACCACCGGCACCCCGGCCGCCTCCAGGCTGGCCCGGCTGTGCGACCCGCCGCTGTACAGCACGGCCCGCGCCCCCACGTGCCGCGCCGCGACCGCGTCGTCCGCCGCGTCCCCGATCACCACGGTCCGCTCCGGCTCCGCCACCCCCGCCAGCGCCTCCAGGTGCCGCGCCATGTGCTCGGCCTTGCTGCCGCCGGACGGCCCGGTACGCCCGTCGACCCGCAGGAAGTGCGTCTCGATGCCGAAGCCGCGCACCAGCGGCAGCAGCTCCTCGTGCCCGTACATGCTCAGCAGCGACTGGCTGTGCCCGTCCGACCGCCACCCGGAGAGCAGCTCCCTGGCCCCCTCGGTCAGCCCGCACCGCACCCGGTGCTCGGTGTAGTGCCGGTGGAAGGTGGTGTCCATCAGCTCCCACTCGGCGTCGCTCGGCAGCCGGCCGAGCAGCCGCTCGTAGAACTTCGGCACCGGCACGCAGTACAGCGAGCGGTACTGCTCCAGTGTGATCGGCGCGAGCCCCAGCTCGGCGAAGGCGGCGTTCGTCGCCCCGATGATCGCGTCGGTGTCGTGGAAGAGCGTTCCGTTCCAGTCCCAGACGATGTGCACAGCCTGCGTCCCCATGCCCGAGACCGTACCCGCCGCCACCGACAACCGGGGAGTCGCCCCGGGTCAGCCCTGTCCGACCAGGTGGGGGATCTCCTGCGTGGCGTACCAGAGCAGCTCGTGGTCGTCCGCCCCGTCCACGACGAACCGCGCGTCGTCGTCCCCGCCGTCCGCCGCCGGGAGCGCCCGCGCCGCCGCGGCCACGTCCGGCTCCGCGTCCTCGGCGTCGACGTGCACGGAGGCCGCCTTGGCCAGCGGCACCGGGACCCGCACGGTCACCTCGCCGAGGGCGGCCGGTTCGAGCCCGCGGTCCGGGTCGGCGCTCGCGGCGCCGTCGGCCACGTCCACCGCGACCACGACCCGGCGCCGTACCGCGTCCGGGTCCGCCGCCAGCAGCCGCAGGGAGGCCAGCGCGGCCCGGCCGAGCGCCGCGTACTCCAGTTCCTCGATGTCCTCGGAGACGTACCACTCGCGCAGGGCGGGCGTGACGGCGTACGCGACGAAGGGGGCGTTCCCCAGCCCGCCCGTCCTGTGCGCCTCGGCGAGAGCGGTGAGGGTCAGGGGGACGTAGACGCGCATGCTGGCCGCCTTTCCTGGTCAAAGGCTCCGCTGGGGCCCCGGGGAGAGCGGCGGGCGCGTCTCCCGGCGGGCCTTCAGGATACGTGCGCCCGTCCCCTTTCGAGCCCCTCCCCACCCCCGCCGAACCGTCACCTCCCGGCCCCCGATTCACCCCCTCCGCCCGCTTCCCCACGGGCTCCGTGCCGCTCCTCTCACCCTGATAGGTGAACTTTCCGGGCCCCGCCCGCCGGCCGTGCCCCGCTTGCCCGCGCCACCCGCACCCCGTACAAGATCCCCACCACCTGGTTACCGCCCGGTATCCCCCGGGCCCGCCGAACGGGGTTCCCCATGAACAAGGTCATGAGCCGTGCCGTCCAGCCCCGCCCGCGCCACCGTCCGCCGACCCGCCGGGACACCCGCCGCCCCGGCGGCGCCCCGCCCCGCACGCCCAGCCGCCCGGCGGCCACCCGCGCCGAGAGCCCCCGTCCGGCGCCGGAGACGGCCGTACGGCAGCCCCGCCCCACCGACGTCTTCGCCGACCGCCTGCTCGCCGTCCTGAGCGGCCAGCGGCCCGTCCACTGGATGCTCCGCCACACGGCCGGCCGCGCCTACGACGACCTGGCCCGCCTGGCCGAACGCAGCCCGCTGCGCACCCGCGGCACCCGCCCGGTCGTCCACGACATCGGCTACTACGTCGCCGGCGAGGGCTCCCTGGAGGTCTTCGCCCGCATCGCCACCGGCGACCGCCTGCGCGCCATGGCCTTCCGCCTGGAGCGGGGCCGGGACCTCCGCTGGCGCTGCACGGCGGTGGAAACGGGCCCCAGGTGACTCCCCCGCCGGCCCACCACCCCCGGACGCCGGAAGGGCCGGGCTCCGAAAACGGAGACCCGGCCCTTCCGAGAACGTCGGCCCTTCCCGGGCCTGCGCGCTACTTCTTGCGACGCCGGCCGCCCTTGGCCTGCCGCCGCCGCTCCGCGCGGGTCAGCCCGTCCGACTCCGACCGCACCGGCTCCTCGTCCTCCAGGTCCCGCTCGACGATGCCGCCCTCGCCGTCGACCGTCGGCGCGGAGAAGTGCAGTTCCCGGCGCTGCGGCACGTCCAGACCCTTCGCGCGGATCTCCGGGCGCCCGCCCGCCTGCGCCGGCACGGTGTCCTGTACGCCCTCGCCGGCGGCCTGCGCCTCGACGGGGACCTCCTCGACCTGCTGCTCGACCTGGACCTCCAGGTTGAACAGGTAGCCGACGGACTCCTCCTTGATGCCGTCCATCATCGCGGTGAACATGTCGAAGCCCTCGCGCTGGTACTCGACCAGCGGGTCCTTCTGCGCCATCGCGCGCAGGCCGATGCCCTCCTGGAGGTAGTCCATCTCGTAGAGGTGCTCGCGCCACTTGCGGTCCAGGACCGACAGCACGACCCGGCGCTCCAGCTCGCGCATGATCTCGGAGCCGAGCTGCGCCTCGCGGGCCTCGTACTGCTCGTGGATGTCTTCCTTGATGGACTCGGTGATGAACTCGGCGGTCAGACCGGCGCGGTCGCCGGCCGCCTCCTCCAGCTCCTCGATGGTGACCTTCACCGGGTACAGCTGCCTGAACGCGCCCCACAGCCGGTCCAGGTCCCAGTCCTCGGGGAAGCCCTCGGAGGTCTCCGCGGTGACGTACGCCTCGATCGTGTCGTCCATGAAGTGCCGGATCTGCTCGTGCAGGTCCTCGCCCTCCAGGACGCGGCGGCGCTCGCCGTAGATGACCTCGCGCTGCCGGTTGAGCACCTCGTCGTACTTCAGGACGTTCTTACGGGTCTCGAAGTTCTGCGTCTCGACCTGGGCCTGCGCGGACGCGATCGCGCGGGTGACCATCTTGTTCTCGATCGGCACGTCGTCCGGCACGTTCGCCATGGACATCACGCGCTCGACCATCTGGGCCTTGAACAGGCGCATCAGGTCGTCGCCCAGCGAGAGGTAGAAGCGGGACTCGCCCGGGTCGCCCTGACGGCCGGAACGGCCGCGCAGCTGGTTGTCGATGCGCCGCGACTCGTGCCGCTCGGTGCCGAGGACGTAGAGACCGCCGAGCGCCTCGACCTCCTCCTTCTCCGCCTTGACGGCCTGCTCGGCCTTCTGCAGGGCGGCGGGCAGGGCCGCGGCCCACTCCTCGATGTGCTCCTCGGGGTCGAGGCCGCGCTGGCGCAGCTCCGCCTCGGCGAGGTCCTCGGGGTTGCCGCCGAGCTTGATGTCCGTACCACGGCCGGCCATGTTGGTGGCCACCGTCACCGCGCCCTTGCGGCCCGCCTGGGCGACGATCTGCGCCTCGCGCTCGTGGTGCTTGGCGTTCAGCACCTCGTGCTGGATGCCGCGCTTGCTGAGCTGCTGCGAGAGGTACTCCGACTTCTCGACGGAGGTCGTGCCGACGAGGATCGGCTGGCCCTTCTCGTTCTTCTCGGCGATGTCGTCCACGACCGCCTCGAACTTGGCCACCTCGGTGCGGTAGATCAGGTCCGACTGGTCCTTGCGGACCATCGGCCTGTTGGTCGGGATCGGGACCACGCCGAGCTTGTAGATCTGGTGGAACTCGGCGGCCTCGGTCATCGCCGTACCGGTCATGCCGGACAGCTTCTTGTAGAGGCGGAAGAAGTTCTGCAGGGTGATCGTGGCGAGCGTCTGGTTCTCGTCCTTGATCTCCACCCCTTCCTTCGCCTCGATCGCCTGGTGCATGCCCTCGTTGTAGCGGCGGCCGGCGAGGATACGGCCGGTGTGCTCGTCGACGATCATGACTTCGCCGTCGATGACGACGTAGTCCTTGTCGCGCTTGAACAGTTCCTTGGCCTTGATGGCGTTGTTCAGATAGCCCACGAGCGGGGTGTTCACCGACTCGTAGAGGTTGTCGATGCCCAGCCAGTCCTCGACCTTGCCGACGCCGGACTCGTGGATGGCGACCGTGCGCTTCTTCTCGTCGACGTCGTAGTCCCCGGTCTCCTCCATGCCCTTGAGCGGGTTGCCGGCCTCGCCGCGCTTGAGGCGGGTGACCAGCTTGGCGAAGTCGCCGTACCACTTGGTGGCCTGGTCGGCCGGACCGGAGATGATCAGCGGGGTGCGGGCCTCGTCGATGAGGATGGAGTCGACCTCGTCCACGATGGCGAAGTTGTGGCCGCGCTGCACCAGCTCGTCCTTCGACCACGCCATGTTGTCGCGCAGGTAGTCGAAGCCGAACTCGTTGTTCGTGCCGTAGGTGATGTCGCACGCGTACTGCTCGCGGCGCTGGGCCGGCGTCATGTTGGCGAGGATGCAGCCGACGCTCAGGCCCAGGAACTTGTGGACGCGGCCCATCATCTCGGAGTCGCGCTCGGCCAGGTAGTCGTTGACCGTGATGAGGTGGACGCCGTCCCCGGACAGGGCGTTCAGATACGCGGGCAGGGTGCCGACGAGGGTCTTGCCCTCACCGGTCTTCATCTCGGCGACATAGCCGAGGTGGAGCGCGGCGCCGCCCATCATCTGCACGTCGTAGTGACGCTGGCCGAGGACGCGCTTGGCGGCCTCGCGGACCGTGGCGAACGCCTCGGGGAGCAGGTCGTCCAGGCTCTCACCGTCGGCGTACCGCTGCTTGTACTCCTCGGTGAGGGCGCGCAGCTCGGCGTCGGAGAGGTCGACGAAGTCCTCTTCGATGGAGTTGACCTGGTCCGCGATGCGGTGCAGCTTGCGCAGGATCTTGCCTTCGCCTGCACGCATGATCTTCGAGAGGACGGACACGGGGGCTGGTCTCCTTGCCGGTCGGGCCTGGGACGGTCGGTTTTCCTTCTGACGTACTGAGCAACGGCCATCGTATGCGAGGACCCGGCCGCGCCGGGAGGCCTGGCGGCCCGGTGGCTGCTTCACCGAGGACAACGGCCGGGGCGTCCGGATGGTGCCGCGCCGGTGCCGGGAATTACGCGAATTGTGATCACGCGCTCACGCGGCGCGGAAATCCGTGGCCCCGGCCGGGTGCCCCGAGCAGAATCGGGTGATGGACCCTGTCACGCTCACCACGGACCGTCTGCTGCTGCGCCCGGTCGGCCCCGGGGACACCGACGCGGTGTACGCGGCCGCGCAGGATCCCGACATCCAGCGCTGGACGACGGTTCCCTCGCCCTATCTGCCCGAGCACGCGGTCGGCTTCACGGAGCGGATCGTCCCCGACGGGTGGGCGCAGGGCACGATGTTCACCTTCGGCGTGTTCCTCGCCGGCGGGGAGCTGGCCGGCATGCTCGCCCTGACGGCGCGCTCGCCGGGTACGGCCGAGATCGGGTTCTGGGCGGCCAGGGAGCACCGCGGCCGGGGCTATGTGGTGGAGGCCGCGTGCGCCGCCTGCCGGTGGGGCTTCGCCGAGACCGGCGCGGACCGGGTCGAGTGGCGCGCCGAGGTCGGCAACCACGCCTCCCGCGCGGTGGCCGAGCGCGCGGGTTTCACCGTCGAGGGCGTCCTGCGCTCCGGCGTCGTCAACAAGGGGGTGCGCCGGGACTGCTGGGTCGGCTCGCTGCTCCCCTCGGACCTCGGTCTGCCGTCCACGGCCCCGTACCTGCCCGCGCGCCCCTGAGGCGCTCCGGGAGGCGGACGCGCCGCTCGTCGCGGACTGTCGGTGCCACCCTCTATCGTCCGGGGCATGACGACCCTTCCGCGTCCCCTCGCCACCCTCTCCGCGGACGACGCCCGCCGGATAGTCCTGCGGGCCCAGGGCCTGCTCGGCGCGCCCGACCGGCGCGCGGGGGTCCGCGGGGTGCTGCGCCGTCTCGGCGCGGTCCAGCTCGACACGATCTCGGTCCTGGCCCGTTCCCACGAACTCGTGCCGTACGCCCGGCTCGGCGCGGTCGGCCGCAGGACGGTGGAGGACGCGTACTGGACGGACACGCACGCCTTCGAGTACTGGTCGCACGCGGCCTGCCTGCTGCCCGTCGAGGAGTGGCCCCACTTCGCCTTCCGCCGCCGCGCCTACCGCGACCGCCCGCACTGGCACCACGACCTCCCCGACGGCGTCTACGACCAGGTCATCAAGCAACTGCGCGCGGAGGGCCCGCTGACCGCGACGGAGCTGGGCGGCGCGAAGAAGACGAACGACTGGTGGGACTGGTCCGGTACGAAGGTCGCCGTGGAGCGGGCCTTGATGTACGGCGAGGTGGTCTGCGTGGAGCGGCGCGGCTGGAAGCGGGTGTACGACCTCGCCGAGCGCGCGGTCCCGGCCGCCCTGCTGCACGACGAGCTGGACGACGCCGAGTGCCTGCGGCGTCTGGTGCGGCTGGCGGGCGAGGCGCTCGGCGTGGGCACGCGCGCGGACATCGCCGACTACCACCGGCTCAAGGGCGAGCAGGTGGACTCGGTGATCGCGGACTCGGGTCTGGTGCCGGTCGAGGTGGAGGGCTGGGGCCGGGCGGCGTGGGCCGATCCGGCGGCCCTGGCGACGCCACCGCGCGGCCGGCACCGCACCACGCTGCTCTCGCCGTTCGACTCCCTGATCTGGGAGCGGGCGCGCACGGAGCGGATCTTCGGCTTCACCCACCGGCTGGAGGCGTACGTGCCGAGGCCCAAGCGGGTGTACGGGTACTTCGCGATGCCGGTGCTGTCCGGCGGCCGGCTGGTCGGCCGGGTCGACCCGGCGCGGCAGGGGCGCACGCTGGTGGCCAAGCAGGTCACCCTGGACGGCCCGAAGGCGGTCCCGGCGGTGGCCCGTGCCCTGGCCGAGGCGGCGTCGTGGGTGGACTGCACCGACGTCCGCGTCGAGCGCACCGCCCGGCCGGAGCTGCGCGAGCCCCTCACCAGGGAACTCGCCGCGCTGCTCGGTTAGGCGCTCGCGGGCGTCAGCGGATCTCCAGGATCTTCTCCCGCATCGCGTAGACCACGGCCTCCATCCTGGAGTGCAGCTGGAGCTTCTCCAGGATGTTGCGGACGTGGTTCTTCACGGTGTTCTCGGAGATGAACAACTCCTTGGCGATGTCCCGGTTGTTCATGCCCGTGGCGACGAGTTTGAGGACTTCCAGTTCCCGGTCGGTGAGCCGGGGCGCGGGCACCAGCCGGCGCTCGTCGGTGCGCTGGATCATCGACTTGAACTCGGTGAGGAGTTTGGACGCCATCGACGGGCTGATCTGCGACTGCCCGTCGGCGACCGCGCGAATGGCGGTGGCCACCTCGTCGGTGGAGATCTCCTTGAGGAGATATCCGGTCGCGCCCGCCTTGATCGCGTCGTAGAGGTCGGCCTCCTCGTCGCTGATCGTCAGCATGATGATCTTCGCGCTGGGGGCGACCTCCTTGATGGAGGTGCAGGCCTCGATCCCGCCGCGCTTGGGCATGCGGACGTCCATCAGCACGATGTCGGGGAGCAGGTCGGCGGCCTTGTCGACGGCCTCGGCCCCGTCGCCCGCCTCGCCGACGACCTGGATGTCCTCCTCGGCCGCGAGCACGATCTCCAGGCCGCGCCGGAAGAGGGCGTGGTCGTCCACGACCAGGACTCTGATCGGCTCCTTGCGCGGCACGTCCACGCCCGGGTCCCTGCCGATGACTTCGTCGTCGGCGTCCCCGTCCCGCATCGGTCCGAAGGTGTCCGCCATCGTTCCTCCCCCTGAAGGCTGTGGCCTGTGGTCCTGTGCCATCGCCAACCCAAGGCAACGGCCCACCGGTTGGGCCGGTGCGGCCATGATTTCATGCCCGGACGGCACCGAGGTGACGTGCGGGGCGCGAACTGGTCGCACGCCGGTGCCCCTGGGGGCGCACACGCGATCCAGGGGCACCGGCTCGGCTTCAGCCGGGTGGGTCAGCCGCCCAGCGTGCCCCCCGCCGTGGGGGCCTGCGCCTCGGCGACCATCGGGTCCGTGCTGAGATGGATCACGCCGTAGTCATAGGCGTGCCGCCGGTAGACGACGCTCGGTTCCTTCGTCTCGGAGTCGACGAACAAGTAGAAGTCGTGGCCGACCAGCTCCATCTCGTAGAGGGCCTGGTCGAGGGTCATCGGGGCGGCGACATGGGTCTTCTCGCGGACGACGAGGGGGCCTTCGCCCTTGACCTCCAGGGAGCCGATCTTCTTCGTCGGCACGCCGTCGGACTCCTCCTCCGGGGTGGCGAAGCCGTTGCCGTTCAGGGTCGCCGCGCCCGGGACGTGGTCGGGGACCTCGGCCGCCGAGATCCGGCGCGCGCCTCGGCGCGAGAACCGCTTGTCGTGCTGCTTGCGCAACCGCGCGTCCAGCTTCTCGGCCGCCAGGTCGAGTGCCGCGTACGGGTCGCTGGCCGCCGCCTCCGCCCGGATCACCGGACCGCGGGAGCGGAGCGTGATCTCCACCCGGTCACAGCGGTCGGCCTGTCGGGGGTTGGGCTCCTTGGACACCTCGACGTCGAGGCTGATCACCTTGGCATCGAGCCTCTGGATCTTCTCCAGCTTCAGCTTCTCGGCCACGTGCTTGCGGAACCGGTCGGGCACCTCGGTCTTGCGGCCTTTGACGACGATGTCCACGCAGAACTCCGTTCCCGGATCGCTCCACCGCGTCGGCGGAGCGTCTCCCTTTCGCACCAGGTCCGGTGATCACCGGACCTTCGGACTCGGTGACTTCCACCTCCCCCATGGGCGAGATCTCCACCCCATCGCCGCGGGTGATTACGGAATACCTGCGGCACGGCATTCGGATATGCGAGGCGTGGCCTGCGCCTTTCCTCACAACCGAACATATCTCGCCCGGAGCGATGTCGTCACCCTCTCTGACGCCGCACCTCCGTTCAGCTGAATTGAGGCTCTCACTACCTGCAACGATGCACGTTGACGATCAGTTCCTGTTCATTTCGAAAGAATCGGCGGGAGCGGCGACCACAGCGGCGCGCAACATCGGCCCGAGGGCGATCGGCACCACCTTTTCCGCTGCACCGTGCACCGGCTCCGTCCTCTCCTGCCGTACACCGATCCGTCGTTCCTCCCTACCTTCCCGGGTTATGGCCCGATACACGGCCGTTCCGCCATTGGCGCGGGACACCCCGGCCTCCCGCAGGGCACGCGCCGCCTCCGCGAGACTGGCGCCCGTCGTCATGAGGTCGTCGACGAGCACGACGTGCCGACCGTCGCCGAGCAGCCGGTCCCCGCCCGCGGTCACCTCCAGCGCCCCGGCGAGGTTCGCCAGCCGCCGCGACGCGTCCAGCCCCGCCTGGTCGGCCACGGCCCGCCGCTGCCGCAGCACGGCCGCCACCCGGGCCGGCGTCCCGGTGCGCCGCAGCTCCCGCGCCGCCGCGAGCGTCATCCGCCGCACCGGATCGTGCCCACGCGCCCGCACGGCCCACCGGGCGGAGGGCACGGGAACCAGCAGCACGGGCTCCCGCCAGGAGGGCGCCGCCGGTCCGCCACCTTCACCGCCGCCACCAGCGCCGCCGGGACCTACAGCGGCACCGGCAGCGGCATTCCTGCCGTCGGCACCGAAGCGGACTCCCCCGTGACCGCCGCCCGTACCGGGGCCGCGCGCGTCGACGGTCTCCGCACCGCGGCCGCCCGCGTGCGACCCGCCCTCGGCCGCCATCGCGTCCGTGCCGAGGCCCGCCCGCACGGCCCGCGCCAGCGCCGCGCCCAGCGTTGCCGCGAGGGCCAGCGCGCCGCGCTCCTTGTGGGCGAGGAGCAGCGCCCGCACCTCCGTCGCGTAGGGAGCCACCGCGTGCACGGCCGGCAGCCCGGCCGGCTCCGGATCCGGCCGCGCCCGCCGCGGCACACCCCCGTCCAGTGTGGCCCGGCACCGCGGGCACAGTGCCGTTCGAGGTGCCCCGCAGCCCGCGCAGTCGGCCGGCAGCACCAGGTCGGTGAGGTCCTGCCACCAGCCCCGCATGCCCCCACTGTGCCCGCGCCGCCACCGGCCCGCCACCCCTGTGGAAAACTCGGAACCAGCTGGTCAGAGCAAGTGTCATCAACCCGGGTAGACCGGCGCCGACCCGTCCTTGTCGACTTTCTGCCACTGCGCCCCGGACGGCAGCCGGACGATCCCGTCCTCCGAGTAGGCCACCAGCGGCACCCGCTCGTCCTCGGACGCGGCGACCGCCTTGACGCTGGTGAGCGCGCCCGGGGCCGGGCCGTCCAGCGTGGACCCGTCGACCTGGACGTACCGCATCTGCTGCACGCCCCCCTGCTCCTGGCCGACGACGAGCAGCCTGCTGTCCCCGGCCCAGGAGATGGCGCTGACCTGCTCCAGGTCCGGGGTCGCCGAGCGCAGCCCGTCCACCGAGATGCCCTGCCCGGTGCCGTCGTCGCGCTGGATCCGGCCGATGTACAGGGACTGCTTGCCGTCCTTGGCCACGACCAGCGCGATCCGCACTCCGTCGGCGGCCACCCGGGCGTCCGTGATCCGCCCGGGAAGGTCGGGGACGGCGACGCGCACCGCTTCCTTCTCCCCCTCTTCCAGGACGTACAGACCGGGCCGGCGGTGGTCGCGGTCGGCCACCCACAGGTCGCCCCGGGCGTCCCAGCTCGGGGTGGTCAGCCGCTCGTCGGGGGTGGCGCCGCCGCTGGTGACCAGCGGCGCGTCGAGCGAACCGCCCGACGCCAGCGAGGCGACGTACAGCGACCCGCCGTCGTCGGCGACCCCGGCCGCGGTGTGCTCGTCGCGCGACACCGCAACCGACCGCAGCTCCTTGCCGCCCTCGCCGAGCGGACCGGGCACCGGGACCGAGCCCGTACCGGTGCTCCCGGTCGGCATCCGCACCGCCCGGTGCCTGCCGTCGATGAAGTACACGTACTCGGGGCGCTTGGACGATCCGTGCCAGGCGGCGGACTCGGCGCGTTCCTTGGACAGTTCGCACAGCCGGTCGCCGCCGGTGCCGCGCAGCTCGACGGACTCCAGCGTCGGCGCCAGGTTCCGCAGGGTGAACAGCACCTGTGCCGCCATCTCGGTGCACTTGCCGGACGTGACCCGGGACGCCTTGAGGTTCAGCGGCACGGTCAGCTTGTTCTGGTCGTCGGGGGCCAGCCCGGACGCGCCCTTCCGCAGCTCCGTACCGGTCGGGAAGCTGGACCTGGCCACCGGCCCGAGCCAGTCCGTGGGCCCGTTCAGCAGCGACCGGACCATCTGCGTCATCGGGTCCACCTTGCTGCGCACGAACACCGGATCGGCGACCGCCACCGGCTGCCCGCCCGCCCCGACCGACGTGTGGGAGGCGAAGTAGTACTTGTCGACGGACGTGTAGTTGCGCTGGAAGTCCGACTTGCCCATGACGACGCCGTCGGGCAGCCCGTCGATGCGCCACTGCCTGTTCTCGGGGTCCTTCGTGAGGTGCAGCTTCGTGCGGTAGGGGCCGCCGGCGGGCTGGTAGGCCTGCTGTGCGTCGACCGTGGCGACCCGGGTGCCGGTCAGCACGCAGGTGACGCTGTTGGTCTCCTCCCGGCCGCCCGGGCTGCAGTCGGTCTCGATGCTCGGCCCGTTCGCCAGGACGGTGGTCGACCGCTCCGGCCGCCAGCTGCCCGCCGTCTCGGCCGTCAGGTACTTGCGCGCCGTGTCGTACTCAGGGTCGTCGCTGGTCAGCGCCTCCAGGAAGCCCTGCATGATCTCGCCCGGCCCGGCGCCGTCGGCCGGCGGCATGGCGAAGACCCGAACCCCGGTGTCCCGCCGCGGCGTGGACTCCACATCCCGCAGGTCCCCGCTGTCGGGCATCGAGGCACACCCGGCCAGCAGGACCACGCCCAAGGCGGCGTACGCCACCGCGCGCCACGGCCGCCGCCGTGCGCCCCCCTCGCGGTCAGCGGCCACGAAATGCCTCCCCTGGCTCGGTCGAGTCCTGCGGCGCGGCCTCCGGCCGGACCGGTCCCGCGCCGGGCGCCGGACGCGCGGCCGGGCCGTCGGCGGGACGCCGTGCGCCGCCGGTGGGCCGGGGCACCACGCGTGCGCCGTTGCCGGGCAGGGCGGTCGGGTCGGCGGCCGGGGCACCGCCGCCCAGCCCCGGCGCGATCGGCGCCCGCGGCGGCAGCGCGGACGCCTGGGCGGCCTGCTGCACCGGAACGGTCGCCCGTTTCTCCTCGCTCCCGCGCGCCCGGCCGGCCTCGTCGAGGCCGCGGTTGCGGCGGGAGTCCTTCGGCTCCAGCGGTATCGGCGAGCCCCGCAGCGGCTCGTCCGCGGTCCTCGGCAGCGTCAGCCGGAACTGGGAGCCGCCACCGGGCTCGCCCCAGGCCTGCAGCCAGCCGCCGTGCAACCGCGCGTCCTCCAGCGCGATCGACAGCCCGAGACCCGTACCGCCGGTGGTCCGCGCGCGTGCCGGGTCGGCCCGCCAGAAGCGGCTGAAGACCCGGGTGGCCTCGCCCGGCTTCAGACCCACGCCGTAGTCGCGTACGGCGACGGCCACCGCCCCGCCCGCCGCGGCGAGCCTGACGACGACGTCCCTGCCCTCGCCGTGCTCGACCGCGTTGACGACCAGGTTGCGCAGGACGCGCTCCACGCGCCGGGCGTCCGCCTCGGCGACGACGGGCTGCTGGTCACCGACCACCCGTATGCGCGTGCCCTTGCGCTCGGCGAGCGGCTCGGCGCCGCTCACCACCCGCCGGACGACCTCCCTGAGGTCTATCGGCTCGGCCTCCAGCGCGGCGGCGCCGGCGTCGAACCGGCTGATCTCCAGCAGGTCCGCGAGCAGCGACTCGAACCGGTCCAGCTGGTCGGCGAGCAGCTCGGCGGACCGCGCCGTCACCGGGTCGAAGTCCTCGCGCGCCTCGTGGATGACGTCCGCGGCCATCCGGACCGTGGTCAGCGGGGTGCGCAGCTCGTGCGAGACGTCGGAGACGAACCGCCGCTGCATCCGCGACAGATCCTCCAGCTGCTGGATCTTGACCTGGAGGTTCTGCGCCATCTTGTTGAAGGCCTCGCCCAGGCGCGCGATGTCGTCCTCGCCGGTGACCTTCATCCGCTCCTGCAACCGCCCGGCGGACAGCCGCTCCGCGATCCCGGCCGCCATCCGCACCGGCGTGACGACCTGCCGCACCACCAGCCAGGCGATGGCGCCGAGCAGGACGACGACGAACAGCCCCGCCGTGGCCAGGGTGCCCTTGACCAGGCTCAGGGACTTCTCCTCCTGCGTGAGCGGGAAGAGGTAGTACAGCTCGTACGGGCGGCCGTTGGGGTCGTTGACCTGCTTGCCGATGGCCAGGCCCGGCTGCGACTCCTTGCCGCCGAAGTAGACGATCCGCGTGTTGCTCTGTACGGCCGTCGTACCGCCGTTGACCCGCTCGCGCAGCTCGACGGGCACGCTGGACGTCGGGTTGACGTTCCCGGAGCCGCGCGGGCTGCGTCCGCCGCCGCTGTCGTCGCCGACGGGCAGCGTCACCACGTCGAAGGCGCCCGCGCCACCGCTGGACAGCGACTCCACGAGGTCGCTCATCCACTGGATGACATTCTGCGACTGCCGTCCGTCCGCGGTCGCCGTCCCGTCACCGGTACCGGCCGTCCCGCCGGCGCCCGTGCCGCCCGCCGCCTCGTCGGCCTTCTGCCTGGCCACCGCGAATCCGCCGGTGGCCTGGCTCTGCGACGCCTTCACCTTCGCGTCCAGCAGTCCGTTGCGGACCTGCCCGATGACGACGAAGCCCAGCAGCAGGACGACGCCCAGCGACATCACCAGGGTCGTGGCGACGACCCTGAGCTGGATGTTGCGCCGCCACAGCCGCATCACGGGCAGCAGTGGACGGCGCACCCAGCGCGGGAACAGCCGCACGACCGGGCTGCCCTGCACCCCGCCCCGCACCAACCCGCCCTCGAACAGCCTCCTCAGGCGCGCACCCACCGCCGTCCGGCCGACAGGCCGCCCCGGACGGTTCCCGGGCCCGCCGGGAGCCGAAGCGGCACTGTCCCCGGACATGTCAGCTCGGCCCGGCCTTGTAACCGACACCACGGACGGTCACCACGATCTCCGGCCGCTCCGGGTCCTTCTCGACCTTGGACCGCAGCCGCTGGACGTGCACGTTGACGAGCCGCGTGTCGGCCGCGTGCCGGTAGCCCCAGACCTGCTCGAGCAGCACCTCACGCGTGAACACCTGCCACGGCTTGCGCGCGAGCGCGACCAGCAGGTCGAACTCCAGCGGGGTCAGCGCGATCGACTGCCCGTCCCGCTTCACCGAGTGCCCGGCGACATCGATGACCAGGTCACCGATGGTGAGCTGCTCCGGCGCCGGCTCCTCAGACCTGCGCAGCCGCGCCCGGATCCGCGCCACCAGCTCCTTCGGCTTGAACGGCTTGACGATGTAGTCGTCGGCCCCCGACTCCAGGCCCACCACCACATCGACGGTGTCGCTCTTGGCCGTGAGCATCACGATCGGCACCCCGGACTCCGCCCGGATCAGCCGGCACACCTCGATGCCGTCCCGCCCGGGCAGCATCAGGTCGAGCAGCACCAGATCGGGCTTGCTCTCACGGAAAGCGGCCAGCGCCTTGTCGCCGTCGGCTACGAAAGACGGCTCAAAACCTTCACCACGCAGCACGATGCCGAGCATCTCGGCCAGTGCGGTGTCGTCGTCGACGACAAGGACTCGTCCCTTCATAAACGACATCATCCCATTCTCGTAACAGTGACAGGCGCGCTGGTGAGGCAGGTCACTGGCCGGTGACCCTAGTCGTACCGGGCCGTCACTGTCTGCCCCCGGCCGCCGGGAGCGGCTTGATCATGCGGGATCCGCGGTGCGGCGTGAACGGGCGCAGACCTCGGCGAGGGACTCCGCGGTCACCGGGGAGACGACCCCCTCCTCGGTGACGATGGCCGTCACCAGTTCGGGGGGCGTCACGTCGAACGCCGGGTTGTACGCCTGTGTCCCCAGCGGTGCCACCGCGATCCCGGCCGCCGCCCCGGCCGCCGCCACCTGCGGTGCCATGACCTCGGTGACCTCGAAGCCCGGGCGCTGCTCGACCTCGATGGACGCCCCGTCGGGGGTGTCCCGGTCGACCGTCGTCACCGGCGCCACCACGATGAACGGCACGTGGTGGTAGCGGGCGAGCACGGCCAGCGGATAGCTGCCGACCTTGTTCGCCACCGAGCCGTCGGCCGCGATCCGGTCCGCCCCGATCAGCACCGCGTCCACCTCGCCCGCCGCGAACAGCGAGCCCGCCGCGTTGTCGGTGAGCAGGGTGTACGCCATACCGCTGCGGGCCGCCTCGTACGCCGTCAGACGCGCGCCCTGGAGCAACGGCCGCGTCTCGTCCACCCACAGCCGCCGCAGCCGCCCCGCCCGGTGCGCACCGAGCGCCACCGCGAAGGCCGTGCCCTCCCCGCCCGACACGAGCGAGCCGGTGTTGCAATGGGTCAGGATCCGGTGCCCGCCGGCCGGCAGCAGCTCGTCCAGCAGTGCCAGCCCGTGGGCCGCCATCCGGGCGCTGGCCTCGGCGTCCTCCCGGTGCAGCGCCCGCGCCGCCGCCAGGGCCGCCACGGCCGCCGCGGTCGGGTCACCGGTCCGGGCCAGCGCCGCCTGGTGAGCGGTCTCGGCCCGGCGCACGCCGACGGACAGGTTCACCGCGGTGGGCCTGGCCCCTTCCAGCACGCGCGCCGCCTCGGGCACGTCGAAGCCGCGCGCGGCGGCGAGCGCGACACCGTACGCACCCGCGATCCCGAGCAACGGCGCACCGCGCACGGCGAGCGAGCGGATCGCCTCCACCAGCGCCGACGCGTCCGTGCACACCAATTCGACCTCTTCGGCCGGAAGCCTCGTCTGATCGAGGAGGACCAGTACGGGGCCCTCTGGTGGTTCCTCCCATCGGATCGCCGGTATCCCCGTCGGCCGTTTGTCCACGCCGGTTCGCGCCTGCTGCTCAGCCATGCCGTCAGTCTGCCCCGGATCCGGCGGACAATTGAAGAAGTCCCGCCCCCACTGCGGCCCGTACCCCGATGACCGGCCCATGGCACGATGGCTGCCAACCCGCCGCCGCGACCGCGGACGGGCACCGAGAAGGAGTTTCGATGACTGACACTCCGGGCTGGGCCTCGCCCGGATCCGCCCCGTCGTCCGAGGGGCGGGAACCCGGTGCGTCCGGCCCCGCCGAGCCCGCCGGCCGCCCCGGCCCCGCCGAGCCCGCGCCGCAGCCGGGCCCGGACCCGCAGGGCCCAGGCGGCACATGGTCCAAGGAGCAGCCGCCACCCGGGCAGTGGTCGGCGCCCACCGGTGCCCCCGGCCCGCACCAGGCCCCACCGCCCCCGCCGCCCGGCCCCGGCTGGGGCGGACAGCCCCCCGGCGGCCACGGAGGCCAGGGCGGTGGCGGCTACGGCGGCCCTCCCGGCGGCTACGGCGGTTATCCGGCCTGGGGCGGCGGCTGGGGCGGACCGCCCCCCGCCGCCAAGCCCGGTGTCATCCCGCTGCGCCCGCTCGGCGTCGGCGAGATCCTCGACGGCGCCGTCTCCACGATGCGCACCTACTGGCGCTCGGTCCTCGGCATCTCGCTGGCGGTCGCCCTGCTCACCGAGGTCGGCCTGGTCCTCCTGCAGGGCTTCGTCCTGAACGACGCCCTCACCGACACCACGCTCGACAGCCGGACCGCCACCCCCGGCGAGGTCCTCCGCAGCCTGCGCGACACCGTGATCGGCACCGGACTCCTCACGGTGGTCTCCGCGGCGGCCATGCTCGTCGCGACCGCCCTGCTCACCACCATCACCAGCCGTGCCGTACTGGGCAAACCGGTCAGCACCGGCGAGGCGTGGCGTGAGTCCCGCCCGCAACTGCTCAGGCTGTGCGGTCTGCTCATCCTGCTCGGCCTGATCGTCTTCGGCGTCCTCGCCGTCGGGGCACTGCCCGGCATCCTGGTCCTGGCCGGCGGCGGCAGCGATGCCGCGGGGGCCGCGCTGCTGGTCCTCGGCATCCTCGCCGCCATCGTCGTCGCGGTGTGGCTGAGCGTCCGCTTCTACCTGGCCGCTCCCGCCCTCATGCTGGAGCGGCAGGGCATCAAGAAGTCCATGAGCCGTTCCGTCAAGCTGGTGCGGGGCTCCTGGTGGCGCGTCTTCGGCATCCAGCTGCTGGCCGGACTGATCACGAACATCGTCTCGGCGATCGTGACCATCCCCTTCGCCGTCATCGGCGCGGCGGCGGGCGGCGACGGCATGGCCGACTTCCTCGCCACCAACAGCGGCGACGTCGGCTGGGCCTTCCTGATCATCCGGGGCATCGGCTCCCTGGTCGGCACCACGCTCACCCTTCCGATCAGCGCCGGCGTCACCGCGCTCCTCTACATCGACCAGCGCATCCGCCGCGAGGCCCTCGACCTCGAGCTGGCCCGCGCCGCCGGTGTCCAGGGCTTCGGCAACGGCGCCCCCGGCCCCGTCCCCGGGAGCTGATGCGGTGAGCCTCGCGGGGGGAGTTCTCACGGCGGCGCTCCCATCGGGCGCCGCCACGATCGCTCGCCTGTCACGCGCGCCAGGCCGTGCGGTCCTGGCGGCCGGCGGCTCGGGCGACGAGCCGCCGGTGACCGTCCCGCGCGATCCCGCTCGGGAGGCGGCCCGGCGCGAGCTGTCCAAGGGGATGTACCACGAGAACGACCCCAGCCTGTTCCAGCGCGCCCTGAACGCGTTCTGGGACTGGCTCGGCCGGCTGTTCGGCACGGCCGCGTCCGCCACGCCGGGCGGTGTGGTCGGCCTGGTCGTCGTCATCCTGGTCGTCGTCGCCGTCCTGGCCGCCCTCTGGTGGCGCCTCGGCACCCCCCGCCGCCGGCCCGCCACCGCGGCGGTCCTGTTCGACGAGCACGTCCGCAGCGCCGCCGAACACCGCGCGGCCGCCGAGGCACACGCGGCCCAGGGCCACTGGAACCAGGCCGTCCAGGAGCGCATGCGCGCCGTGGTCCGGTCCCTGGAGGAACGCGCCCTGCTCGACGTACGCCCCGGCCGCACCGCCGACGAAGCCGCCGCCGAGGCCGGCCGCACCCTGCCCGCGCACGCGGACCGGCTGCGCACCGCGGCCCGCGAGTTCGACGACGTCACATACGGCGGGCGCGGCGCCGGCGAACAGTCGTACCGCCGTCTCGCCGGCCTCGACCACGACCTGGCGAACACCCGGCCCGTCCTCGCGGACAGCGCCACCAGCACGGCCCACAGCACCCGCCAGGGGGCAGCCGAGTGACCACCGACGCCCCGCCGGCCACCACCTCCACCGCACCCACCGGCCGCCAGGTGTGGACCCGCACGCGCGGCCTCGCGCTCGCCGCCGTCCTGATCCTGGCCGCGGCCGTCGCCATGGCCGCCGTACGCTCCACCGCCCATCACGGCGAACTGGACCCGCGCTCCGCCGATCCCCACGGCAGTCGCGCCGTCGCCGAACTCATCGGCCGGCGGGGCGTCTCGACGCGCGTGGTGACCACCCTCGAAGCGGCACGCTCCGCCACCGGCCCCGACACCACCCTGCTGGTCGCCGTGCCCGACCGGCTGACCCATGGTCAGCAGACGCGGCTGCGCACGGCCACGGCGACCTCCGGCGGGCGCACCGTCCTGGTCGCGGCCGGCAGCTGGTCCGTCGAGCGACTCGCCCCCGGGGTCACCGCGGACCCCGCCACCAGCGGCGACTCCGCGCTTACCCCGCACTGCGCGCTGCCCGAGGCCCGGCGCGCGGGCACCGCCGACACCGGCGGCGTCCGCTACACCACCACCCGCCTCGACGCCGACTCCTGCTACCCCAGCGAGCGCCTCGCCACCCTGCTGCGCGTCCCCACGCCCTCCGGGGGCGGCGACACCGTCGTGCTCGGTGCGCCCGACATCCTCTACAACGACCGCCTCGACGAGCAGGGCAACGCCTCGCTGGCCCTTCAACTCCTCGGCTCCCGCCCGCATCTGGTCTGGTACCTCCCCTCGCTGTCCGACGCCTCCGGTGCCCGGACGGACGACCAGAAGGGCCTTTTCGACCTGCTCCCCACGGGGTGGCTCTGGGCCACCCTGCAACTCCTCGTCGCAGCGGCACTCGCCGCCTTCTGGCGGGCCCGCCGCTTCGGCCCTCTCGTGGCCGAGAAACTCCCCGTCGCCATCCGCGCCTCCGAGACCACCGAAGGCCGCGCCCGCCTCTACCGCAAGGCGAACGCCCGCGACCGCGCGGCAGACGCCCTGCGCTCCGCCACCCGCGCCCGCCTCGCCTCCCTTGCCGGCGTCCCCGCCACCCAGGCGCACACGCCGGAAGCCCTGCTCCCGGCCCTTTCCGCCCGCCTCTCCGGCGACGGACGGACGCTGCATCCCCTCCTCTTCGGACCGCCGCCCGGCGACGACGCGGCCCTCATCGCCCTCACCGATCAACTCGACGCCCTCGAAAGAGAGGTACGCCGTTCATGATGGAACCGACCGCCGACAACGCCGGGCGGGGCGGGGACGCGGCCACCGCCCGCGCCGCGCTGGAAACCCTGCGCGCCGAGATCGCCAAAGCCGTGGTCGGCCAGGACCCCGCCGTGACCGGCCTCGTCGTCGCCCTCCTCTGCCGCGGACACGTCCTACTGGAAGGAGTCCCCGGGGTCGCCAAAACGTTGCTCGTCCGCGCCCTCGCATCCGCGCTGGAACTCGACACCAAGCGCGTTCAGTTCACGCCGGACCTGATGCCGAGTGACGTCACCGGCTCCCTCGTCTACGACGCCCGCACCGCCGAGTTCTCCTTCCAGCCCGGCCCGGTCTTCACCAACCTCCTCCTCGCGGACGAGATCAACCGCACTCCGCCCAAGACCCAGTCCTCGCTGCTGGAGGCCATGGAGGAACGCCAGGTCACGGTCGACGGCACCCCGCGCCCGCTCCCCGATCCGTTCCTGGTCGCCGCGACCCAGAACCCGGTGGAGTACGAGGGCACCTACCCGCTCCCGGAAGCCCAGCTGGACCGGTTCCTGCTGAAGCTGACCATCCCCCTGCCCTCCCGCCAGGACGAGATCGACGTCCTGACCCGGCACGCCTCGGGCTTCGACCCGCGCGACCTGCGCGCCGCCGGCGTACGACCGGTCGCCGGCCCCGCCGATCTGGCGGTGGCCCGCGCCGCGGTCGCCAAGACGACCGTGTCTCCCGAGATCACCGCCTACGTCGTGGACATCTGCCGCGCCACCCGCGAGTCGCCGTCCCTCGCCCTGGGCGTCTCCCCGCGCGGCGCCACCGCCCTGCTCGCCACCTCACGCGCCTGGGCCTGGCTGACGGGCCGCGACTACGTCATCCCCGACGATGTGAAGGCCCTGGCCCTGCCGACCCTGCGGCACCGCGTGCAACTTCGCCCCGAGGCCGAGATGGAGGGCGTGACCGCCGACTCGGTCGTCAACGCCGTCCTCGCCCACGTCCCGGTCCCCCGCTGATGGCACTCACCGGACGCGCCGCTCTCCTCGCGGCCCTCGGCTCCCTCCCCGTAGGACTCCTGGAGCCGGGCTGGACGGGCATCCTCGCCGTCAACGGCTCTCTCGCCCTGGCCTGCGCCTGCGACTACGCACTGGCCGCGCCGGTGCGTCACCTGCGCCTGACCCGCTCCGGCGACACCACCGTCCGTCTCGGCGACCCCGCCAGCGTCACCCTGACGGTCACGAACCCGAGCCGCCGGCCCCTTCGGGCCCGGCTCCGTGACGCCTGGCCACCGAGCGCCTGGCAGCCGGGGACCGAGACCGGGGCTTCCCGGCACCCGCTGACCGTGCCCCCGGGCGAGCGCCGACGCGTGACGACCACACTGCGCCCCACCCGCCGGGGGGACCGCGAGGCCGACCGCGTGACCATTCGCTCCTACGGCCCTCTCGGACTGTTCACCCGCCAGGGAACCCACCAGGTTCCCTGGACCGTACGAGTCCTGCCCCCGTTCACCAGCCGCAAGCACCTCCCGTCGAAGCTCGCCCGATTGCGCGAACTCGACGGCCGCACCAGCGTGCTGACGCGGGGGGAGGGGACGGAGTTCGACAGCCTGCGCGAGTACGTCCCCGGGGACGACACCCGCTCCATCGACTGGCGTGCCACGGCCCGGCAGTCCGCTGTCGCCGTGCGCACCTGGCGCCCCGAACGCGACCGGCACATCCTGCTGGTGCTGGACACCGGTCGCACCTCGGCCGGCCGGGTGGGCGACGCGCCGCGCCTGGACGCTTCCATGGACGCGGCCCTGCTGCTGGCGGCCCTCGCCTCACGCGCCGGCGACCGGGTGGCGTTGCTGGCCTACGACCGCCGGGTGCGCGCACTGGTCCAGGGCCGTACGGCCGGCGATGTGCTGCCTTCTCTGGTCGACGCGATGGCCACGCTTGAGCCGGAGCTGGTCGAGACCGACGCGCGGGGTCTCAGCGCCGCCGCTCTGCGCACCGCGCCTCGGCGTTCCCTGGTCGTGCTTCTCACGTCGCTGGACGCGGCGCCGGTGGAGCAGGGCTTGCTGCCCGTGCTCCCGCAGCTCACTCAGCGCCATACGGTTCTGGTCGCGTCGGTGGCGGATCCGCACATCGCTCGCATGGCGCGGGCGCGGGGGAATGTGGAGGCCGTGTACGAGGCGGCAGCGGCGGCTCGCGCCCAAGACGAGCGCCGACGCACCGCGGAGCAGCTCCGACGTCATGGGGTGACGGTGGTGGACGCGACTCCGGAGGATCTCGCGCCGGCGCTTGCGGACGCGTATCTGGCGTTGAAAGCGGCGGGCCGGCTCTGAGGGCTTTTCCCGCCACGTTCTTTTGGGACGTGCCGCGGGGGGCTATAACGCAGAAAACCCCCGCACCCGAAGGTGCGGGGGTTTCCCCAAAAATTGTTCGGCGGTGTCCTACTCTCCCACAGGGTCCCCCCTGCAGTAC
>NZ_JBVHXT010000058.1:0-36047 GCF_055569255.1 Streptomyces sp. NPDC029296
ACCTCCCCCCTGTTCCTTCTCTCCCCCCCCCCTCCCCCCCCCCCCCCCCCCCCCCCCCCCCCCCCTCCCCCCCCCCCCCCCCCCCCCCCCCCCCCCCCCCCCCACGCTGTTCCACTCGGTCCCTCAGATGCCCGTTTTGAGGCGGAGGTTGCCTGTCTGACCTGTGGGATGCGCTACAAAAAGCCGGATCCGTTTGAGGATCGAAAGCGGGCCGCCGTAGCGTCGTCCGGGCTGTTCGTCAGGCAGTGCGCCGCACCCGCGGCACCGGACAGCCATCGCCGAGTCCCTGTACGGCGCGAGCCAGGGGAGCCGGGGACCCACCGTCCCTGGGGTGAATCGGGCGACCGCGAGGGAGCCCGTAGGAGACCTTCCTGCTCCGAACCCGTCAGCTAACCCGGTAGGCGAGAGGGAAGGAAAGGACCAGCCACTTCATGGCGTTCATGTGCGCCACCGGGAAGCACCGCAAGCCCGGCCGGGTCAAGCGCACCACCGCGCAGGCGGCCGGCGTCGCGGCCCTGACCACCACCGGTGTCATCGGCACCCTCGCCGCCTCCCCGGCGCTCGCCGCCGGCAACCCCGTGGACCAGACGGGCCTCACTCCGGTCCTCGCCGCCACCGAGGACGTCGCCGCGCAGATCGACGCGCAGGCCACCGCCCAGCAGCAGGCCGCGGACCGCAAGGCGGCCGAGGAGGCCGCCGCGAAGGCGGCCGCCGAGCGGGCCGAGGAGCTGCGCGAGGCCAGGGCCCGCGCCGCGCGCGAGGCCGAACGCCGCCGGCTGAACGCCTTCGTGGCCCCCATCGAGCACTCCTACGTCTCCACGGCCTACCAGGCCTCCAGCTCGCTGTGGTCCTCCGGTTCGCACACCGGCATCGACTTCCACGCGGCCGGCGGCACCACCGTGCACGCGGTGGGTTCCGGCACGGTCGTCTCCACCGGCTGGGGCGGCGCGTACGGCAACGAGATCGTGATCCGCATGGCCGACGGCATGTACACGCAGTACGGGCACCTGTCGTCCATCGGCGTCACGGTGGGCCAGAAGGTCGTGCCGGGCCAGCAGATCGGGCTTTCCGGCTCCACGGGCAACGTCACCGGCCCGCATCTCCACTTCGAGGCGCGCACCAGCCCGGACTACGGCTCCGACATCGACCCCGTCGCCTACCTCCGCTCGCACGGCGTGCGCATCTGACGCGCTCGCGCCTTCCCCGGCGGCCCCGGCTCTCCGAGCCGGGGCTTTCGCCGTTTTTCACGTTCTCCGCGGCATCCGTTGTCCAAAAAATATCCATGGATTACGGCCCGCCATCGGAAATTCCGGCCGACTGGAATAGAGTCACGGAACAGGCGTTCATCGTCGGCGTTTCACGGGGATTAAGGCGGAGGTCGGTCATGCGTATTCCGGCGCACTCGGTGTGCACCGCTGTCCGGGACGACATCGTCGCCGGTGTCTACGAGCGTGGCAGCCGGCTGACCGAGGAAGTCCTGGCCCGCCGCTACGGCGTCTCGCGCGTCCCCGTGCGCGAGGCGCTGCGCACGCTGGAGGCCGAGGGCTTCGTGGTGACGCGCCGGCACGCGGGCGCGTGCGTGGCCGAGCCGACCGAGCAGGAGGCCGCCGACGTGCTGGAGATGCGGACGCTGCTGGAGCCGCTGGGCGCCGCGCGGGCCGCCCAGCGGCGCACGGAGGCCCATCTGAAGGTGTTGCGCGGCCTGGTCCGGCTGGGCCAGGAGCGGGCCAGGAAGGGCAACAGCGAGGATCTGCGTTCGCTGGGCGGCTGGTTCCACGAGACGCTGGCCCAGGCCTGCGGCAGCCCCTCGCTCACCTCGGTGCTGACCCAGCTGCGCCACAAGATCGCGTGGATGTACGCGGTGGAGGCGCCGGTGAGCCCGGTGGAGTCCTGGACCGAGCACGGGGCGATCGTGGACGCGGTGGCGCGCGGGGACGGCGAACGCGCGCGGGTGCTGACCGCCCTGCACGCCGAACGCGCGACCGGCGCGCACCGCCTTCGTTTTTCCGGCCCCGGGGAACGTGTGAGGACTTCGCAACATGCCGTAAACATGTCGGGTCTGCGGCATTAACACGGGCGCCGTATACAAAGAAGTGGTTATTCGGTGGCGGGGTGTTTTCCGCTGCCCTTTCGCGGTGCCGGGAATTATCGGTCGCGTCCTTCAATCGGCGACGGTGAATTCAGCCGACGGGAAGCCTCGGGGGCGCAAGGGGCCGCGCGTACGCGAAAGCCGCGCCGCCCGGCAGGGGCGACGCGGCTTCCCGATTCCGCTCAGACGGTCTCGGGCAGTTCCTCCAGGCCCTCGGAGACCAGCTTCGCCAGACGGTCGAGGGCGGCGTCGGCGCCCTCGGCGTCGGAGGCGAGGACGATCTCCTCGCCACCCTGGGCGCCCAGGCCCAGGACGGCCAGCATCGAAGCCGCGTTGACGGGGTCGCCCCCGGCCTTGGCGATCGTCACCGGGACGCCTGTGGCCGTGGCGGCTCGGACGAAGAGGGAGGCGGGGCGGGCGTGGAGACCCTCGGCCCAGCCGACGTTGACGCGGCGCTCAGCCATGTGTTGCTGCCCTTCAGTGCTCAGGGTTGTCTAGACCAGTTTCCCATACCGTGAAGCGTGCCCGGAGCAGGCCTTGAGGACCCGCCCCGGAGCGACGCCGGACCGCGGCCCCGGTCCGGCATTCGCCCCCCATAGACTGCCTCGCGCCGTTGTCGTACGCGAGCCTTACGCTGGGGCCCATGCAGACCTCGGCGGACCGGCAGGACCGGCACCAGTACCCCGCCCACTGGGAGGCGGACGTGGTGCTGCGCGACGGCGGCACCGCGCGCGTCAGGCCCATCACCGTCGATGACGCCGACCGCCTGGTCAGTTTCTACGAGCAGGTCTCGGACGAGTCGAAGTACTACCGCTTCTTCGCGCCGTACCCGCGCCTGTCCGCCAAGGACGTCCACCGCTTCACGCATCACGATTTCGTGGACAGGGTGGGACTGGCGGCCACCATCGGCGGCGAGTTCATCGCCACCGTACGCTACGACCGCATAGGCGCGGACGGCCTGCCCGCCACCGCGCCCGCCGAGGAGGCCGAGGTCGCCTTCCTGGTCCAGGACGCCCACCAGGGCCGCGGGGTCGCCTCCGCCCTCCTGGAGCACATCGCGGCCGTCGCGCGCGAGCGCGGCATCCGCCGCTTCGCCGCCGAGGTGCTGCCCGCCAACACCAAGATGATCAAGGTGTTCACGGACGCCGGCTACACCCAGAAGCGCAGCTTCGAGGACGGCGTCGTACGCCTGGAACTGGACCTCGAACCCACCGACCGCTCCGTGGCCGTGCAGCACGCCCGGGAACAGCGCGCCGAGGCCCGCTCGGTACGGCGGCTCCTCGCACCCGGCTCGGTCGCGGTCGTCGGCGTCGGCCGCGCCCCCGGCGGGGTGGGCCGCGGCGTCCTCGGCAACATCCGCGCGGCCGGCTACCCGGGCCCGCTGCACGCCGTGAACAAGGCCTTCCCCGAAGACCTCAAGGAGATCGACGGGGTGCCCGCGCACCGCTCGGTGCGCGACATCGACGGGCACGTGGACCTCGCCGTCGTCGCCGTACCGGCCGAGCACGTGCCCGCCGTGGTCGCCGAGTGCGGCGAACACGGCGTCCAGGGGCTGGTCGTGCTCTCCGCCGGGTACGCCGAGAGCGGACCCGAGGGGCGCGAACGGCAGCGCGCGCTCGTCCGGGCCGCACGCGCCTACGGCATGCGGCTCATCGGCCCCAACGCCTTCGGCGTCATCAACACCGCCGACGGCGTCCGGCTGAACGCCTCGCTCGCCCCCGAACCGCCCCGCCCCGGCCGCATCGGGCTCTTCGCCCAGTCCGGCGCCATCGGCATCGCCCTGCTGTCCCGGCTGCACCGGCGCGGGGGAGGGGTGACCGGGGTCACGGGCGTCTCCACCTTCGTGTCCGCCGGCAACCGCGCCGACGTCTCCGGCAACGACGTCCTCCAGTACTGGTACGACGACCCGGACACCGACGTCGTCCTCATGTACCTGGAGTCCATCGGAAACCCCCGCAAGTTCACCCGGCTCGCCCGGCGGACGGCCGCGGCGAAGCCCCTGGTCGTCGTGCAGGGCACCGGCACCGCCCCGCAGGGGCACGCCGTGCGCGCCACCCGGCTGCCGCACGCGACCGTGTCCGCGCTGCTGCGGCAGGCCGGGGTGATCCGGGTCGACACGATCACCGAGCTGGTCGACGCGGGACTGCTGCTCGCCCGGCAGCCGCTGCCCGCCGGGCCGCGCGTGGCCATCCTCGGCAACTCCGAGTCGCTGGGCGTGCTGACGTACGACCGGTGCGTGGCGGAGGGGCTGCGGCCGGACCGGCCGGTGGACCTGACCACCGGGGCGACGGCGGAGGACTTCCACCGGGCACTGGCCGCCGCGCTGGCCGACGACACGAACGACGCCGTCGTCGTCACGGCGATCCCCGCGATCGGGGAAGGCTCGCCGGGGGACGCGGAGCTGGCGGAGGCGCTGCGCTCGGCCGCGGCGGCGGTGCCGGGGAAGCCGGTGCTGGTGGTCCACGTCGAACTGGGCGGGCTGGCGCAGGCGTTGTCGGCCGCGACCAGCACCGCGCCCGGGGCCGCGGACAGGGCGCCCGGCACGGTCGGAACGGAAGCGGTGCGCATACGGCCCGCCCCCCTGCCCGCGCCCGGAGAGGAACCCCAGGCCCACCCCGAGGACGGCACCCGGCTCATCCCCGCCTACCCCGCCGCCGAACGCGCGGTGCGGGCGCTCGCCGAGGCCGTGAAGTACGGGCAGTGGCGGCGGGAGGCGGCCGACCCCGGAAAGGTGCCGGAGTTCGACGACATCGACGAGAAGGGCGCCGCCCGGCTGATCGGGGAGCTGCTCGCGCGCGGCGAGGGGCTCACCCTGTCCGCCGAGCACACCTGCGAGCTGCTCGGCCGGTACGGCGTCCCCGTGCGCCGCGCCCTGCCCGCGCCCGGCCCGGACGCCGCCGTGGAGGCCGCCCGCGCGCTCGGCTACCCGGTGGCCCTCAAGGCGACCGCCCCGCACCTCAGGCACCGCGCCGACCTGGGAGGCGTCCGACTCGACCTCGCGGACGAGGAACAACTGCTGCGGGCGTACACCGAGTTGACCGAGCTGTTCGGCCGGCCGGAGGAACTGCGGCCGGTGGTGCAGGCGATGGCGCCCCGGGGCGTGGACACCGTCGTCCGCGCGGTGATCGACCCGGCGGCCGGCGCCGTGCTGTCCTTCGGCCTGGCCGGCGCCGCCTCACAACTGCTCGGGGACATGGCCCACCGGCTGATCCCCGTCACCGACCGGGAGGCGACCTCGCTGGTGCGGTCCATCCGCACCGCGCCGCTGCTGTTCGGCTGGCGCGGCTCCACACCCGTGGACACCCCGGCGCTGGAGGAGCTGCTGCTGAGGGTGTCCCGGCTGGTCGACGACCACCCGGAGGTGGTCGCGGTCACCCTGGAGCCCGTCGTCGTCGCCCCGCACGGGGCGAGCGTCCTCGGCGCCACGGTACGGCTCGCACCCCCGCCCGCCCGCGACGACCTCGGCCCGCGCACGATGCCGGCCTACTGACGAGGCGCAGGACCCCGTCGACGTCGGCCGCCCGCCGCCCGCGGCCCGAGGGCAGGGACCGGGACGCGACCGGCGGGGACGCCGCCCGGCTCGGGCCCGCCGCCGGACGCGGCCTCACCCGCCGCCCCGGCCCGGAGGCGGTCTTCGCCGGCCCGGCCCGCGCCGCGTGCCCCGCCACCCTCCAGGCCCCGTCTTCCGCCGAGGAGACGGCACGGCCGCCGACAGGCGCCGGGCGGACCCCGGCCGACCGCCACCGCCTGCGAGGGGACGCCGGCGGCCCCGGCCCCGCTTTCTGCCCGACCGTCGCCGCCCATTCGGAGTCCCGCCCGAGGCCCTCGGGTTCCCGCAGGCGAGCTCCGGCTCGCCGGCCCGGTCCCTTGCCCGGCCGCTCCCGCCCGGCCGGGGATCCGTCCGGGTCCCGTCCCCCCGGGTTCCCGCACGCGAGCCCCGGCCCCGCTTTCTGCCCGACCGTCGCCGCCCATTCGGAGTCCCGCCCGAGGCCCCCGGGTTCCCGCACGCGAGCACCGGCTCGCCGGCCCGGTCCCTTGCCCGGCCGCCCCCGCCCGGCCGGGGATCCGCCCGGGTCCCGTCCCTCCGGGTTCCCGCACGCGAGCCCCGGCCCCGCCTCCTGCCCGACCGCCGCCTCCCGTCCGGAGTCCCGCCCGAGGCCCCCGGGTTCCCGCAGGCGAGCACCGGCTCGCCGGCCCGGTCCCTTGCCCGGCCGCTCCCGCCCGGCCGGGGATCCGCCCGGGTCCCGTCCCCCGGGTTCCCGCATGCGAGCCCCGGCCCGCGCCCGGACCGGTGGGCGGCCCCGCCCGGGGCCTGTCCCCGGGTTCCCGCACGCGAGCCCCGGCCCGCCCCCGGAGCGGCGGGCCGCCCCGCCCCCGGTCCGTCCGACTGGCCCGGAGTGCCCTTGCCCACGGATTAGGATGGACGCCATGGCCAAGACCAGTACGACGACCCAGGGGCTGCGCGCGGCGATCGAGCGCAGCGGCTACTACCCGGCCCTCGTGGCCGAGGCGGTGGAGGCCGCGGTGGGCGGCGAGCCCGTCCGGTCGTACCTGGTCCACCAGGAGACGACGTTCGACCAGAACGAGGTCCGCCGGCACGTCACCGTGCTGGTCCTCACCGGCAACCGCTTCATCGTCAGCCACACCGACGAGCAGGCCGCCGACGGCACCTCCCCGACGCCCTACGCCACCACCTCCACCGAGTCCGTGAAGCTCGACCGGATCTCGTCCGTCGTGGTCAGCCGGGTGGTCGCGAACCCGGAGCAGTACACGCCGGGCACGCTGCCCCGCGAGGTCGTGCTGACCATCGGCTGGGGCGCGGTCAACCGCATCGACCTGGAACCCGCCGCCTGCGGCGACCCCAACTGCGACGCCGACCACGGCTACACGGGCAGCTCCACGGCGGACGACCTCAGCCTGCGCGTCAGCGAGGCCGGGGACGGCCCGGAGACGGTGCGCCAGGCGCTCGCCTTCGCGCAGGCCATCTCGGAGGCGACCGCGGACCTCACCCGCTGATGTCCTCGCTCTCCGCCTGGGACCACCCGGAGCCCCTCGCCCTGGCCACCGCGCCGCTGCCCGAGTACGGCAGCGGCTCCCTGGCCGACCTGCTGCCCACCCTCGCCGCCGGCCTGGGCGTCCCCGGCACGACCGCCTCGATCGGCGAGCTGACCCCCGCCGACCGGGTCTGCGTCTTCCTGGTCGACGGCCTCGGCTGGGAGCAGCTCGCCGCCCACCCGGACGAGGCGCCCTTCCTGACCTCCCTGCTCGGCAGCTCCCGCGGCGGCACCGGCCGCCCGCTCACCGCCGGCTACCCGGCGACCACCGCGGCCTCCCTCGCCTCCGTCGGCACCGGCCTGCCGCCCGGCGCGCACGGCCTGCCCGGGTACGCGGTGCGCAACCCGGCCACCGGCGAGCTGATGAACCAGCTCCGCTGGCAGCCGTACACCGAACCGGGCGCCTGGCAGCCGTACCCCACCGTCTTCCAGCTGGCCCACGACGCCGGCGTGCACACCGCCCAGGTGACCTCGCCCGCCTTCGAGCACACCCCGCTCACCAAGGTCGCGCTCAGCGGCGGCACCTTCCACGGGCGGCTCACCGGCGAGGAGCGCATGGACCTCGCGGCCGAGCAGCTGGCCGCGGGCGACCGCTCGCTGGTGTACACGTACTACGCCGAGCTGGACGGCTCGGGACACCGCTACGGCATCGCCTCCGACACCTGGCGCGGCCAGCTGATGTACGTCGACCGGCTCGCCCAGCGGCTGGCCGAGCAACTGCCCCCGCGCAGCGCCCTCTACGTCACCGCCGACCACGGCATGGTCGACGTGCCGTTCGACGAGCGGCACCGCATCGACTTCGACGAGGACTGGGAGCTGCGGGCCGGCGTCGCGCTGCTCGGCGGCGAGGGCCGGGCCCGGCACGTGTACGCGGTCCCGGGCGCCGGGAACGACGTGCTCACCGTGTGGCGCGAGGTGCTCGGGGAGCAGTTCTGGGTGGCGTCGCGCGACGAGGCGATCGCGGCGGGCTGGTTCGGGCGGCCCGGCGAATGCGACGAGCGCGTGTACCCGCGGATCGGGGACGTGGTCGCCGCCGCGCACGACGACGTGCTGATCATCGCCTCCGAGCGGGAGCCCAAGGAGTCGGCGCTGGTCGGCAACCACGGCTCGATGACCCCGGCGGAACAGCTCGTCCCGCTGCTCGAAGTACGCTCCTGACCCCCCGCCCTCCCTCTTCGCCGAAAGGTGCTCAACCCCTCATGCCCGAGCTGGTGTTCTTCTCCGGAACGATGGACTGCGGGAAGTCGACGCTGGCTCTGCAGATCGAGCACAACCGGTCCGCGCGCGGTCTGGCGGGCATGATCTTCACCCGCGACGACCGCGCGGGCGAGGGCAAGCTGTCCTCCCGGCTGGGCCTGGTCACCGACGCGGTGGAGGTCGAGGACGGCCAGGACCTGTACGCGTACCTCGTGGACCACCTCTCCCAGGGCGGCCGGGCCGACTACGTGATCGCGGACGAGGCGCAGTTCCTCGCGCCCGAGCAGATCGACCAGCTCGCGCGCGTGGTGGACGATCTCGGTCTGGACGTCTTCGCCTTCGGCATCACCACCGACTTCCGCTCCAAGCTGTTCCCCGGCTCGCAGCGGCTGGTGGAGCTGGCCGACCGGATCGAGGTGCTCCAAGTGGAGGCGCTGTGCTGGTGCGGCGCCCGGGCCACGCACAACGCCCGGACGATCGACGGCGAGATGGTGGTCGAGGGCGCCCAGGTGGTCGTCGGCGACGTCAACCAGACCGGGGGCGAGGTCGGCTACGAGGTGCTGTGCCGCCGTCACCACCGGCGCCGGATGACCGCCGCCACGGCCCGGGCGGCGGCCCTGTCCCCGGACGTGCTGCCCGTCCCGGCGTCCTGAGAGATCTCAGCGCGGATCCTGGACGACGGAGAACTCCGCGCCCTCCGGGTCCGCCACCGTCGCCATCCGCCCGCGCGGGCCGTCGTGCGCAGGTGCCAGCACCCGGCCGCCCAGCCCGGCGACCTGCCGCAGCGCCGCGTCGAGGTCGGCGACCTGGAAACAGGTCCGCCAGTGCGGCCCGCGGCCCGGGGGCAGCCCCTGGCCCACTCCGCGCAGCCCGGCCACCGGACGGCCGTCCAGCAGCAGGGTCAGCGCGTCGACGCCGGCGGAGGCCGCCGGTTCCTCCTCGTAGCGGAAGACGCTCTTGTAGAACTTCGCGACGCTTTCCGTCTCGAAGGTGAGCAGTTCGTTCCACACCGGGGTGCCGGGCACGCCGGTGACCGCCGTTCCGGAATGCGCGGCGCCCTGCCAGATCCCGAACACCGCCCCGGAGGGGTCGGAGACGATCGCCATCCGCCCGGCCTCGGCGGCGTCCAGCGGGCCGACGGCCACCGTGCCGCCGCACAGCCGCACCGTGTCTGCCGTGCGGTTCACGTCGTCCGAGGCGAGGTAGGGCGTCCAGGCGACCGGCAGCCGGCGGTCCGTCGGCAGCCGGCCCATGCCCGCCACCTCCCGCCCGTCGAGCAGCGCCCGCACATACGGGCCGAGCTGCCGCGGACCCGGCCGGAACTCCCAGCCGAACAACTCGCCGTAGAACTTCTCGGTGGCCTCCAGCCCGTGCACCATCAGGCTCACCCAGCAGGGTGTGCCGGGCAGACGCCGCGCGTGCGGACCGGCCGGCTCCCGTGCCTCGGTCATCGATCACTCTCTCCCCGGCCCCTCGCGGTGGCCGTGTCGCTTCCGCTGTCCGGAAGGGGCGTCCACGCCGTCGGCGCGTGCGCCCGTGCCGCTCCCGCATCCACCGGGTGCCGCGGGGTCGTACCGCGCCGCTCGCCGTACCCACGAGAGGATGCCCGATCCGCCGTCTTTCACCGCTTCTCGGCGATGGCCGAGGGGTGTCCGCCGTTTGTACACCACGTGCCCGATCCCGTACGCCCTGTGATCGAGCCTGTCCGGCCGAGCAGAGTAGCCGGACCTGGACGCCGCGGCCACCCCTGGCGTATGGATGGACGCCATGACAGTCATCATCACCGCATCCGACCTGGCACCCGCGCTGGCCGGCGACAACCCGCCCCTACTTCTGGACGTCCGCTGGCAGCTCAGCCTGGCCCGGGCGGCCGGGGCGCCGGCCTTTGACGGCCGGGCCGAGTACGCGGCCGGGCACCTCCCCGGCGCGGTCTTCGTCGACCTGGACCGGGAGCTGGCCGGCGCGCCGGGCGCGGGGGGCCGGCACCCGCTGCCCGACCTCGCGGAGTTCGGCGCCGCGATGCGCCGCGCGGGCGTGTCGGCGGCCCGGCCGGTCGTCGTGTACGACGGCGGGCAGGGCTGGGCGGCGGCGCGCGCGTGGTGGCTGCTGCGCTGGACGGGTCACCCGGACGTGCGGGTCCTCGACGGCGGGTTGCCGTCCTGGCGGGGTGAGCTGTCGACCGAGGTGCCGGTCCCGGCCGAGGGCGACTTCGTCCCGGTGCCGGCGGCCGGGGGGCTGCTGGACGCGGACGGGGCCGCGGCGCTGGCCCGCACGGGTGTGCTGCTGGACGCCCGCGCGGGGGAGCGGTACCGGGGCGAGGTGGAACCGATCGACCGGGTCGGCGGGCACATCCCGGGCGCCGTGTCGGCGCCGACGACGGAGAACGTGGGCCCCGACGGCCGTTTCCTGCCCGCGGCGGAGCTGAGGGACCGGTTCAAGGCCCTCGGGGTCTCCGGGGACACCGAGGTGGGCGTGTACTGCGGCTCGGGCGTCTCCGCCGCCCACGAGGTGCTCGCGCTGGCCGTGGCGGGCATCCCGGCGGCCCTGTACGTCGGTTCCTGGTCGCAGTGGTCCGCGGACCCGTCGCGTCCGGTGGCGGTCGGCGCGGACCCGCGATAACGCCATCCCGGCCGGAAAAAAAGGGGGGGCACGCGCGCGTGCCCCCCTTTCTTGCCTTCTTGTCGCCTACTCCTGCTTCTTGCGGCGGGTGCCGAACACGATCTCGTCCCAGCTCGGCACGGCGGCACGGCGGCCGGGGCGGACGCCGTCGGCCTCGGCCTGGCGGTCGGTCGCGCCGACGAGCCGGTCGCGGTGGCTGCCGACGGAGCGCGGCATGAGGACGTCCGCGTAGGCGGAACCCGCCGAGGCGGCGGGCGCCGGCGGCTCCTCGGCGGCGGGCTCGTCACCGGGCTCCTCGGCTGACTCCGACGGGCGCTCCGGAACGACGAGGTCGCCCCGGAAGCTCGGCACGGCCTCCAGCAGGCTGGTCAGCGAGTCGCGTTCGCCCGCGCCCTCCTCGGCCGGTTCCGAAGGCTGCGCGGGCAGCCCGGGCCGCTCCCGGTCCACCCGTTCGAGCGCACGGTCCATCGAGCGTTCGCGGGGCAGCCGGGCGATCCGCGGGACGAACGGGAAGCTCGGCTCCGGGGCGGCGAGGTCGTCGGACTCGCCGATCAGCGAGCGCGCCTCGTCGTCGACGGCCTGGACGAGCCTCCGGGGCGGGTCGTACGTCCAGCTCGCCGAGTGCGGTTCGCCCGCGACCCGGTAGACGAGGAGTACCTCCCAGGTCCCGTCGTCGCGGCGCCAGGAGTCCCACTGCACGGTGTCCTTGTCGGCGCCGCGCAGCAGCAGCCGCTCCTGCACGGCCTCGCCGAGCAGCGGGCCGGAGTTCTCGCCGGGCCGGCGGACCGGGGTCTTGCGGGCGCGCTCGGCCATGAAGGCGCGCTCGGCGAGCACGGGCCCCTCGAAGCGCCGCACCCGGTCGACGGGGATGCCGGCGAGCTGTGCGACCTCTTCCGCGGTGGCTCCGGCCCGTATCCGCGCCTGGATGTCGCGCGGGCGCAGATGGCTCTCGACCTCGATCTCGATCTGGCCGAGACGCGGCCGGTCGCCGCGCACGGCGGCGCGCAGCCGTTCGTCGATCGGAAGTGTGTACTCCGTGGAGTCGGCAGCCTTCAGCACCAGCCGTGTGCCGTCATTCGAGACGGCCACGACACGCAGTTCGGGCATGGGGACCTCCCGGGTGGTGCCTGCCGACGTCACGTGCGTCGCTGCTTCCGCTAGTCGAGTGTGGCCTGCCCGGGTGCAGCCTGCCACAACCTTGCCGAGTTGCCCGGCGTGTCGGGCGCGGGCCCGGGGTCGCCGTTATGGCACGGTTACCTGTTCGCCACGCTAAGTGACCAATTCCGTCACCCTGTGCAACTAGTCCCCTCCCGGCGATCCCGCGTGGTCATGGACACCCTGGTGGGAGACCTGACCCAGGGCTCGCAACAGTACTCCATTCGGGCCACGTGCGTGGATTGGCGCGCTGGCCAACTTCTCGCAAGGGGTGCGACTTGGCCGTTCGCAACCGGTTTTGTCGATCATGAACGTGGTGAAGTTCACGCAATCGCCAGAAACGGAACTAATGGTTTCGTCCGTACGTCCCCTTCTCGTGCAGTCGGTCGGTCAATGTCGATCAAGTACGGGAAAGGCAGGCAAGGTCCGGGTATGCGTGAGACACCCGATACGGGGCGGAAGCGGATCGATCTGAACGTCCCGCAGGTCGCGGGCAGCGCCCTGGCGGCGGTCGTGGCGGCCAAACTGGCTTCGTACTTCGGGGTGTACGGCACGATCCTCGGCGCCGGGGTCGTCAGCGTCCTCGCCACCTGCGGCGGCTCCGTCTTCCAGCACTTCTTCAAGCGGACCGGGGAGCAGCTGAGGGAGAAGACGGTGGTGGCGGCCCGGCCGCGGGAACGGGCGGCATCGGCGCCGGCATCGGCGCCGGGCGAGTTCACCGAGGGCACCGTCTACCGCGCGCGGGTGAGGAGCCGGCGCCGCCCGCTGGTCGCCGCGGCCCTGGTCTTCGGAGTCACGATGGCGGGCATCACGGTGTACGAACTGGTCTCCGGCGACAGCTTCAGCGGCGGCAAGGGCACGACCGTGAGCGACGCCGTCACCGGCCGGAACTCCTCCGGTTCCCGGTCCCACGACACACCGTCCCCGTCGGACACGCCGTCCCCGCGGCACACACCGGCCGGCGGCGGCGCGACGGCCCCCGGCACGTCGTCGCCGGCGCCCGGCGGCTCGGCGAGCGCCGGGCCGGGCACCGGCTCGGACGGCACCCCGGCCACCCCGCCCACCCCGTCGGTTCCCGTCACCCCGAGCCCCACGCCCAGCGCGCCCGGCACGTCCGCGACGACGCCCGCTACGCCCCCAGCACCCTCCGCAGATAGTCGTTCTGGAACAGCCGATCCGGGTCGAGCCGGTCCCGCAGCGCCGTGAACTCGCCGAAGCGCGGATACGCCCGGGAGAAGTACTCCGCGTCCCGCGTGTGCACCTTGCCCCAGTGCGGGCGCCCCTCGTGCGCGGTGAAGATCCGCTCGGCGGCGGTGAAGTACGCCTGGTAGGGCGTGCCCCGGAACATGTGCACGGCGATGTAGGCGCTGTCCCGGCCGGAGGCGGTGGACAGGGTGATGTCGTCGGCCGGGGCGGTGCGCACCTCCACCGGGAAGCTGATCCGCAGCCCGGAGCGGTCGATCACGGCCCGCAGCTCGCGCAGGGTCTCCACCAGGGCGGCGCGCGGGACGGCGTACTCCATCTCCACGAAGCGCACCCGGCGCGGTGAGGTGAACACCTTGTAGGGGATGTCGGTGTACGTCCGCGCGGACAGGGCCCTGCTGGAGATGCGCGCGATGCCGGGGACGGTGGCCGGCGCGGCGCGGCCGACCCACTGGGCCGCCTGGAACACGCCGTTGGAGAGGAACTCGTCCTCGAACCAGCCGGCCAGCCGCCCCACGGGGCGCTCGGGACCGGCGCTGCGGTTGTTGCGCTTGGTGTTGGTGCTTCCGGTGTGCGGGAACCAGTAGAACTCGAAGTGCTCGTTCTCCGCCCAGAGCTGGTCGAACTCGGACAGGACCCGTTCCAGGGGCATCGGTTCCTCCCGCGCGGTCAGGAGGAAGAGGGGTTCGACGGCGAACGTGAGCGCGCTGACGACGCCCAGGGCGCCGAGGCCCAGCCGGGCGGCGGCGAAGACGTCGGGGTTCTCCTGCTCGGAGCAGGTGAGGACCGAACCGTCGGCCGTGACGAGTTCGATTCCCCTGATCTGCGCGGCGAGGGAGCCGGACGTGCGGCCCGTGCCGTGGGTGCCGGTGCTGGTGGCCCCGGAGACGGTCTGCTCCATGATGTCGCCCATATTGGTGAGCGACAGCCCCTCGCGCGCGAGGGCGGCGTTGAGTCTCCTGAGCGGGGTGCCCGCCTCCACCGTGACCGTCATGGACCGCCGGTCGATCCCGCGGATGCCCGTCAGCAGGTGAGGGCGTATCAGGACGCCGTCGGTGGCGGCGATCGAGGTGAAGGAGTGCCCGGTGCCGACCGCCTTCACCTTCAGGCCGTCCTCCCGTGCCCGGCGCACCGCCGCGGCCAGTTCCTCCGCCGAGGCCGGCGCGACCTGCCGGGCGGGCCGTGCGGAGACGTTGCCGCCCCAGTTACGCCAGGTTCCGTACGTCCCGCTCGCTGTGCTGCTCAACGGTGCCTCCCCGCCCCGCCGCCGGCGGCCTGCGCAGCCGGCGGTACCCCAGGAAACCGACCACGACCGCGACGGCCCCGGACACGGCCGGAACCCCGTACCCGGCCCGTGCCCCGGCCGCGTCGATCGCCCAGCCGGCCGCGGAGGAGCCGAGCGCGACACCGACCGCCAGGCCGGTGCTCACCCAGGTCATGCCCTCGGTGAGCCGCGCGCGAGGTACGTGCTCTTCGATGAGGGACATCGTCGTGATCATCGTCGGCGCGATGGACAGCCCCGCAACGAACAGCGCCACGGCCAGAAGCGGCAGGTTTCCGACCAGTAGGAGGGGGATCATACTCACGGCCATCGCCGCCACGCCCAGCAGCCAGCGGCGTTCCGGCGCCCCGCCGAAGCGCAGCAGCCCGAAGACCGCGCCGGCCACACAGGAACCGGCCGCGTACAGCGCGAGGACCACGCTCGCGGCGCCCTTGTGGCCACGTTCGTCGGCGAAGGCGACGGTCACCACGTCCACGGCGCCGAAGATCGATCCGGTCGCCACGAAGGTGGCCACCAGCACCCGCAGCCCCACCGAGCGCAGGGCGCTGCCGCCGTCGTGCGCCTCACGCGGGTGCGGCGCCGGTTCGGTGGCCTGCTGGGCGGTCAGCCAGAAGACGCCGGCCGCGAGGAAGCAGGCCGCCAGCAGCGGGCCCGCCTCCGGGAACCAGGCCGTGGACAGGCCGATGGAGATGATCGGCCCGAAGATGAAGCAGACCTCGTCCACCACCGACTCGAACGAGTAGGCGGTGTGCAGCCGGGGCGTGCCCCGGTACAGCGCGGCCCAGCGGGCCCGGATCATCGCGCCGAGACTCGGCACCGAGCCGGTCCCGGCGGCGCAGACGAAGAGCACCCAGTCCGGCCACCGGAAGCGGACCGCGCACAGCAGCACGGCCGCCGCGGTCAGGGCCACCAGGGTCGCGGGGCGCAGCACCCGGCGCTGTCCGTGCCGGTCCACCAGCCGGGAGACGCGCGGCCCGACGGCGGCGGCGGACAGCGCCAGGGTGGCCGACAGGGCGCCGGCGAGGCCGTACCGCCCGGTGACCTGGGAGACCATCGTGACCACGCCGATGCCCATCATCGACAGCGGCATCCGGCCGAGGAATCCGGCGGCGGAGAAGGCCTTGGTGCCGGGCGCGGCGAACAAGGCTCTGTAAGGGCTGGGCACGGGGTCTCCGAAGCGGCTCGGTAAGGCGCGAATATCGCCGATACAGCTTACAAGTAAGGGCACCCTAATCGACTCGGCGGCGACAGTCCGGAAAACGCCAGTATGGGCTCCCGGGCAAATCGCCCGAAACGGTGCCGGTCCGACTCGTCACCCCGCTGTTGTCCGGCTGTCGGTGCCGGGTGGCAGGATCGACTCATGCCAGACGCGCTCGATGCCACCCCGTACGACGCCCTGCTCCTGCTCTCCTTCGGCGGCCCCGAAGGCCCGGACGACGTGGTCCCGTTCCTGGAGAACGTCACGCGCGGGCGCGGCATCCCCAAGGAACGCCTCAAGGAAGTGGGGCAGCACTACTTCCTTTTTGGCGGGGTCAGCCCCATCAACGACCAGAACCGCGCCCTGCTCCGGGCCCTGCGCGAGGACTTCGCCGCGCACGGCCTGGACCTGCCCGTCTACTGGGGCAACCGCAACTGGGCGCCGTATCTGACCGACACCCTGCGGGAGATGGCGGCCGACGGCCGCCGCCGCGTCCTGGTCCTCGCCACCAGCGCCTACGCCTCCTACTCCGGCTGCCGCCAGTACCGGGAGAACCTCGCCGACGCGCTGGACGCCCTGCGGGCCGAGGGCCTGGAACCGCCGGCCGTCGACAAGCTGCGGCACTACTTCAACCACCCCGGCTTCGTCGAGCCCATGATCGACGGCGTGCTGCGCGCCCTCGCCGACCTGCCCGAGGACGTCCGCGCGGGTGCCCACATCGCCTTCACCACCCACTCCATCCCCCTCTCCGCCGCCGACACCTCCGGCCCCGTGGAGTCCCACGGCGACGGCGGTGCCTACGTCGCCCAGCACCTGGACGTGGCCCGGCTGATCGCCGGCGCCGTCCGCGAGCGCACCGGCGTCGACCACCCCTGGCAGCTCGTCTACCAGTCCCGTTCGGGCGCCCCGCACATCCCGTGGCTGGAGCCCGACATCTGCGACCACCTGGAGGAGCGGCACGCGGCCGGCGTCCCCGCCGTGGTCATGGCCCCCATCGGCTTCGTCTCCGACCACATGGAGGTCCTCTACGACCTCGACACCGAGGCGAAGGCCAAGGCCGAGGAACTGGGCCTGCCCGTGCGCCGCGCGGCCACCGTCGGCGCCGACCCGCGGTTCGCCGCCGCCGTCCGCGAGCTGATCCTGGAGCGGGCCGCCGCCGAGCGCGGCCGGGAGGTCGCCCCCTGTGCCCTGGGGGCCCTCGGCCCGAGCCACGACCTGTGCCCGGTCGGCTGCTGCCCGGCCCGCGCCCCCCGCCCCGCCGCCGCGGGCGCCGACAGCCCCTACGCGTGAGGAGAGCCGTGACCGACCCCCTGCACCGGGACCTGCTCGCACTCGCCCGGGAGGCCGCCCGCCGGGCCGGCGAACTGCTGCGCGACGGCCGCCCGAGCGACCTGGCCGTGGCCCGGACGAAGTCCAGCCCCATCGACGTCGTCACCGAGATGGACATCGCGGCCGAGAAGCTGATCACCGACCTGATCTCCGGCCGGCGCCCCGACGACGGATTCCTCGGCGAGGAGGGCGCCTCGGCCGAGGGCACGAGCGGCGTCCGCTGGGTGATCGACCCGCTGGACGGCACGGTCAACTACCTGTACGGGCTGCCGACCTGGGCGGTGTCCATCGCCGCCGAGCAGGACGGCCGGACCGTCGTCGGGGTCGTCGCGGCACCCATGCGCGGCGAGACCTACCACGCCGTGCGGGGCGGCGGCGCGTGGGCCACGGGCGCGTGGGAGGGCGAACGGGCGCTCGCCTGCCGGCCCGCGCCCCCGCTGGACCAGGCCCTGGTCTCCACCGGTTTCAACTACGTCGCCGAGGTCCGCACCCACCAGGCCGAGGTGGCCGCCCGGCTGATCCCGCTGCTGCGGGACATCCGGCGCGGCGGCTCGGCGGCCGTCGACCTGTGCGACGTGGCCTGCGGCCGGCTGGACGGGTACTACGAGCGGGGTCTGCACCCGTGGGACTACGCGGCCGGGGACCTCATCGCCCGGGAGGCGGGCGCGCTGACCGGCGGACGGCCCGGTGAGCGGCCCTCGCGGGAGCTGACGGTCGCGGGCACGCCCGGCGTCTTCGAGCCGCTCCAGCGGCTGCTGGAGGACTTCGGGGCGTGGCACGACTGACCGGGACACACGGCTGACCGGGACACCGGCAGGACGCAGCGGCGGGCCGGCGGGACACCGCCGGCCGCACGCGAAGGGACCCCGGCGCTGGATTCGCCGGGGTCCCTTGTCGCGCTCGGGCCGATCAGACGCGTGACGCGCCGACCTCCACACCGTGTTCGGCGGCGAGGCGTCGCAGGTCGTCGAGTTCCGCCTGCTCCACTTCGACGAGGAAGTCGTCGCCCTCGTCACGAGCCCGCGAAAGGTCGGACTCGGTCGCCCTTATGCGCTGCAGAAGTCCTGAGGTGAAAGCGTCCATGCTGCGCCCCCTCGTCCTGGGTCGTGGGTCGGTGGCACGGGGGTGTGCCGTATGGAAGGGGCGATCACGTCTCTCGCGGGTGCCCAGCGCTGCCCGGCCGGGCGGCGACGGTGCCGGACACCCACGCCCGCTCTGCGGAAGCGGAAGGCGGAGTGCCGCATGGTGCTGCGGCACATGCAGAGCGTGATCGCGGGATGTAAAGCCGTCCTCCCCAAGCTCCCCTCCGGGGAAACCTAACCGGAGGAGAAATTCTTGTATTCCCGCCCCGGAACTCCAGTCCCTTCGGCCCCGAGGCCGCCTTACAGCCGACTTATGGCCGAAAAGGGCAGGATGGGGGTCACACCCCAACGCAGACCCCTGCCCGCACGCGCCCGCGGCGCGCCCCGCGGGTGGACACAGGAAGGACAAGCGACGTGCGCGTACTCGTCGTCGAGGACGAGCAACTGCTCGCCGATGCGGTGGCCACCGGACTGCGCCGGGAGGCCATGGCCGTCGACGTCGTGTACGACGGTGCGGCCGCCCTGGAGCGCATCGGCGTCAACGACTACGACGTGGTCGTCCTCGACCGCGACCTCCCGCTCGTGCACGGCGACGACGTGTGCCGGAGGATCGTCGAGCTGGGCATGCCCACGCGCGTGCTGATGCTCACCGCCTCCGGCGACGTCAGCGACCGGGTCGAGGGCCTGGAGATCGGCGCCGACGACTATCTGCCCAAGCCGTTCGCGTTCAGCGAGCTGATCGCGCGGGTGCGGGCCCTCGGCCGTCGTACCAGCGTGCCCCTGCCGCCGGTCCTGGAGCGCGCCGGCATCAAGCTCGACCCCAACCGCCGCGAGGTCTTCCGCGACGGCAAGGAGGTCCAGCTGGCTCCCAAGGAGTTCGCGGTGCTGGAGGTGCTCATGCGCAGCGAGGGCGCCGTCGTGTCCGCGGAGCAGCTGCTGGAGAAGGCCTGGGACGAGAACACCGACCCGTTCACGAACGTGGTGCGGGTGACGGTGATGACGCTGCGCCGCAAGCTCGGCGAGCCGCCGGTCATCGTCACCGTTCCCGGCTCCGGCTACCGGATCTGATCCCCGGTGGCCGCGACACCCGCGCCTCCCCAGGCGCCGCCGAAGCCCACCTGGGACCCCAGGAGGCCGCAGCCCCCCTTCCCGTGGCTGCGACCGACCATCCGCATACGGCTGACGCTGCTGTACGGCGGCATGTTCCTGATCGCCGGCATCCTGCTGCTGTCGATCATCTACCTGCTGGCCGCGCAGGCGATCAGCACCGGCAACCAGCCGCTGTTCAAGATCGTGAGCGGCACGTCGATCCGGGTCGCCAGCGACAACTGCCCCGCGATCACCGCGATCAACACCACCAGCCTGCCGCTGTCGGACTTCAACGAGGCGATCGCCCACTGCGTCGACCAGCAGCGCCAGGGAGCCCTGGACAATCTGCTCAGCCGCTCCCTGCTGGCCCTGCTGGGTCTCGCCGTGATCGCCTTCGCGTTCGGGTACGCGATGGCCGGCCGCGTGCTGTCCCCGCTCGGCCGGATCACCCGCACCGCCCGCCAGGTGGCCGGCTCGGACCTGTCCCGCCGGATCGAGCTGGACGGCCCCGACGACGAGCTGAAGGAGCTGGCGGACACCTTCGACGACATGCTGGAGCGGCTGCAGCGGGCCTTCACCGCCCAGCAGCGCTTCGTCGGCAACGCCTCGCACGAGCTGCGCACCCCGCTCGCGATCAACCGCACGCTCCTCGAGGTGCACCTGTCGGACCCGAACGCCCCGGTGGAGCTCCAGCAGCTCGGCAAGACCCTGCTGGCCACCAACGAGCGCAGCGAACAGCTGGTCGAGGGATTGCTGCTGCTGGCCCGCAGCGACAACCAGATCGTCGAGCGCAAACCGGTCGACCTGGCCGAGGTCGCCACGCAGGCCATCGACCAGGTGCACGCGGAGGCGGAGGCCAAGGGCGTGCGGGTCCGGGGCGAGCGCAGACCGGCGGTGGTGCGGGGCAACGGCGTACTGCTGGAGCGGATCGCCCTGAACCTGGTGCAGAACGCGGTGCGCTATAACGTGCCGGAGGGAGGATGGGTGGAGGTGAATACCGAGGTCGAGCACGGGCAGGCGGTGCTGACGGTCTCCAACACCGGACCGGTGGTGCCGGCGTACGAGATCGACAACCTCTTCGAGCCCTTCCGCAGGCTGCGCACCGAGCGCACGGGCTCCGACAAGGGCGTGGGCCTCGGCCTGTCCATCGTCCGGTCCGTGGCCCGGGCGCACGGCGGCCACATCCATGCCCGCCCCCGGGAGGGCGGCGGACTGGAGATGCGTGTCACTCTGCCCATGTGACACGGGAGGACACACGCGGCCGGTGTTCGCTCTACGCGGAATTTCTCGGCGGCCGAACGGACGTCTTCCTGTGTGATCGATCACACGGGCGGATTTCCGGCCATGTACGCAGAGTGATCATGACGGAGGGTGGAAAGACGGGAATGTCCTGGTTTTCAGGGCACTTGATCACGGGAAGTACACGGGAAGGCGCCTTTGAGGTGCGGCGTTCGGACCGTGTACGGTCCTCACCGCCATCCAAGCCGATCACTCCTGAGGGGTCGGATTGGGTGTCGATTGAGTAACAGACCTTGATGTGAGGCAAAATCTCCGCTTCAGGTCGGGCACAAGTCCGGCCTCTCACGCGTTACGTGCGCTGGAGACACCGCAGACACCCAGAGGGGGAGAGCGATATGGCAACCGATTACGACACTCCACGCAAGACCGACGACGACGTCGACTCGGACAGCCTTGAAGAGCTGAAGGCACGGAGGAACGACAAGTCCACCTCCGCCGTGGACGTCGACGAGTTCGAGGCCGCAGAGGGCCTCGAACTGCCCGGCGCGGACCTTTCCAACGAGGAACTGGCCGTCCGGGTCCTGCCCAAGCAGCAGGACGAGTTCACCTGCATGAGCTGCTTCCTGGTGCACCACCGCAGCCAGCTGGCCCGGGAGAAGAACGGCCAGCCGATCTGCCGCGACTGCGACTGAGGAGGGGTCGGCCGTGTCTGGCTCGACCCCTCCCCGGAAGCGCCGCTTCCCCCTGGGGAAAGCGGACCCAGGGCCGTTCGACGGCCCGCACGGCGCGCGTGACGACGAGCGGGGCTCCCCCGGCACGGGAGCCCCACTCGGACCGGCGGCGGACCGGGACGGACTCCCGGCGCCGTCCCAGCACCCCGCACCCGTCGCCCGGCGCCGGGTGGCGGTGATCCGCGAGAAGGCCCGGGACCTGACCCGGGAAGGCGCCCGCAGGGGCGGCAGCCGGGCCCGTGCGGGCCTGACGTACCTCGCGGACCGCATCATCGAGATCGCCCCGCGGATCCCCGTACGCGACCTCGCGGCCCTGCGCCGCCAGTTCCCCGGCCTGGGACCCGAGGAACTGGCCGACAAGCTGGTGGCGGGCGCGGCGGCCGGCACCTCCACGGTCGGCGCCGGAGTCGGGGCGGCGGCGATGCTGCCGGTACCCCCGGCCATGCCGACGGAGCTGGCGGCGGAGATCACCGGGGTCGCCGCGATCGAGCTGAAACTCATCGCCGAACTGCACGAGGTCTACGGCGTACGCCCGCCCGGCGGCCTCAAGACGCGTACCGCCGCGTATCTGTCCTCCTGGTCGGGGGAGCGCGGGATCGACGTGATGAAGCCGTCGACGTACGACACGGCCCTCGGCGGCCGCATGAAACGCGAACTGCGCCAGCGGATCATGAAGCGGATGGTCCGCGACCTGCCGAACCTGATGCCGTTCCTGGTCGGAGCCGCGGTCGGGGCGGTCATGAACCGCCGGGAGACCAGAAAGCTCGCCGCCCGCATCCGGGCCGATCTGCGCAAGACGCAGGTGCCCTGGGAGGAGCTGCCCGAGCTGCCGCCGCTGGAGAGGCCGGCGGATCCGCTGGAACTGCCGGAACTTCCCGAGGCGCCGGGGACCCCCGGGAACCCGTAGGCGCCGGGGCCTGCCTCAGACGGCGGCCTCGCGGGCCGCGTCGATCGCCGCCGCCAGCTTCTCGGGCTCCCGCGTCGACAGGTACAGGTACGGCGTCGGGTCCTCGGGGTCCGTGACCTCCACGCGCAGCGCCGTCGGGATGTAGGCGCGCAGCAGCAGGAAGGCCCGGGTGTCGGCCTTGTACGTCCGCCAGGCGCGGGCCTGCTCGGCGTCCAGGACCTCCGCCGTGCCCAGCGCCGACACCGGGATCTTCGCCTCGCCCGCGATCAGGGAGCCCCCCACGACCCGGATGCGCGGGGAGCCGTAGGCGCTCGCCACCACCGCCGCCGCGGCCGTACCGCCGACCAGGCCGCCGAGCAGCGGCAGGGTGCCGAACGGCAGCAGGATCAGGGCGAACGAGACGCCCACCAGGAGGCTGATCACCCACCACGAGCGGGGAGCCGTGAGACGTTCTTCGTAGGGGGTGGCGGAGAGCTGCATGAAACCTAGCTTGGCATGGGATCCGTAGTCGGCCGATGCGCGGGTAAGGTCTGCGGCTGTGAGTGGTAGTTCCGCAGCTCTTCAGCCTCCCGCCGACGCGGGCAAGCCCCTACGGCACCCCGACGCGCCCGCGCCCGGGGAACTCCTCGGCGCCCACTACGAACACTGCTTCGGCTGTGGCCCCGGTCAGCCCCACGGGCTGCACCTGGAGGCCCGGGCCGGCGAGGGCGTCTCGCTGACCGCCGAGTTCACCGTGCGGCCCGCCCACCAGGGCGCCCCGGGCCTCGCGCACGGCGGAGTGCTCACGGCGGCCCTGGACGAGACCCTCGGCTCGCTGAACTGGCTGCTGCGCACCATCGCCGTGACCGGACGGCTGGAGACGGACTTCGTGCGTCCGGTGCCCGTGGGTGCCACGCTGTTCCTGGCGGCCGAGGTCACCGCCGTCGCCGGACGCAAGATCTACTGCACCGCCACCGGGCGTATCGGCGGCCCCGACGGACCGGTCGCGGTCCGCGCCGACGCCCTCTTCGTCGAGGTCAAGGTGGACCACTTCGTCGACCACGGCCGCCGGGAGGAGATCCAGGCCGCCATGAACGACCCGGACCAGATCCGGCGCACCCGCGCCTTCGAGGTGAACCCGTGAGCCGTAGCCCCCTCGACGTGCTGATCCGCCGCGTGGACCCCGACGTTCCGCTGCCGGCGTACGAACACCCGGGTGACGCCGGAGCCGATCTGCGCACCACCGAGGCGTGCGAGCTGGCGCCCGGGGAGCGGGCCGTACTGCCCACCGGAGTGTCGATCGCCCTCCCGGAGGGGTACGCGGGGTTCGTGCACCCGCGGTCCGGTCTGGCAGCCCGCTGCGGTGTCGCCCTCGTGAATGCCCCGGGGACGGTTGACGCCGGGTACCGTGGGGAGATCAAGGTGATCGTGGTGAATCTCGACCCGCGCGAGAGCGTGCGGTTCGAGCGCTTCGACCGGATTGCCCAACTGGTCGTCCAGCAGGTCGAGAGGGTCCGCTTCCAGGAGGTCGCGGAGCTTCCCGGCTCGGCCCGGGCCGAGGGGGGCTTCGGGTCCACCGGCGGCCATGCCGCGGTGGGCGGCGACAGCGGCACAAGCGGTCAGGCCGCCGTAGGCGGTCCGACGGGTGGGAATCGATACGCTTCGGTCGTATCCGACCGGGAAGGACAGTGACGTGTTCGGACGTCGCAAGAAGAAGGGTGCCGCCGAGGACGCGGCCGGCGAGGCCGAGCAGGTCGTCGACAGCGTCGACACCGAGGCGGACGAGGAGGAGGGCGGGCGCGAGCGGCTCCGGCTGGAGCCCGGCCCCCGCCCCGACGGGCCGTGGGACAGCAGCGAGGTCCGCGACCCGGCCGAGGGCCGCGTCGACCTAGGCGGGCTGTTCGTGCCGGGCGTCGACGGCATGGAGCTGCGGGTCGAGGTGGCCGGTGACGCCATCGTCGCCGCGACCGTCGTCCTGCGCGACAGCGCCGTCCAGCTCCAGGCGTTCGCCGCGCCCAAGCGCGAGGGCATCTGGGGCGAGGTCCGCGAGGAGATCGCCTCCGGCATCACCCAGCAGGGTGGCATCGTCGACGAGGTCGAGGGCCCGCTCGGCTGGGAGCTGCGCGCCCGGGTGCCGGTGCAGCTGCCCGACGGCACCGGCGGCTTCCAGGTCGTCCGGTTCGTCGGCGTGGACGGCCCGCGCTGGTTCCTGCGCGGTGTGATCTCCGGGCAGGGCGCGGTGCAGCCGGAGGCCGCCGGACTGCTGGAGCAGATCTTCCGCGACACGGTCGTGGTCCGCGGCGAGGGCCCGATGGCTCCGCGCGACCCGATCGTCCTGAAGCTGCCGAACGACGCGCAGATGGTGCCCGAGGGTGTCCAGCAGGAGGAGAGCTCGCGCTTCTCCGGCGGGATGGGGCAGCTGCAGCGGGGTCCGGAGATCACGGAAGTCCGCTGACGGCCTCAGCGGATACACGGGCCGTGCCTTCGAAGGGCGCGGCCCGTTCTTCGCGGAGAAGCGTCGTCGGGGTGCCTCCTCGGTGCCGGGGGCCGGTCGTCCGCGGTCGCTCGCGCAGTTCCCCGCGCCCCTTCGGAGGCACTGTCGTCAGGGTTGCGTCAAAGTCGCCCCCTGCTCGTGCCTCCAGGCCCGAGCGTCGCGACGGCCGGCCGTAAGGTCGACGCTGCGTACACCTCGGGCACGGAAAGACGATGTGGGCATGGCACGCGGCACGCTTCGGATCCACCTCGGCGCGGCACCGGGCGTGGGCAAGACCTACGCCATGCTGGCCGAGGCACACCGCCGCGTCGAGCGGGGCACGGACTGTGTCGTCGCGTTCGTCGAGCACCACGGCCGGCCGCGCACCGAGGTGCTGCTGCACGGCCTGGAGCAGGTGCCGCGCGGACGGCTGGAGTACCGGGGCACCGTCTTCGAGGAGATGGACGTCGACGCCGTACTGCGCCGGGCCCCCGCCGTCGCCCTCGTGGACGAACTGGCCCACACCAACGTCCCCGGCTCCCGCAACGCCAAGCGCTGGCAGGACGTGGCGGAGCTGCTCGCCGCCGGCATCGACGTCGTCTCCACCGTCAACATCCAGCACCTGGAGTCACTCGGCGACATCGTGGAGTCGATCACCGGGGTGCGCCAGCGCGAGACCGTCCCCGACGAGGTCGTACGCCGGGCCGACCAGATCGAGCTGGTCGACATGTCCCCGCAGGCCCTGCGCCGCCGCATGGCGCACGGCAACATCTACGCGCCGGACAAGGTCGACGCCGCCCTGTCCAACTACTTCCGGCCCGGCAACCTCACCGCCCTGCGCGAGCTGGCGCTGCTGTGGGTGGCCGACCGGGCCGACGAGTACCTGACCCAGTACCGCAGCGCCCACCGGGTCTCGGCGATATGGGGCTCCCGGGAGCGGATCGTGGTGGGTCTGACCGGCGGCCCCGAGGGGCGCACCCTCATCCGCCGGGCCGCCCGGCTCGCCGAGAAGGGCGCCGGCGGCGAGGTCATGGCCGTCTACACGGCCCGCAGCGACGGGCTGACCTCGGCCTCCCCGAAGGAGCTGGCCGTCCAGCGCACCCTGGTGGAAGACCTCGGCGGAACGTTCCACCACGTGGTCGGCGACGACATACCGGCCGCCCTCCTCGACTTCGCGCGCGGGGTGAACGCCACCCAGATCGTGCTGGGCTCCTCGCGCCGCAAGACCTGGCAGTACGTCTTCGGACCCGGCGTCGGCGCCACGGTCGCCCGGGACTCCGGCCCCGACCTCGACGTGCACATCGTCACCCACGAGGAGGCCGCCAAGGGCCGGGGACTGCCCGTGGCCCGCGGCGGCCGGCTCGGGCGGGCCCGGATCCTGTGGGGCTGGGCGGTCGGCCTGGCCGGCCCCGTCGTCCTCGCGCTGGGCCTGAACACCGCCGGCCTCGGCCTCGCCAACGACATGCTGCTGTTCCTGGCCGTCACCGTCGCCGCGGCCCTGCTCGGCGGCCTGCTGCCCGCGCTGGCCTCGGCGGCCTTCGGCTCGCTGCTGCTGAACTACTTCTACACCCCGCCGCTGCACCGGCTGACCGTCGCCGACCCGAAGAACATCGTCGCCATCGCGATCTTCTTCGGGGTCGGCATGGCGGTCTCCTCGGTGGTGGACCTCGCCGCCCGGCGCACCGACCAGGCGGCCCGGCTGCGCGCCGAGTCGGAGATCCTCTCCTTCCTCGCCGGCAACGTGCTGCGCGGCGAGACCAGCCTGGAGGAACTGCTGGAACGGGTCCGCGAGACCTTCGCCATGGAGTCGGCCGCCCTGCTGGAGCGGGAGGGTGACGTGGCGCCCTGGACCTGCGCGGGCCGGGCCGGCTTCGGACCGCCGCTGGAGCGCCCCGAGGACGCCGACGTGGACATGCCCGTCGGCGACCACATGGCGCTCGCCCTCACCGGCCGGGTGCTGCCCGCCGCGGACCGCCGGGTGCTGGCCGCCTTCGCCGCCCAGGCCGCCGTCGTCCTGGAGCGCCGGCGCCTCCAGGAGGAGGCCGACCGGTCCCGCGCGCTCGCCGAGGGCAACCGCATCCGCACCGCGCTGCTCGCCGCCGTCAGCCACGATCTGCGCACCCCCCTGGCCGGCATCAAGGCCGCCGTGTCCTCCCTGCGCTCCGACGACGTGGCCTGGTCCGAGGAGGACCGAGCGGAGCTGCTGGAGGGCATCGAGGAGGGCGCCGACCGGCTCGACCACCTCGTGGGCAACCTCCTGGACATGTCCCGGCTCCAGACCGGCACGGTCACCCCGCTGATCCGGGAGATCGACGTGGACGAGGTCGTCCCCATGGCCCTGGGCGGCGTACCCGAGGACAGCGTCGGCCTGGACGTGCCCGAGACGCTGCCGATGGTCGCCGTCGACCCCGGGCTGCTGGAGCGGTCGGTGGCCAACCTGGTGGAGAACGCCGTCAAGTACAGTCCACCCGGACGGCGCGTCCTGGTGGCCGCGAGCGCCATCGCCGACCGGGTCGAGGTGCGCGTGGTGGACCGCGGGCCGGGCGTGCCGGACGAGGCCAAGGAGCGGATCTTCGAGCCCTTCCAGCGCTACGGCGACGCTCCGCGCGGGGCCGGCGTCGGGCTCGGCCTCGCGGTCGCCCGGGGCTTCGCCGAGGCCATGGGCGGCACCCTCACCGCGGAGGACACGCCGGGCGGCGGGCTCACCATGGTGCTGAGCCTGCGCGCGGCGGGACCGCGCCCCGAGCCGCTCCCCGCCGGGGAGCCCCGTACCGAACCGGAAAGGCACACCATATGACCCGGGTGCTCGTGGTCGACGACGAGCCGCAGATCGTGCGCGCCCTCGTGATCAACCTCAAGGCACGCGCGTACGAGGTGGACGCGGCCCCCGACGGCAGGACCGCGCTCGAACTCGCCGCCTCCCGCCACCCCGACGTGGTCGTGCTCGACCTGGGCCTGCCCGACATGGACGGCGTGGAGGTCATCCGGGGCCTGCGCGGCTGGACCCGGGTACCGATCCTGGTGCTGTCCGCCCGGCACTCCTCCGACGAGAAGGTCGAGGCGCTGGACGCGGGCGCCGACGACTACGTGACCAAGCCGTTCGGCATGGACGAGCTGCTGGCCCGGCTGCGGGCCGCGGTGCGCCGGGCCGAGCCGGCCGGGCCGGGCGAGGACGCCCTGGCGCTCGTGGAGACCGAGGGCTTCACGGTCGACCTCGCCGCGAAGAAGGTCCACCGCGGCGGCAAGGACGTCCGGCTCACCCCGACCGAGTGGCACCTGCTGGAGGTGCTGGTGCGCAACACCGGCCGCCTCGTCGGCCAGAGGCAGCTGCTCCAGGAGGTGTGGGGGCCGTCGTACGGCACCGAGACCAACTACCTGCGGGTGTACATGGCCCAGCTGCGGCGCAAGCTGGAGGCCGACCCGTCGCGCCCGCGGCACTTCATCACGGAGCCGGGGATGGGATACCGGTTCGAGAAGTGAGCCGGCGGGCGCTCCCAGCGCCCTGTCGGCCCCCTCGACGGCCCCGGTACGCTTCACATATGACTGCTGTTCCTCGTTCCGAAAAGCCGGCCGGCCGGTTCCGGCGCATGCTCGACCGGCTCTCCTCTTCGCAGGAGGACCTGGAGTCGGAGGAGCTGCGCGAAGACGCGGAGACGGCGGGCTGCATCAAGATCGGCGACTGCCACGACCGGCAGATCGTCACGGTAACTGGTACCTTGCGCACGGTCACCCTGCGCCCGCGCGCCGGAGTCCCGGCCCTGGAGGCCGAACTCTTCGACGGCTCCGCCGCGCTGGACGTGGTGTGGCTCGGCAGGCGCTCCATCGTGGGGATAGAACCCGGGCGCAAGCTGATCGCATCGGGCCGGATCTCCATGAGCCGGGGCCGCCGGGTGCTGTTCAACCCGAAATACGAACTGCGACCCCTCGGACGGGAGTAGCCGGTGACGTCCCTCGACAAGCCGACCGAAGACACCGACCAGCCCCAGCCCGGCGACGCCCGAGCGGTGACCGAGGCGGCGCTCTTCGAGGCCTTCGGCGGGGTCCGCGGCATGGTCGAGACGGTCGTGCCGGGCCTGCTCTTCGTCACGATCTTCACGCTCAACAAGAACCTGCACCTGTCCGCGATCGCCGCGCTGGCGGTGTCCCTGCTGCTGGTCGTGGTCCGGCTGGCCATGCGGGACACCGTCAAGCACGCCTTCAGCGGCGTCTTCGGCGTGGTCTTCGGTGTCGTCTTCGCGATGTTCACCGGCAACGCCAAGGACTTCTACCTCCCCGGCATGCTCTACACCCTGGGCCTGGCGGTGGCGTACATCGTCACGACCCTCGCCGGGGTGCCCCTCATCGGCCTCATCCTGGGGCCGGTCTTCAAGGAGAACCTCTCCTGGCGCACCCGCAACCCGGGCCGCAAGAAGGCGTACGCCAAGGCGAGCTGGACCTGGGGCCTCATCCTGCTCGCCAAGTGCGCGATCCTCTTCCCGCTGTACTGGTGGGCCGACACCACCCAGCTCGGCTGGGTCCTGGTCGCCCTGAAGATCCCGCCGTTCCTGCTCGCGGTATGGCTCACCTGGGTCTTCCTGGCGAAGGCACCCGCGCCCATCGACGTGTTCGCGGAGATGGAGGCGGAGGAGAAGGCCGAGGAGGAGCGCAAGGCCGCCCTCGCCGCCGGGACCGCGACGACCGCCGACACGAGCGGGGGCCGGCACCGCCGGGAGGCCTGAGCGGCCGTCCTACGGCGACGAGCGGCCGTCGTACGGCGACGCCGGTCGTCATGCGGCGACGCCGGCCGTACGCCGACAGACAGCCGTCCTACGACGACGAAGGGCGCCCTTGGCGACAAGGGCGCCCTTCCGCGTCTCCGGGATCAGCCTTCGCGGCGTACCGAGAGCAGTTCCTCCAGCTGCTCCTCCCGGGCCTGGGCGGCCACGAACAGCAGCTCGTCGCCCGGCTCCAGGGAGTCCTCCTTGGAGGGGGTCAGCACACGGGTGCCGCGGATGATCGTGACCAGGGAGGTGTCCTCCGGCCACTCCACGTCCCCCACCTGGGTGCCGGCCAGGGCCGACTCCTCGGGCAGGGTCAGCTCGACCAGGTTGGCGTCGCCGTGGCTGAAGCGCAGCAGCCGGACCAGGTCGCCGACGCTCACCGCCTCCTCGACCAGCGCCGACATCAGGCGCGGGGTGGAGACGGCCACGTCCACGCCCCAGGCCTCGTTGAACAGCCACTCGTTCTTGGGGTTGTTCACCCGGGCGACGACACGCGGGACGCCGTACTCCGTCTTCGCGAGCAGCGAGACGACCAGGTTGACCTTGTCGTCGCCGGTCGCGGCGATCACGACGTTGCAGCGCTGGAGCGCCGCCTCGTCCAGGGAGGTGATCTCACAGGCGTCGGCGAGCAGCCACTCCGCCTGCGGGACGCGCTCGACCGAGATGGCGGTCGGCGCCTTGTCGATCAGCAGGACCTCGTGGCCGTTCTCCAGCAACTCGCCCGCGATCGAGCGGCCGACCGCGCCGGCCCCGGCAATGGCGACCCTCATCAGTGACCGCCCTCCTCTTCCGGGCCACCGGCGAACGCCGCCTCGACCTTGTCCACGTCGTCCGTCCGCATCATCACGTGCACGAGGTCGCCCTCCTGCAGCACCGTCTGGGAGGTGGGCAGGACCGCCTCGCCCAGCCGGGTCAGGAACGCCACCCGGACGCCCGTCTCGTCCTGCAGCTTGCTGATCTTGTGGCCGACCCACTTCGGGGAGGCGTGCACCTCGGCGAGCTGCACCCCGCCGGTGGGGTCGCGCCACAGCGGCTCGGCACCCGAGGGCAGCAGCCGGCGCAGCATCTGGTCGGCGGTCCAGCGGACCGTGGCCACGGTGGGGATGCCCAGGCGCTGGTAGACCTCGGCGCGACGGGGGTCGTAGATGCGGGCCGCCACGTTCTGCACGCCGAACATCTCGCGGGCCACGCGCGCGGAGATGATGTTGGAGTTGTCACCGCTGGAGACGGCGGCGAAGGCGCCTGCCTCCTCGATGCCCGCCTCGCGCAGGGTGTCCTGGTCGAAGCCGACGCCGGTGACCCGGCGGCCCCCGAAGCCCGGGCCCAGCCGGCGGAAGGCGGTGGGGTCCTGGTCGATCACGGCGACCGTGTGGCCCTGTTGCTCCAGGGTCTGGGCAAGAGCGGAACCCACTCTTCCGCAGCCCATGATGACGATGTGCACGACCGTCCTTCCGGTGTTCAAAAGTTACTGCTCAAGCATCAGGGTCTCAGACCGGGGCCCAAAGCTGCACACGGGCGCCACGCACCCGGCACCCCCCCCGCCCCGACGTGGTGCACGACGCCGCGGAGTGATACTGCGCACGCCCTGCACGATCAGGATTCCGAGGCCGGCCGGGGCGGGCGGCGCCCCGAACAGCAGCGCGGGCACGGACGGCACACCCCCGGACTACGGCGGCAGACGGTGTTTGCCACCCGCGGACGGCGGGCACCCACACCACGGATTCCGAAGTTCCGCGTGCCCCCGATTTCACTCGTGAGGCAGATGCAGCACGCCGGGTGGGCGGGTGCCAGTTCGAAGGCTTACGATCCTCTCTCGTGTCCAAACTGACCGACGTGCCCAAACGGATCCTGATCGGGCGCGCACTGCGCAGTGACCGGCTGGGTGAGACTTTCCTGCCGAAGCGCATCGCACTGCCCGTCTTCGCCTCCGACCCGCTGTCCTCCGTCGCCTACGCGCCGGGGGAGGTCCTGCTGGTCCTGTCCATCGCGGGCGTGTCGGCGTACCACTTCAGCCCCTGGATCGCCGTCGCGGTCGTCGTGCTGATGTTCACCGTGGTCGCCTCCTACCGGCAGAACGTGCACGCCTACCCGAGCGGCGGCGGCGACTACGAGGTCGCCACCACCAACCTCGGCCCCCAGGCCGGCCTCACCGTGGCCAGCGCCCTGCTGGTGGACTACGTCCTGACCGTCGCCGTCTCGATCGCCTCCGGCATCGAGAACCTCGGCTCCGCGATCCCCTTCGTGGTCGAGCACAAGGTGCTCTGCGCGGCCGCCGTGATCGTGCTGCTGACGCTGATGAACCTGCGCGGCGTCAAGGAGTCCGGCAAACTCTTCGCCATCCCGACCTACGTCTTCGTCGGCGGCGTCTTCATCATGATCCTCTGGGGCGCCTTCCGGGGCCTGGTCCTCGGCGACACCATGCGCGCCCCGACGGCCGACTACCACATCAAGGCCGAGCACCAGGGCCTCGCCGGCTTCGCGCTCGTCTTCCTGCTGCTGCGCGCCTTCTCCTCCGGCTGTGCGGCCCTCACCGGCGTCGAGGCCATCTCCAACGGCGTCCCGGCCTTTCGCAAGCCCAAGTCGAAGAACGCGGCAACCACGCTCGCGATGATGGGCCTGCTCGCCGTCACGATGTTCTGCGGCATCATCGCCCTCGCCATGACGACGAAGGTCCGCATGGCCGAGACCCCGGCCACCGACCTGCTGCACCACGGCATCCCGGTCGGCCCCGACTACGTCCAGAACCCGGTGATCTCCCAGGTCGCCGAGGCGGTCTTCGGCAAGGGCAGCCTGCTGTTCGTCCTGCTCGCCGCCGCCACCGCGCTGGTGCTGTTCCTGGCCGCCAACACCGCGTACAACGGCTTCCCGCTGCTCGGCGCGATCCTCGCCCAGGACCGCTACCTGCCGCGCCAGCTGCACACCCGCGGCGACCGGCTCGCCTTCTCCAACGGCATCGTGCTGCTCGCCGGCGCGGCCATGCTGCTGGTGTTCATCTACGGCGCGGACTCCACCCGCCTCATCCAGCTGTACATCGTCGGCGTGTTCGTGTCCTTCACGCTCAGCCAGACCGGCATGGTCCGGCACTGGAACCGCCACCTCGCCGCCGAGAAGGACCCGGCCAAGCGCAGCCACATGATCCGCTCCCGCGCGATCAACGCGTTCGGCGCCTTCTTCACCGGCCTGGTGCTCGTCGTCGTCCTGGTCACCAAGTTCACCCACGGCGCCTGGGTGGCCCTGCTCGGCATGTGCATCTTCTACGCGACGATGACCGCCATCCGGAAGCACTACGACCGGGTGGCCGAGGAGATCGCCGCGCCCGAGGGCCCGAGCGACGACATGGTCCGCCCCTCCCGTGTCCACTCCGTCGTCCTCATCTCCAAGATCCACCGCCCTACGCTGCGCGCCCTGGCCTACGCCAAGCTGATGCGCTCGGACACCCTGGAGGCGCTGACCGTCAACGTCGACCCGGCCGAGACGAAGGCGCTGCGCGAGGAGTGGGAGCGGCGCGGGATCGACGTACCGCTGAAGGTCCTGGACTCGCCGTACCGGGAGATCACCCGACCGGTGATCGAGTACGTCAAGAGCCTGCGCAAGGAATCCCCGCGCGACGCGATCTCCGTGATCATCCCCGAGTACGTGGTCGGCCACTGGTACGAGCACCTGCTGCACAACCAGAGCGCCCTGCGCCTGAAGGGCCGCCTGCTCTTCACGCCCGGCGTGATGGTCACCTCCGTCCCCTACCAGCTCGCCTCCTCCGAAGCCGCCCGGGCCCGCGCCCGCAAGCGGCAGGAGTGGAACGCCCCGGGCGCGGTCCGCCGGGGCCCGGCCGTGGAGCGGTCCAAGGAGCCTTCGGGCAAGGAGTGAGGCGGGGCGTCCGGCAGGGACCGGGGGGAGACGGGGAGGACGTACACTGGTGGGCTGCCGACCGGCCCACCGGCTGCCGGCCGCTCCCGTCTTCCCTTGTCGTCCCCCGTACTCTCTTCGATCTGGAGTAATCCCACCATGCAGGCAGAACCGACCACGTCTTCGGTGGGTGAGGAGTACGAGGTCGAGATCGGCCCCGTCGCCCACGGCGGCCACTGCATCGCCCGCACGTCCGAGGGCCAGGTGCTGTTCGTCCGGCACGCGTTGCCCGGCGAGCGGGTGGTGGCCCGGGTGACCGAGGGCGAGGAGGGCGCGCGTTTCCTGCGCGCGGACGCCGTGCGGATCCTGGAGGCGTCCAAGGACCGCATCGAGGCGCCCTGCCCCTTCGCCGGCCCCGGCCGCTGCGGCGGCTGCGACTGGCAGCACGCCAAGCCGGGCGCCCAGCGCCGCCTCAAGGGCGAGGTGATCGCCGAACAGCTCCAGCGGCTGGCCGGCCTCACTCCCGAGGAGGCGGGCTGGGACGGCACGGTGGTCCCGGCCGAGGGCGACAAGCTGCCCGCCGGCCAGGTCCCGCAGTGGCGCACCCGCGTCCAGTACGCCGTCGACGCCGAGGGCCACGCAGGTCTGCGCCGGCACCGCTCGCACGAGGTCGAGCGCATCGACCACTGCATGATCGCGGCGGCGGGCGTCAGCGAGCTGGGCATCGAGAAGCGGGACTGGACCGGCATGGAGTCGGTCGAGGCGATCGCGGCGACCGGCTCGCAGGACCGTCAGGTGGTCCTCACCCCGCGCCCCGGCGGCCGGCTGCCGCTGGTCGAGCTGGACCGGCCGGTGTCGGTCCTGCGGGTGGACGAGAAGTCCGGCGGCGTGCACCGCGTCCACGGCCGCCCCTTCGTCCGCGAGCGGGCGGACGACCGGACGTACCGGGTGGGCGGCGGTGGCTTCTGGCAGGTCCACCCGAAGGCGGCGGACACGCTGGTCACGGCGGTCATGCAGGGCCTGCTGCCGCGCAAGGGCGAGATGGCGCTCGACCTCTACTGCGGCGTCGGCCTCTTCGCCGGCGCCCTCGCCGACCGCCTCGGCGAGCAGGGCGCGGTCCTCGGCATCGAGTCCGGCAAGCGGGCGGTGGAGGACGCGCGGCACAACCTGGCCGACTTCCCGCGGGTCCGCATCGAGCAGGGCAAGGTCGAGTCGGTCCTGCCGCGCACCGGGATCACCGAGGTCGACCTCGTCGTCCTCGACCCCCCGCGGGCGGGCGCCGGCCGCAAGACGGTCGCCCACCTCGCCACCCTCGGCGCCCGCCGCATCGCCTACGTCGCCTGCGACCCCGCTGCGCTGGCCCGGGACCTGGGGTACTTCAGGGAAGGCGGATACCGGGTGCGGACGCTGCGGGCGTTCGATCTGTTTCCGATGACGCATCATGTGGAGTGCGTGGCGATCCTGGAGCCTGCCGGGAAGGGTCGCTGACCTGCGGTTTCGATGGGTGCGCATGATGTGCGCTATGGGCGTTACGGGTGATATCTTGACGCTCAAATGACGCTCTGTGAGGTGTCTTGACGCTCATTTGACGCTCGTTCTGATGGGGCATCAGGTCTATCGCGTCGCTGTTCAGGTGGGCTCCTGGTTTCGTAGGTGTGGCGAGTTGCTGGGGACATCGGGGCCGCTCGCCCAGCCGTCACCGTCACCGGCTCACAGCCCCGAGCCAGCCTGTCTGCTGCCCAGGCTCGGGCTCGGGCTTGGGCGCCGGCAGCCGCCAGCGCCATCAGCCAAGTAAGCAGTTGTCCGGGTGATGTGACCGGTCACGGGCCGTCCGGGGGAGCGGGCTCGGCCGGGCGGTCGACGGGGGCCTCCGGCGTGCCCTGCAACCGCTCGGCCAGACCCGGCCAGCCCGGCTCGGACCCCAGACCGGAAGGGCGCCAGCCCAGCGGAGCAGGACGCTGCCTCCTCTGGGGCGCCAGAGCGCAGGCCCTCCACCAGCCTCCCTATGGCGATCGCGTACTTTGACGACCATGATGTCCGCTACAGGCCGACAGTTGGATGAGTGTTCCTCTCACGACTGCTTCGGAACCGGAAGCGCACACGCGACACGCGAATCACGCCTAAGCCGTATGTCCGTATTCAGCAATTCTGTTACTCGATGCTCACCCACAGAGGAACGAGCGATAGGCTATTTCCACTGCTCAAGCAGCCTGGCGGTCGCCCTCCGGGGCGACCGAGGATCGCAACTCCGTGACCCACGTGACCAAGTCGGCGATCACCGTGCTGGCGGTCGCCCTCCGGGGCGACCGAGGATCGCAACCGTCCAGCCGATGCCGGCGAAACCGTGGACGATCATCTGGCGGTCGCCCTCCGGGGCGACCGAGGATCGCAACGGTGAGCGCGGCCCTGGCCTCGCCCACGGTGCATGCGACTGGCGGTCGCCCTCCGGGGCGACCGAGGATCGCAACGATATGAGCGACGTCCGCCGCCTGGAGCGGCAGCTGCTGGCGGTCGCCCTCCGGGGCGACCGAGGATCGCAACCCGGTTGTCGTGGTCGAGCTGCGCGGCGTCACCCCGCTGGCGGTCGCCCTCCGGGGCGACCGAGGATCGCAACTACGGACCCAACGACACGACCAACTGCTACATCGACTGGCGGTCGCCCTCCGGGGCGACCGAGGATCGCAACCTGGAGGAAGTCACCGACCCTGCGGGCCGCGTCGGGGCTGGCGGTCGCCCTCCGGGGCGACCGAGGATCGCAACCCGGTTGTCGTGGTCGAGCTGCGCGGCGTCACCCCGCTGGCGGTCGCCCTCCGGGGCG
>NZ_JBVHXT010000058.1:36144-46672 GCF_055569255.1 Streptomyces sp. NPDC029296
ACGACCGAGGATCGCAACTACGGACCCAACGACACGACCAACTGCTACATCGACTGGCGGTCGCCCTCCGGGGCGACCGAGGATCGCAACTTGATGTCGCCGTCCGTCCACTCCAGGCCGATCGCCTGGCGGTCGCCCTCCGGGGCGACCGAGGATCGCAACCCACCATGTCTGCCAGAGGAGCGGAGACGCCCCATGTCTGGCGGTCGCCCTCAGGGGCGACCGAGGATCGCAACGGTGTTGTCTACGGAGGCGGAGCGACGACGATCCAGCCTGGCGGTCGCCCTCCGGGGCGACCGAGGATCGCAACTCCAGAACGGTGGGGGCCTGAGCGGTAGCCGCCGGGGCTGGCGGTCGTCCTCCGGGGTGGCCGAGGATCGCAACGTTCCGCACCATCGGATTGTCCGGCCGGGACGCGATGCTGTCGGTCGTCTTCGCGGGCGACCGGTGATCGCAATGCACACCGGGTCGGTAGCCAAGGTGTGGTGGTCGTCTCCTCGTGGTTGGCCTGGGCGCCGTTGGTCGGTGAGTTGGACCTCTTGCGCCATCGGGTCTTCGGTGCTCCTGCTGGCTTTGACCGGGGCGCTGGAGAGGCGGTGGCTGACAGGTCAGAGGGATGGGGCGGCTTCGCGGCTCGATGTCCCGGTATGGGCCAGGGATTTGGTGGGTGCTGATTCGGGTCTGTGGCCGGCTGGTGTCCGAGGGGGCGGATACGGTCTTGGTCTTGGCGCGGAGGGCGCCGTGCGTCTGGTGGGGGAGGGGAGGGTGTAGTGGCGGGTGTGTTGTATGCGCACAGCTTGAGTGGTGTCTCGGGGGTACGGCACACGCTGGAGGACCACTTGCGTGGCTCGGCTGCGTTGGCGCGGCGTTTCGGGGAGGTGTTCGGGGCCGGGGAGTTGGCGGAGTATCTGGCCTTGGTGCACGACGTAGGCAAGGGGACGTGTGCGTGGCAGGACGGGCTCCGGGCCGTCGAGGCGCGCGGAGGTGGGGGGAGGGTGGGGGTTGGGCACAAGCATGCCGGCACGGTGCTGGCGGAGCGGTATACGCAGTTGGCGTGTGCGGCGGTGGTGTTCGGGCATCACGGCGGGCTTCCGGACCTGGAGCGGCTGCGGGACGAGTTGCACAAGGGCCGTCCGGGTGGTTCGGAGGCTGCGCGGGTTCAGGAGGCGGTCCGTGCTGTGGAGGGGATTGTTCCGGAGATTCACCGTTCGTCGCGGATCACCCTGCCCGGCTGGTTGCTTGACCTGCCGAGGCGGGAGCAGGGGTTGGGGCTGGACCTGCTGGTGAGGATGCTGTTCTCCTGTGTCGTGGACGCGGACTACCTCGACACGTCCGCCCACTTCGAGGGTGCGGCGGTGCGGGTGGGGGAGCGGGCGGACATGGCGGCGCTGGTGGAGCGCTATGAGGTCCGGCGCAAGCGGTACCTGGCGGGGCGGGAGTCCTCGCCGGTGGACGCGCTGCGGCAGTCGGTGTACGAGCGGGCGTGCGCGGCGGCGGCGGGCGAGCCGGGCGTGTATGTGCTGCAGGTCCCCACCGGTGGGGCGAAGACCATGGCCGGGGGTGCCTTCGCGCTGCGGCACGCGGCACAGCATGGCAAGCGCCGTGTCGTTTTGGCGGTGCCGTTCATCTCGATCACGGAGCAGAACGCGGCCGTGTACCGGGACCTGCTCGACCCCGAGGACACGGGCGGCGGGCCGGCGGTGGTGCTGGAGCATCACAGTGCGGTGGACCTCGACGTGGAGGAGGCTGGGTTCGGCGAGATGGCCGAGGAGCAGCGCGAGGCGTTGCGGCAGCGTGCCCGGACGGCGAAGCTGGCGGCAGAGAACTGGGACGCGCCGTTCGTGGTGACCACCACGGTCAGGCTGTTCGAGTCCCTCTTCTCACACAAACCGTCGCAGATGCGGCGTCTGCACAACCTGGCCGGCTCGGTGATCGTCCTGGACGAGGTGCAGGCGCTGCCGGACCGTCTTCTCGCGCCGATCCTGAGCGGGCTGCGGGGGCTGGTGGACCACTTCGGGGTCACGGTGCTGCTGGTCTCGGCGACCCAGCCGTCGTTCTGGGAGCTGTCGGCGTGGAAGGGGCTGGAGCGCAAAGCGGTCATCGACGACCCGGCGGCGCTGTTCGACGCCCTGCGCCGGGTGGAATACGAGTGGCGGACGGGGCAGGACGTCACGCTGGAGAGCATCGCCCGGGAGGCGGCGACGCACCCGCAGGTGCTGACGGTGGTCGGCACGACCAGGGATGCAGCCCGTTTCCACCGTCACCTTCAAGCCGCCTTCGCCCAGGGCCCGGTGCTGCACCTGTCGACACGGATGACCGGCGCCCACCGCCGGGAGGTGATCGCGCAGATCCGTGAACTGCTCGGCCGGGGGGAGCCGGTCCAGGTGGTGTCGACCAGTCTGATCGAGGCGGGGGTGGACGTCGACTTCCCACGCGTGTACCGGGCGTGGGCGCCGCCGGAGTCCCTGCAGCAGGCGGCCGGACGCTGCAACCGCGACGGACGCCTGCCCTCCGGCACCGTAATCGTCTTCGACCCCGCAGACGGCGGCCGGCCGCGCAGCGACGAGTACCGCACCGCGGTGCAGACCGGGGAACAGTTCTTCGGACCGCATCCGCTCGCCGCGCCGGACGATCTCGACGCACTGCACCACTACTACCAGCGGCGCTACGCCTACCAGCAGGGCGGGGACCCGGAAGCGGGGCTCGGAGCGCACATCCAGAAACTGCGGCGCGCCCTTGACTTCCCCAAGGTGGACCGTGAGTTCCAGATGATCGAAGAGGAGCACAGTGTCCCGGTGGTCGTCATCCGGGACGAGCGTGACCGGGAGCAGATCGAAGAAGCCGTCGCACAGCTGACGGATCCGTACCGGCCCTGCGGCCCGGAGGTGCTGCGCAGCCTCCAGCAGCACACGGCCTCCCTGCCCAAGAGGGAAGCCGACGCCGCGCTGCGCTGCGGACTGGCCGTCCCCGTGACGGGCGACCTGCTGCTCTGGCACGGCGCCTACCACGAGCAGCGCGGTCTGGACCCCGACGAGCCGGAGAGCCTCGACGCGTACGGCGTGGTGTGACTGACTCGCCGGGGACGGCCGCCAGCGTGCCACGATAGGCGAGTGGCCTGATGCGGGCCTGTGGCAGCCTCCCCGGCTTCTGACCGGGGTGAGGCTGAGGATCGCAACATTGAGTTCAGGGTGGTCTAGCTGGTCCGGTCGATCAGCGAGCGCGGGGGGGGGGGGGGGGGGGGGGGGGGGGGGGGGGGGGGGGGGGGGGGGGGGGGGGGGCGAGGGGGGGGGGGGGGGGCCCACCCCCCCCCCCCCCCCCCCACGTCTACGTCCGGGTACGTCTCTCGTCGTATCCCAGGGCTATCTCTGGTGAAACTGCCCTCCCGCCCCACCGGCCTCCCCTACGGTCGCAATCCTAGGCTCTACGCTTTAGCTAAACCACAGTGAATTCAATGAAGGGAAAGGGAAGCAGGACCGTGCTTACTACTCCAGCAACAGATGCGGTGCCCTTGTCCGTTGAGATTCTCGTCCTGGTCGTCGTTGTGGTCAGGAGGCTCAGGATCAAACTGCGGCTCGCGATCGGCTGAAGCGGCCTCGACGGGAGGCCCTCCCAGAAGGCGCATACGGCGCCGGCGGGAGGGCCCCCTCCCGGAGAGATTCTCGCGCTCCTCTCCCTTCGGTGCTCCAGCCGGTAGCGGCATTTCGTGGAAAGCCGCTGGTGAGAGGACGTTGTCAGTGCCGGGTCCTATTCTTCGCTGTCACCACGACGCCTCCGGCAACTCGGAGGCAGGGCAAGCAACTTGGGGGTTTTGTATGGCCGTTCGCACGGCCCCTGCCTCAGCTGATCGCCGGGGCAACGGGGGATGGACGTTTCCCGATCTGGTGGTGGAGGTGTCCGGGCCTCTGGCCTGCTTCACCCGGCCCGAGCTGAAGGTGGAGCGGGTCTCGTACCCGGTGATGACTCCGTCGGCCGCGGTGGGGGTGCTGGAGGCGATCTTCTGGAAGCCGGAGATGGCGTACGTCATCACGGCGATCGAGGTGTTGAAGCCGATCGAGTGGACGAAGATCCGGCGCAACGAGGTGAAGTCCGTGATCAGCGCCACGGAGGTCGCCGCGCTGCGCAAGACCCCCGGGCGTCGCTACGACGTCGAGAACGACCGCGATCAGCGCAACAGCATGCTCCTGCGCGATGTGCATTACCGCATTCGCGCGCAGATCCTGCGTGCTCCGCACGCCGCGGACGTGCCCGAGCAGAAGTACCGCGATCAGCTGCGCCGGCGCGTCGACAAGGGCGCCTGCTTCTGCGAGCCCTATCTCGGCTGCCGGGAGTTCAGCGCCTCCTTCGGGCCGCAGACGGACGCCCGGCCGATCGACCGCGACGAAGAACTCGGCGTCATGCTGCACTCCATCATCCATCCCGCCTCCGGCGGGGAGCGGTACCGCTGGTTCCACGCGCAGCTGCACCAGGGCGTGGTGCCGGTGCCCGTCGCCCCGCTGGGCGCGGACAAGATCGCCATGCCGGCTTCGTCCGCGTGGCGTGCCGACGGCCCCGGCACGGGGCGGTGAGCACGGAATGCTCCTGCACCGTCTGAACGAGTACGCGGCGCGTGCCGAGGCGGACGGCGAGCTGCCGCCGCCGTACTACCGGCCCAAGCGGATCCAGTGGATTCTGCAGCTCAACGAGGACGGAACCGAGGCCGACTTCGTCTCACTGCGTGAGAAGCCGCTGGAGACGACCGCCCCGTACGCCTACCGGTCCGGGACGATGCCGCCGCCGTACCTGATGGTGGACACGGCCCAGTACGTCCTCGCTCTGCCCAAGCAGGCCCCGGGCAAACCGGTGACCGAGCGAGCCGCCGAGGAGGGCTGGCGCCGGCGTGACGCCTACGCCGACCTGCTGCTGGCCTGGGCGGATGCGGCACCGGACGACCCGTACGCCACGGCGGTACGCACGTTCGTCACCACGGGTGTCCTGCACCGACTTGAGGCGCCGCAGGAGATGACGGCCGCCGACAACATCGCCCTGGTGGCGCACGGCAACACCTGGCTGCACCAGTTGTCCAGCGTCCGCGAGGCGTGGGCGAACAGCGTACGGACCCGCAAGTCCGGCAAGAACGCCGCCGGGTTATGCCTGGTCTGCGGCAAGGACGGGGAACTGCTCAGCACCATCCCCGAAAGCATCAAATCGGGGGCCATCCCCACCGCCGGCCGGGGCCGCGACGCCCAGCTCGTCTCCATCAACGCCGCCGCGCAGGGACGAGGCGGCGCCCTGCAGCTGGTCAACACGCCCGTGTGCGAGCGGTGCGGCGGACGGGCCATGGCCGCCTTGAACCTGCTGCTCGCCAGCGACACGAACCGCCGTCGCGCCACCGACTCGGTCACCGTGTGGTGGACACGCGAGCCGGCCGACGACCTCTTCGACACGCTGGACACCCCCACCGACGCCGCGGTGGCCCGGCTCCTCACCTCGCTGCACGAGCACCCGGACCCGGCCACCGCCGAACGGATCGACCCCAACGCCTACTACGCCCTGACCCTGGGCCTCAACAACGCCCGGGCCGTCGTCCTGGACTGGCTGGACATCCCCGTCGGACGGCTCCGCAACCACCTCGGCGCCTGGTTCGCACACCACCGCGTCTACGACGGCTGGAACCACACCTACCGCTACTTCCCGCTGTGGCGCCTCGCCCTGGCCGCAGGCCGCTGGGACGCCAAGGCGAACAAGTACGCCACCGGCAGCGCCCCCAAGGGCTTGGAGCAGGAACTCCTGCACGCGGGTCTGACCCGGAATCCGGTCCCGGCTCGCCTCCTGCCCCACCTCCTGCAGCGCATCCGCGCGGACCGGCACGTCGATCCCCCGCGCATCGCCCTGCTGCGCCTCGCGCTCCACCCGAACCGGAAGGACCACCAGGTGACCGCCCCCGCCGACCGCCTCGATTCCGCTCAGCTCGATCCCGGCTACCTGTGCGGGCGCGTCTTCGCCGTCCTCGAAGCCATCCAGTACGCGGCACTGCCGGACGTGAAGGCCACCATCGGCGACAAATTCTTCGGCACCGCCATGACCGCGCCGGCTGCCGTGATCAAAACCCTGCGGCTGGGCGCCAACGCCCACCTCAAACGGCTGCGCCGCGACAACAAGGCGGCCTACACCGCGCTCAGCAGGAGGCTGGCCGAGACGTTCGCCGCCTTCGACCCCCACGACGGCATCCCCACCCTCCTCACGACCGAGCAGCAGGCCAAGTTCGTCCTCGGCTACGAACACCAGCGCGCCGCGGACTTCGCAGCCAAGGCCGCGCACAAGAAGAACAAGGACCAGGCCGCCCACGACGCCGCTGCCGAGGCCGGGTAACAGGCCCCGCCCGGGCATCACACTTCCTCACGCACGTCCGTTCTTGGCCCGTGCCGCAACAGCCGCGGTTTCGGACCCTCAGCTCGCACCCCTTACGGAGAACGCCATGACCAGCCCTCACCTCGACCCGAACCGCAAGATGGACTTCGTCTTCCTCCTCGAAGCCCGTGACAGCAACCCCAACGGCGATCCGGATGCCGGCGGCATGCCCCGCACCGACCCCGTCTCTGGACAGGGCCTGATCACCGATGTCGCCCTCAAGCGGAAGATCCGCAACACCGTCGCCCTCCTCAACGAGGAGGAGAAAAAGCCCGGCTATGACATCTACGTCGAAGCCGGCGTCGCCCTCAACAGCCAGCACGAACGCGCCTACGCGGCCGACGCCGCGGGCTCCGAGGCCAGCCAGATGGACGCACAGCAGTGGATGTGCCGCACCTTCTTCGACGTCCGCATGTTCGGCGCCGTCATGACGACCGGACAGAAGAACCGCCAGGCCGGCCGCGTCCGCGGCCCGATCCAGCTCACCTTCTCCCGCACGGTCGACCCGATCACGCCCCTCGAATTCGGCATCACCCGCGTCGCCCCTACCAAGAGCGAAGACCTCGAGAAGAAGACCACCGAGATGGGCTCCAAGCACATCATTCCCTACGGCCTCTACCGCGGGGAAGGCCACTTCAGCGCCCCCCTCGCCGGCCGCACCGGCGTCACCAGCGACGACCTCGTCATGTTCTGGCGCGCCTTCACTCTCATGTTCGACCACGACCGCGCCGCGGCCCGCGGCGAACTCAACCTCCGGGGCCTGTACGTCTTCACCCACGACGACAAATTCGGCAGGGCCCCCGCCCGCCAGCTCCTCGACCGCGTCTCCGTCAAGGGACCCGGCGACGCCACCGCCCGCGCCTTCAGCGACTACCAGGTCGACGTCCGCCAAGCCGACCTGCCCGAAGGTGTCTCGCTCACCACCTTGATCGGATGACCGTCACATCCCGCCAGGGCGGAGAGGCAGAGCCGGCCCAGGTCCCCCTCTCCGCCCTGGAGCACTACACCTACTGCCCACGCCAGTGCGGGCTGATCCTCCTTGAGGACTCCTTCACCGACGACGCGGCCACCGTGCGCGGCACCCTCCTCCACCAGCGCGTCGACACCCCCGGCAACCGCGGCCGCGGCACCGTGCGCACCCTCCACGCCCTGCCCGTCTGGCACGACGGCCACGGGCTGACCGGGATCTGCGACACCGTCGAACTGCACGCAGACCGGCACCGTCCTCCCCGTCGAACACAAATCGGGCCGCTACCACCCCGGCGGCCCCGCCGACGTCCAGGTCGCCGCCCAGGCCATGTGCCTGGAGTACATGTTCAAACAACCGGTCACCACAGCAGCCATCTACTCCGGCACCGACCGGCGACGCCACACCGTCACCGTCGATGAGGCCCTGCGCACCCGCGTCCTCGACGCGACGAACGCCGTCCGCAGCCTCCTCAGCCACAACCACACGCTCCCGCCCCCCGTCGCCGACAGCCGCTGCCGACGCTGCTCCATGGCCACCGACTGCATGCCGAAACTCCTCACAGGCACCCACCGCTACCAGCAGGCCCTGCACGACCTGTATCTCATCGACCACACCCAGGACGACGACGAGTGACCACCGAACTCCTCAACACCCTCTACGTCCAAACTCAGGGCACCGACCTGCGGCTGGACCAGGACACCCTGCGTATCCACCTCCCCGACACCCCGGGACGCCGCACACTGCCCCTGCGACGGCTCAACGGCATCGTCGTCTACGGCCACGTCAACCTCTCCACAGAACTCATCACCCGCTGCGCACAGGACAAGCGACCCGTCACCTGGATGAGCAGAGGAGGCCGCTACCTGGCCCGCCTCGACGGCGCCGTCCACGGCAACGTCCTTCTCCGTCACGCACAGCACCAACGCCATGACGACACCGACACCCGCCTCGGCATCGCCCGGAACATCGTGGCCGGCAAGATCCGCAACAGCCGGTGGATACTGCTCCGAGCCGCCCGTGACGCTGCACCCGCCCGCCGGGAACACATTCGCAACGCCGCCGAAGACCTCGCCGAGGCTATCGGCAAACTCGGCGCCGCAGAGTCCATCGACGTCGTCATGGGCACAGAAGGCCAGGCAGCCCGGAACTACTTCGCCGCCCTCCCCCACATCCTGAGTCCCACCACCGACCTGCCGCCCTTCACCCACCGCAACCGACGCCCGCCCACCGACCCCGTCAACGCGGCACTCTCCTTCACCTACGGCCTCCTCCGCGGCCTCGTCCACGGTGCCCTCGAACAGGTCGGCCTCGACCCGTACCTCGGGTTCCTCCACGGCCTCCGCCCCGGAAAACCGGCCCTCGCCCTGGACCTGATGGAAGAATTCCGCCCTGTCCTCGCCGACCGCTTCACCCTCACACAGTTCAACCGTCGACAACTGCGGGCCAGCCACTTCGACCACCTCAGCGGTGGCGCCGTAAGCCTCACCGAGGACGGCCGCAAAGAACTGATCGCAGCCTGGCAAGAATGGAAGACCCAGACCTGGGACCACCCCATCGCCGGCCGAGCAGTACCCGCCGGCCTCCTCCCAGTCATCCAGGCCCGCATCCTCGCGCGCCATCTGAGAGGCGAACTCCCCGGCTATCTCCCCTGGACGGCCGCCTGATGGACCTGCTGCTCACCTACGACGTCGACACCACCAGCCCAGCTGGCCAACGCCGCCTTCGCCGCGTCGCGAAACTCTGTGAAGGCCACGGCCTGCGGGTCCAGAAATCCGTTTTCGAGATCATCGCCGATGAAAAGACACTCCTCACCCTCCTCCATGACCTCGACCAGATCATCGACTCCGACACCGACAGCATCCGGCTCTACCGGCTGCCCGCCGACGGCTTCGACCACGTCCAGACTCTCGGCATCGCACAGGTCCAGCCCCATCGTGGAGACCTTGTACTCTGACGGACCATGACGCCCGCTAGACGACCGACGGGCGGATGCGTCTTCCTCCCGCCCGCCTGCTTCGGAACCGGAAGCACACACGCGACACGCGGATCGCACCGAAGCTAAATGTCCGCATTCCATAGCTCTGTCGCCTGTCGCTCCACTAATCGGGAGCGAGCGGTAGGCTGATTTTGCTGCTCAGGCAACGTGGCGGTCGCCCTTCGGGGCGGCCGAGGATCGCAACTTCGGTACCAACGCCCCCTCGTCCTGGCCGACGAACGTGGCGGTCGCCCTTCGGGGCGGCCGAGGATCGCAACTCCAAGTCCGGCAACGGCAAGGGCGCCCACGACCTGGTGGCGGTCGCCCTTCGGGGCGGCCGAGGATCGCAACCGCGCCATCCTCGCCGAGCAGCGGATCCACGTCAGGTGGCGGTCGCCCTTCGGGGCGGCCGAGGATCGCAACAACGACGGCGCTATCGGTGCGGACTGGGGGAACAGCGTGGCGGTCGCCCTTCGGGGCGGCCGAGGATCGCAACTCCGCGACGGTCGCCGCCGTGGCCTCGGCCTGCTTGTGTGGCGGTCGCCCTCCGGGGCGGCCGAGGATCGCAACAACTGGTTCCCGCGCGCCTGCCGGCGCTGCACGTGCGTGGCGGTCGCCCTCCGGGGCGGCCGAGGATCGCAACGGCGTCACCCGCCAAGCCGCCATGCGCGCCGTCCAAGTGGCGGTCGCCCTCCGGGGTGGCCGAGGATCGCAACTACACGGGCTCAAAAAGCCTGGGCATGACGGCGACGTGGCGGTCGCCCTCCGGGGCGGCCGAGGATCGCAACATCCCCGACACCGTCAACACCCTGGTCACCGCCACGTGGCGGTCGCCCTCCGGGGCGGCCGAGGATCGCAACGGCCGAAGGTAGTCGAGGGCCTTCCAGAGCTCTTCGCGTGGCGGTCGCCCTCCGGGGCGGCCGAGGATCGCAACGACCCAGCGCCGGCCGCCAGCCCCGACCTTACCGAGGTGGCGGTCGCCCTCCGGGGCGGCCGAGGATCGCAACAGCACACCCGTCCACACCGACCAACCGAACCGGCGCGTGGCGGTCGCCCTCCGGGGCGGCCGAGGATCGCAACGGCGTTGATCTCGCCCCGGATTGTCGGCGTACAAGCGAACGTGCACCACCTCGTACGGATGAAAGTGCACCATTTCTGATGCGGTGACGGGGTGTCGGCCGTGAGTCTGCTGCTGT
>NZ_JBVHXT010000059.1:0-44918 GCF_055569255.1 Streptomyces sp. NPDC029296
TACCCAATGGACCGCACCCGGTCCCCCGGTTCTCTCGCGGTTCTCAACGCCGGGGCGAAGGAGGCGAAGGAAAAGGACTCGCGGTTACCGGGTCGCCGCCCCCCCGGGCGGGCGCGGCGCCCTTACGGCCGCCTCGGGCACGAGCAGGGCCCCGGAACCGGCGCAGGGGTTCCGGGGCCCGGTCAGGGAGCGAGCCGAAGGGGCTCGTTCGCCGCGGCTGTCACACGCGCCGCAGCACGGCGACGACCTTGCCCAGGATGGTCGCGTCGTCGCCGGGGATGGGCTCGTAGGCCGCGTTGTGGGGGAGGAGCCATACGTGGCCGTCCTCGCGCTTGAAGCGCTTGACGGTGGCCTCGCCGTCGAGCATCGCGGCCACGATGTCGCCGTTCTCGGCGACCGGCTGCCGGCGCACGGTGACCCAGTCGCCATCGCAGATCGCGGCCTCGATCATGGAGTCGCCGACGACCTTCAGGACGAAGAGTTCGCCGTCGCCCACGAGCTGGCGGGGCAGGGGGAAGACGTCCTCTACGGACTCCTCGGCGAGGATGGGGCCACCGGCGGCGATGCGGCCGACCAGCGGGACGTACGAGGCGGCGGGCTTGCCGGCGGTGTCCGTGGGCTGCACGGTCACGGCCTGGTCCGATCCGCGGACCTCGTAGGCACGCGGGCGGTGGGGGTCGCGGCGCAGGAAGCCCTTGCGCTCCAGTGCCATCAGCTGGTGGGCGACGGAGGACGTGCTGGAGAGCCCGACGGCCTGGCCGATCTCCCGCATCGACGGCGGGTAACCGCGCCGCTGCACGGAGTCCCTGATGACCTCGATCACCCGGCGCTGCCGGTCGGTGAGCCCCGAGCTGTCCGCCCGGATGCCGGGAGGTCGGCCCGGCAGGGAGCGCTTGTTTCCCTCGGGATTCGTGGCTTCGTTCATCGCGTGTACCGGCTCGACTCGGCCCTGGGAGCGGTCCTGGGCGGTGATGGTGGCACTGTCTGCGGTGGTGGTCACGGCGGCCCCTCTCGATGGTCTCCCTGCTGCACAACGGTAGTTGCTTTCGAAAGGTTGCGCCAAACACACGTTCGAGTGAAAAAGTGCCTTTCGCCTGACGTGACCGGGTCTCTGGGTGTATAGCTAGCGCGACATTCGACGGACAAAAGCGCCCATTGTTGTACTCTTCTCCGCTGGAGTCGCACGCCTCGCGGGCGGCGCCCTCAGTCTGCCATCCGGAATGCCACGGTCCGGTATCCGGGGCCCCTTCTGTGCGGAAGTGCCACGCGTCCTCCCTGTCGCGCTCACCGTATCCCCGTGAACGGCGCCGTGGAGCGGCGGTGCTGCCCGCATGTCCCGGTGGGTGGCCGCCGGCGCTCCGGGTGCCCGCCCGGTGCGACACGCGTGTCTGCCTTGGCGAATGAGTTGATCCCCACATGTAGTGGTTGGATGGCTACAGCGGCCCACAAGTTGTGGTCCCCCCGGTCGGAGGCGGCTCTTCGATCGCCTATGCTTAGGGCTGCTTCGCGAGGCCTGTGGGTCGGGCGAGGCTGACGAGTCTGCTGTGAGGAGGGTTGGAGAAACATGCACTGCCCCTTCTGCAGGCACCCCGACAGCCGCGTGGTCGACAGTCGTACGACCGACGACGGCACGTCCATCCGCAGGCGCCGCCAGTGCCCCGACTGCTCCCGTCGTTTCACGACCGTGGAGACGTGCTCGCTCATGGTGGTGAAGCGGTCCGGAGTCACCGAACCGTTCAGCCGCGCCAAGGTCATCAACGGCGTGCGCAAGGCGTGCCAGGGACGGCCGGTCACCGAGGACGCGCTCGCCCAGCTCGGGCAGCGGGTCGAGGAGGCGGTGCGTGCGACCGGAAGCGCCGAGCTGACCACCCACGACGTGGGGCTGGCCATACTCGGCCCGTTGCAGGAGCTGGACCTCGTCGCCTATCTGCGGTTCGCCTCCGTCTACCGGGCGTTCGACTCGCTCGAGGACTTCGAGGCCGCCATCGCGGAGCTGAGGGAGGCGACACGCCCCGCCGCGGACGAGGAAGACGCCGGCGCGGGGAGCCAGGAAGACCATCGCGGGCCGGCCGGGACCACGCAGGTTCCCGAGCCCGCGCACGCCGCCGACTGACCGACGGACCGGAATCCCGGACGGAGAACCGGGTTCCGGTCGTGCGGCGGCGAACGAAGACCTGTTGCGGGTGGCGGCTGCGGCTGCCCGCGACGCAAGACAGAAACATGTGCCCACGGGAACAACGGGGGCATTTCAGGGCGTTTTCGCCCGTAGGGAGGCGGCATGACAGAGACGGCGAGCGGTCCGGCACGAGGTTCCCGCGCCAAGGGCACCAAGGGCAGCAAGGGGCTGCGCATCGAGCGCATCCACACCACCCCCGGCGTGCACCCGTACGACGAGGTGGCGTGGGAGCGCCGTGACGTCGTCATGACCAACTGGCGCGACGGCTCGGTCAACTTCGAGCAGCGTGGCGTCGAATTCCCCGACTTCTGGTCGGTGAACGCGGTCAACATCGTCACCAGCAAGTACTTCCGGGGTGCCGTCGGCACCCCGCAGCGCGAGACCAGCCTCAAGCAGCTGATCGACCGCATCGTGAAGACGTACCGGAAGGCCGGTGAGGACTACAAGTACTTCTCCTCTCCCGCCGACGCCGAGATCTTCGAGCACGAGCTGGCCTACGCCCTCCTGCACCAGATCTTCAGCTTCAACAGCCCCGTCTGGTTCAACGTCGGCACGAAGCAGCCCCAGCAGGTCTCGGCCTGCTTCATCCTGTCCGTCGACGACTCCATGGAGTCGATCCTCGACTGGTACAAGGAAGAGGGCATGATCTTCAAGGGCGGCTCCGGCGCCGGCCTGAACCTCTCTCGCATCCGCTCCTCCAAGGAGCTGCTCTCCTCCGGCGGCAACGCCTCCGGCCCCGTCTCCTTCATGCGTGGCGCCGACGCCTCCGCCGGCACCATCAAGTCCGGCGGCGCCACCCGCCGCGCCGCCAAGATGGTGGTGCTCGACGTCGACCACCCCGACATCGAGGACTTCATCGAGACCAAGGTCAAGGAAGAGGAGAAGATCCGCGTCCTGCGCGACGCGGGCTTCGACATGGACCTGGGCGGCGACGACATCACGTCCGTCCAGTACCAGAACGCCAACAACTCGGTCCGTGTGAACGACGAGTTCATGAAGGCGGTCGAGGACGGCGGCAAGTTCGGCCTGCGCGCCCGCATGACCGGTGAGGTCATCGAGGAGGTCGACGCCAAGGCGCTCTTCCGCAAGATCGCCGAGGCCGCCTGGGCCTGTGCCGACCCGGGCATCCAGTACGACGACACGATCAACAACTGGCACACCTGCCCCGAGTCCGGCCGGATCACCGCGTCGAACCCGTGCAGCGAGTACATGCACCTGGACAACACGTCCTGCAACCTGGCCTCGCTGAACCTGATGAAGTTCCTGAAGGACGACGGCAAGGGCAACCAGTCCTTCGAGACCGAGCGCTTCCAGAAGGTCGTCGAGCTGGTCATCACCGCGATGGACATCTCGATCTGCTTCGCGGACTTCCCGACCCAGAAGATCGGCGAGAACACCCGCGCCTTCCGCCAGCTCGGCATCGGCTACGCCAACCTCGGCGCCCTGCTGATGGCCACCGGCCACGCCTACGACTCCGACGGCGGTCGCGCCCTGGCCGGCGCCATCACCTCCCTGATGACGGGTACGGCCTACCGCCGCTCCTCCGAGCTGGCCGAGGTCGTCGGCACCTACGACGGCTACGCCCGCAACGCCGACGCCCACAAGCGCGTCATGAAGCAGCACGCCGACGCCAACGGCACGGCCGTCCGCATGGACGACCTGGACACCCCGGTCTGGGCCGCCGCGACGGAGGCCTGGCAGGACGTGCTGCGACTCGGCGAGAAGAACGGTTTCCGTAACGCCCAGGCGTCCGTCCTCGCGCCGACCGGCACCATCGGCCTCGCGATGTCCTGCGACACCACCGGTGTCGAGCCCGACCTCGCGCTGGTGAAGTTCAAGAAGCTGGTCGGCGGCGGCTCGATGCAGATCGTCAACGGCACCGTCCCGCAGGCCCTGCGCCGCCTGGGCTACCAGGAGGAGCAGATCGAGGCGATCGTCGCCCACATCGCCGAGAACGGCAATGTGATCGACGCCCCCGGTCTCAAGCAGGAGCACTACGAGGTGTTCGACTGCGCCATGGGCGAGCGCGCCATCTCCCCGATGGGTCACGTCCGCATGATGGCCGCGATCCAGCCGTGGATCTCCGGTGCCATCTCCAAGACGGTCAACATGCCGGAGACGGCGACCGTCGAGGAGGTCGAGGAGATCTACTTCGAGGCCTGGAAGCTGGGCGTCAAGGCGCTCGCGATCTACCGCGACAACTGCAAGGTGGGCCAGCCGCTCTCCGCCAAGACGAAGGACTCGGCGGACGAGAAGAAGGCCGAGGAGCCCGCGGCCGTCGAGACCAAGGTCGAGAAGGTCGTCGAGTACCGTCCGGTCCGCAAGCGCCTGCCCAAGGGCCGCCCGGGCATCACCACCTCCTTCACGGTCGGTGGCGCCGAGGGCTACATGACCGCCAACTCCTACCCCGACGACGGTCTCGGCGAGGTCTTCCTGAAGATGTCCAAGCAGGGCTCCACCCTCGCGGGCATGATGGACGCCTTCTCCATCGCCGTCTCCGTCGGCCTCCAGTACGGCGTCCCCCTGGAGACGTACGTCTCGAAGTTCACCAACATGCGCTTCGAGCCGGCCGGCATGACGGACGACCCGGACGTGCGGATGGCGCAGTCGATCGTCGACTACATCTTCCGCCGCCTGGCGCTGGACTTCCTGCCCTTCGAGACCCGCTCCGCGCTCGGCATCCACTCCGCCGAGGAGCGCCAGCGCCACCTGGAGACCGGCTCCTACGAGCCGGCCGACGACGAGGTCGACGTCGAGGGCCTGGCCCAGTCGGCGCCGCGCGCCCAGGAGCTGAAGGCGGTCGCCACGCCGAAGGCCGAGACCGAGGCGGCCAAGCCCGCCCCGAAGCAGGCCCACACCAGCGCCGAGCTGGTGGAGATGCAGCTGGGCATCCAGGCCGACGCCCCGCTGTGCTTCTCCTGCGGTACGAAGATGCAGCGGGCCGGTTCCTGCTACATCTGCGAGGGCTGCGGCTCGACCAGCGGCTGCAGCTGATGACACGCCGTCCGTGAGGTGAGGGGCGCCGGCCAAGGCCGGCGCCCCTTACCCGTGCGCGAGGAGAACGTCAGGGACGGTGCGCCCGGCCCATGACCCGGGTGAAGGTCGCCGGGTCCCCGTCGAAGCCGCGCAGGCCGGGCCGGAAGGTCCACTCACCGGCGCCGTCCCGGACGAACTCGGCGATCGCGGCGGCCGTCGCCCCGGATGCCGAGCCGAAGTCGTCCTCGGCGAGCACGGTGTAGCCCTCACGGATACGGAGGGCGGGACGCAGCACGTCGGCGAACGTCTTGTGCCCGTACCGCTGCTGGATGACGGCGCCCACCACCACGCGCGCGTAGCGGCCGTCGAGCCGGTCCAGTTCGAGCGTCATGACCTCGTCCCAGCCGAACCCCTTGCCGTCCGTGCTGTCACGGTTGAGGGTGATCGTGCCGTCCGGCGAGCGGCTGTCGAAGTGCACCAGATAGGCCGGGTCCCCGTACGCGTCGTCCGCGACGAAGGTCGCGGCGATGATGTCGAGATCGGCCGGCGAGTGACCCGCCGGACTGGGGTCCCACTTGAGCGCGACCTCGACCTTGCGGATCCCCTTGCTGAAGCCGGTCATCAGGCTTCCCTCTCCCCTGTGGCTCGACCCCAACTCCGGTGCGGCCGGGGTTTCTTGTTTATCGTGCCACGTACGCGGCCGCGTACGCGCGGACGATCTCCCCAAGACGTGACCGGCGCCACGTCCGCTGGCCGTACGATGGCGCGGTGCTGGTCAAGTGGATTCGCTGCACCGTGACGGACCGCCGGGGTTTCGAGCGGGGGCAGCGGAAATGGGCGGGGCTTCCGGGGGAGCCGGGTTTCCGGGGACAGGGCGGGGGCTGGAGCCGGCAGCGGCCGGGGGTGGCGCACCTCTTCGCCTTCTGGGAGAGCCGGGCCTTCTACGACTCCTTCATGGCCCGCTCCCACGACCGCCTGGCCGCGGCCCAGTCCGGCACCTTCAAGGACGCCCAGGTCAAGCTGTTCGAGTACCGCTTCGACGTGAAGACCGGATTCGAGCCGCGCTTCACCGACGCCGATCTGATCCGCGTGGCCCTGTGCACGGTCCGCGAGGAGCGTGTCGAGCACTTCACGCTCATGCAGGAGAAGGTCTGGAACCCGGCGATGGCCGGCTCGCCCGGCATGATCCGCGGCATGTTCGCCGAGGCGCCCGAGCAGGAGTTCATGATCCTGTCGATGTGGCGCTCGGCGGCCGAGCACGGCAAATACCGCACCGAGCGCGTGGAACGCCTCGCCCTGCGCGCCCAGACCGAGGCGGACATCGCGGCGCTCTCCGGTGACATCGTGGACCTGGAGCCGTCCTGGACGGTCTGAGAGGGGCGCGAAGGAGGCGTGCGAGGGCGATCCGAAGCGCGCGAGGCGGTCCGGAGCGCGCGAGGGTTTGACGGGCGAACGCACGCCAAGACGGCCGTACGGCGCCTCCGGAACGGCCAGGCACGCGGGATTCGTGTGACCTACGCCGTATGGAGCCGGTACGAGTGCTCGGCCGGCCGCCGTTCGATCTAGGGTTTCGGCATGGCACGACCACGGCGCATCGTCCTTGTCCGGCACGGCGAGTCCACGGGCAACGTCGACGACTCCGTGTACGAGCGCGAGCCCGACCACGCCCTCGCGCTGACCGAGCGCGGACGGCGGGAGGCCGAGGAGACCGGGGAGCGGCTCCGCGAGCTGTTCGGCCGCGAGCGGGTGAGCGTGTACGTCTCCCCGTACCGGCGTACCCACGAGACCCTCCGCGCCTTCCGGCTCGACCCCGGGCTGATACGTGTCCGGGAGGAGCCCCGGCTGCGCGAGCAGGACTGGGGCAACTGGCAGGACCGCGACGACGTGCGCCTGCAGAAGGCGTACCGGGACGCGTACGGGCACTTCTTCTTCCGCTTCCCGCAGGGCGAGTCCGGCGCCGACGTGTACGACCGGGTCGGCGGCTTCCTGGAAAGCCTCTTCCGCAGCTTCGAGGCCCCCGACCACCCCCCGAACGTCCTCCTGGTGACCCACGGGCTCGCCATGCGGCTGTTCTGCATGCGGTGGTTCCACTGGACGGTCGCGGAATTCGAGTCGCTGTCCAATCCCGGGAACGCCGAGATGCGGATGCTCGTTCTGGGAGAGGACGGCAAGTACACACTCGACCGGCCCTTCGAACGCTGGCGCGAGCCGGTGCCGCACTGGGTCACCGGATAAGCTGGCAGGGCGATGACCGCTGACTCCTCTTCCCCCGGACGCCTGGAGCGCGCTCTGGCGAGCCTGCGCGGACTGGCCGTGGGGGACGCGCTGGGCTCCCAGTTCTTCGTCCCCGCGAACCTTCCCCTGCTCAAGCGCCGCGAGCTGCCCGCGGGCCCCTGGCAGTGGACGGACGACACCGAGATGGCCTGCTCCGTGGTCGCCGTCCTGGCCGCCCACCACCGCGTCGACCAGGACGCGCTCGCCCGCTCCTTCGCCGAGCACCACGACTTCGACCGCGGGTACGGCCCCGCGGTCAACCGGCTGCTGCGCCTGGTCCGGGAGGGCGAGGACTGGCGCCGGCTGGCCGCCGGGCTGTTCAACGGCCAGGGCTCCTGGGGCAACGGCGCGGCGATGCGGATCGCGCCCCTCGGGGCGTGGTACGCGGACGATCCGGAGCAGGCGACCCACCAGGCGGAGATTTCGGCCTACACCACGCATCAGCACCGGGAAGCCGTGGTCGGGGCCATGGCCGTGGCCGCCGCGGCGGCCTTCGCCGGTTCCCCGGACGGTCCGCCCGCCCCGGAAGCCCTCCTCGACGGCGTCATCGCCCTCGTACCGAAGAGCGCGGTCGGCCAGGGCCTCCGCCGCGCCAGGGACATGCTCGACTACGGCGACGCGGGCACCGTCGCGGCCGTCCTGGGCTGCGGACGCCGTACGACCGCCCATGACACGGTCCCCTTCGCCCTCTGGTCCGCCGCTCGCTCCCTCGGTGACTACCCGAAGGCGTTCTGGACCACGGCCCAGGTCGGCGGGGACGTGGACACCACCTGCGCGATCGTGGGCGGTGTGCTGGCCGCTGCCCGGGCGGGGAGCCCGCCCGCCGAGTGGGCCGGGCGCACGGAGGCGCTGCCGGGCTGGGTGCCCACCGGCGACTGACCGCCCCTGCCGGTGCCCGAGCCCGGCCCGGATCGCGCCGACGGAAACTCTGCGTGCGGCCACGGGAACCGTGCGTGACCGCCGCTCGTTGTCCCGGTGTCCGTCGCCTGCCGTGTTCGCGTACGGGCGGGCCGTAGGTGCGATGACGGGGACGGAGGGGTGTGAGATGGTGTTCGGCCCCATGTCGCCGAGGGCGCTGCCGCGGTGGGGAGCCGGTCCGGGCCCGGCTCCGCTCCTCCTTGTCCTGTGGGTGCTGGTGGCCGCGGCGCGGCCGGCCGGGTCCCCGCGGGTGCCGTCCGCTGTCCGGCAGGGGTCCGGCCGGCCGCGGCCTCGCGCGGCGTTGCCCGGCTCAGCCCAGGTGCGGGCCCGCCGTGCCGGCGAGGGAGTCCAGGTCGCTCTTGCGGACCCTCAGCACCAGTGCGGCGGTGACGAAGGCGAGTGCCGCCATCGCGGCGGCCGGAATGAAGGCGGTGGAGATTCCGTGGGCGAGCACGTCGTGACCCCACGGCGCGGGCAGCTGGTGCGTCGTGGCGAACTGCGCCTTCTGCTCCGGCGAGCCGTCGGCGAGGAACTTCGGCAGCTGCTTCTTCGCCTCGTCGGTGCTGGCCGACCCGAAGACGGTCGTCAGGATGGACAGCCCGAGCGAACCGCCGACCTGCTGCATGGCGTTGAGCAGACCCGAGGCCGCGCCCGCCTCGTGCTGGGCGACACCGGCCACGGCGGTGACGGTGGCCGTCACGAAGGTCAGGCCCATACCGAAGCCGAACACCAGCATCGGACCCAGCACTCCGCCCGTGTAGGTGCTGTCGGGCTTGATGAAGGTCTGCCAGGCCAGCCCGGCCGTCACCAGCGCCGCGCCGGCCATCATGAACGGCTTGGGGCCGAACACCGGCAGGAAGCGCTGCGACAGACCCGCGCCCACCGCGATCGCGGCCGTCACGGGAAGGAAGGCGAAACCGGCCTTGATGGCGCTGTAGCCGAGCACGTTCTGCACGAACAGCACGATGTAGAAGAACATGCCGAACATCGCCGCGGCCAGGCTCAGCATGATCACGTAGGTGCCCCAGCGGTTCCGGTCCGCGAACATCCGGAGCGGGGTGATCGGCTCCTTCGCCCGCACCTCGATGAAGACGAAGGCGAGCAGCAGCACCACGGCCGCGGCGAAGGACCCGATCGTGAGCCCGTCCCGCCAGCCGTCCTCCGCGGCGCGGATGAACCCGTACACCAGCGATGCCATGCCGATCGTGGAGGTGAGGGCGCCGGCGAGGTCGAAGCGTCCCGGATGGCGCACGGACTCGTTGATGTACAGCGGCGCGAGGAACGCGATCAGCACACCGATGGGCACGTTGACGAACAGCACCCACCGCCAGTCGAGCCAGTCGGTGAGCATGCCGCCCGCGAGCAGGCCGATGGCGCCGCCACCGGCGGACACGGCGGCGAACACACCGAAGGCCCGGTTGCGTTCCGGGCCTTCGGGGAAGGTGGTCGTTATCAGCGCCAGCGCCGTGGGGGACGCTATCGCGCCGCCCACTCCCTGCAGGGCTCGCGCGGCCAGCAACTGCCAGGGCTCCTGGGCCAGTCCGCCCAGCAGCGAGGCGAAGGTGAACAGCAGGATGCCCGCCATGAACACCCGGCGGCGGCCGAGGATGTCACCGGCACGCGCGCCGAGCAGCAGCAGGCCGCCGAAGGTGAGCGTGTAGGCGCTGACCACCCATGTCAGGTCGGTCGTGCTGAAGCTGAGCGCTTCTTGAATGTGCGGGAGCGCGATATTCACAATCGTCGCGTCGAGTACCACCATGAGTTGGCAGGCCGCGATGACGGTGAGGGCGATGCCGGGGTGCCCTGCCCGGCGGGCCGCGCCCGATTTCTGGTCGTCTGCGAGAAGCTGAGAGGTTGTCACTATGGGTCCCCCATACAGGCATTAGTGAACGCTCGCGTTCACTGTCGCGCCCACGGTAGTGAGTCCCCGACAGTGAACGCAAGCGTTCACTCAGCCGCGCGTCGCGCCCCGCGTCCCCCCTTGCCGCGGCGCGGCGTCACCGCCCCGGAAAACCCGCTCCCCTCGCAAGCTGGAGAAACACAGATGGTTACCTCGCGCTGTACGGCCGCGTCCGCCGGGACGGCTTCCCCACGCCGGCGCGGTGCGGTGCTGGAGCGGGCGATCCTGGACGCCGCCCTGGAGCAGCTCAGTACGGTCGGCTGGAAGGGCCTGACCATGGAGGGCGTCGCGGCCGGCGCCCACACCGGCAAGGCGGCGGTCTACCGCCGCTGGCCCTCCAAGGAGGACCTGGTCGCGGACGCCCTGGTGTCCGGACTGCCCCGGGTGGAGAAGGCCCCGGACCTGGGCAGCGTGCGCGAGGACCTCCTCACCCTGTGCCGGCAGGTGCGGCAGATCATGTACTCACGGCCCGGCGCCGCACTGCGCTCGGTCATTCACGAATGCGATCAAGCCCAGGCTGAGCGCTTCGAAGGGGTGATCCTCGGGAGCGTGGTCGAGCCGACCGTCAAGCTGGTGCGCGAGGTCATCGTCCGCGGAATAGAGCGGGGAGAGGTCCGGGAGGACGCGGCCAACAGCTATGTCTTCGACGCCATCCCGGCCATGATGATGTACCGGTCGAAGGTGTGCGCGAGCGAATGGAACGATCAAGATCTCGAAGAGATGGTCGACCTGCTGATGCTCCCGCTGCTGCGACCCTACGGAGCCTGACGGCCCGCGCCGGGGCCCCTCGCGCCCACGGGGAGACCGGGGTGTCGCGCGGCGATCCGGGGAGCGTACGCTAAGGGCGCCATGCCGTACGAACCGCCTACTCACACCGTCGAGCGCTCCCTGCGCGCCACGACCGGAGCGAAGGTCATTGCCGGTGTCGACGAGGTGGGGCGCGGCGCGTGGGCCGGTCCCGTCACGGTCTGCGCGGCGATTACCGGACTGCGCCGCCCGCCCGACGGCCTGACCGACTCCAAGCTGCTCACGGTCAAACGACGCACCGAACTCGCCGAGACCCTGCGGGCATGGGTGACGGCCTATGCGCTGGGGCATGCTTCCCCCGAGGAGATCGACCACCTGGGGATGACGGCCGCACTGCGGCTGGCCGCGGTGCGCGCCCTGGACGCCCTGCCGGTCCGCCCCGACGCCGTGATCCTCGACGGGAAGCACGACTACCTCGGCGCTCCCTGGAAGGTCCGCACGGTGATCAAGGGTGATCAGTCGTGTGTGGCCGTCGCGGCGGCGTCGGTGATCGCCAAGGTTCAGCGCGACAAAATGATGGCCGAACTGGGTGTCGACCATGCAGACTTCGGATTTGCGGACAACGCCGGGTATCCGTCGCCCGTGCACAAGGCCGCGCTGGCGGAGCGGGGGCCCACCCCGCACCACCGTTTGTCATGGGCGTATCTTGATGCGTTGCCTCAGTGGCGGCACCTCAAGAAGGTCCGCAACTGGGCGGACGGAAGCGTTCCGGAAATCGAGGGCCAGCTCGGCTTCGATTTCTGACGGTTCCGCTCGCACTGATGTGCCACCCGGTCCTCCGCGCCGCACCAACGTTTGATAAAAATCAGCTCATGCCTCTCATTCCCGAGGAGCCTCAGATTCACGAGAGTGCCCAGGGTCCCCGCGCCACTCCGGCCAGCGGCCGTACCGCGCCGACCCCTCGCCCCGTACCCGGCCCCCGCCCCGCGGCTCCGTCCCGCCCCGGTCGTCCCGGCCCTCTGCGGCCCACGCCGCCGGCGCAGCGCACACCGCGAGACGTGGTTCCGGCCCAGCCCGGCCCCTCCGGCCCGGCCGCTCCCGCCGCCGCGGCGAGCCCGCAGATCCAGTTGATCCCGGCTTCGGCCGAGGGTGCGCTCGACGCCGCCGAGGAGGCGGTGGACCTGCTCCTGGACTCGGGTCGCGCCCCCGGTGACGTGCTCGTGATCACCACGGGTGCCCAGCACCCGTGGGCCGAACACGAACTGTCCTTCGGCGAAACGTCCTACTGGGCGCAGCACGACGCCGGTGACGACGTCTTCTACGCGGACGCCGCCCTCGTCTCCCGTGCCGCCTCCCGCCCGGTGGTCGTCGTGGCCGTCAACGGAGGCCCCGCCTCCGTAGCCGCCACCGCCCTCCCGCTGGCCCACTCCCGTGCCGGTGCACTGCTGATCGTCTGCGGCGACCCGCAGCAGATCAACTCGGTGCTGGGCGCGGGCGTCTGAGGCGCGTCCGGCACCTCGGGACACCGAGGTGCCGAAGGAGCCGCTCCGGCGGGATCCGCACGGCGCGGCTTTCGGCGTGCCCGGACAACGGGCCGTGGCGGTAGGAGCTGCCCTCCCGGGGCGGCCCGGGAGGCGCCGGCAGCGTCCGGGCCGGGGGAGTGATCCGGGCCGTCATGGCGGTGCCTGCCGGACCGGACGCGCGCCCCGCCGGTGCGACCGGCAACGGTCGCCGGGTGTCTCCGCGGCGGATGCCGGCGGACGACCGGTGGCCATGGCAGACCGGAGCGCCCTCCCGGCAGGCACCAGGATCCGCGAGTCCCGGGGCCGGGGCAGGCGTACCCGTCGGCGCCCCTTGGTGCGACTTCCCGCGCACGCTGTGCGGTCCGGTCGTCACCGGCCGGACGGGCCGCGCAGGCATCCGGTGGGAGGCACGCGTCGTCGTACCGCCCGCACCGCGCCGGTCAGCGGGCCGCCGCCCGGCGCAGTACGTCGGAGACCGGACCGCCGGTACGCGGCGCGAGCGGCGGGGACTGCGACGCGGAGAACGGTTCCGGCGCCGAGTGCGCGTTGGGCCGGCGCCCGCCGCGTCCCTCGCCGAGCACCTGCCAGCCGCCGTGGGTCAGCGTGATGTACGCGCCGCAGCGCAGCCCGTGCAGGGTGCAGGCGTCGCGCAGCCCCCACATCCAGGCACCGTCCTCCTCGGTCCAACGCGCGTCGCCCTCACGGCAGTAGAGCAGGACGGCCGTGCGCACGGGAGTGCGGCGACGCAGGTCGTGCGGAATCACCCTGCGCAGCTGGGCCAGCAGCGCGTTCCGGAACATCCAGCCGTCGGCCGGGGCCGCGCGGCGCGTGAACGAGGCGCTCGCCCGCAGCCGCTCGTCCGGGTCGAGCACGGCCACGACCGCCGTCAGCGGCTTCGGATGGTGGCGGGTGTGCAGGCCGCTGACGACCTCACGGGGGTTGCGCAGCAGAGGGATTCCGGCGGCGGCCCACTCCGCCGGTTCGAGCAGACGGCTGGCGGAAGCGGCGGACGCGGGCGTCGACAACGAGGCCGCCGAGGACGATGCGAATCCGAAGGTCACGTTCCTCCCTTCGGCTACGCGCCCGTGCTGCGGGCGAGGTCGGATTCGGGGGAGCGCGCACCGCAGCGGAGCCCAACCGGATCACGGGTGAGTCGTGCGGGTGGCGGACTTCAATTCTTCCTGTCGAACTGGGTTGCGGCAACGAGCAATTGGTGCCGCCGAGGGGTATCTGGTACTGCGTGGCTTATATCCCTACCCAAAGGTCGGACCGTCGACGCCTGTGCCGCCCGCCTCCGGTCCGGCGGGCCGCTGTGAGCGGCCACGCGGCGGCCCGGATCAGCGGTGATCCGGCGCTCACCCCTGGACGGCGAGGACCAGTGGCAGCACGCCGCGCGCTCCGGACCTGCGGAGCAGACGGGCCGCGACCGCCAGGGTCCAGCCCGTCTCCATGAAGTCGTCGACCAGCAGCACCGGACCCTCGCCCGCGGCGAGCGCCGCCGCCAGGGCGGGCGGCACCGTCAACGCCCCGTCGAGGGCCTTCAGCCGCTGTGCGCTGTTGCTGCGAGGCATGCGGGGCGCGTCCCCCGCGTACTCCACCGAGCCGAGCAGGGGCAGCCTACCGACCTCGGAGATGTGCGTGCCCAGGGAGTGGATCAGCCGGGACCGGCTGCGCGAGGCCATGGTGACCACGCCCATCGGCCGGGCCGGGGCGCCGGACGCGCCAGAGGCCCAGCCGCCGGGACCGCGCGCCCAGTCGGCCAGCACGTCGACCACGGCTCGCGCCACGTCGTCCGGCACCGGCGCGTCCGGCGTCTGCGGCGCGAGCAGCGGACGCAGCCGGTTGCCCCAGCCGATGTCGGACAGACGCCCGAGGGCCCGCCCGGGCAGGGCCTGTTCGCCCGCGGGGATGCGCCCCTTGAGGGCGATGCCGATGGCCGGGAGCCCGGTCGGCCACATCCGCCGGGGCTCCACCTCCACCCCGGCCCGGCCGAGGTCGCTCCGCGCCGCGTCCAGGGCCGCCGGGGACAGGCCGGGGGTGAAGCGCGGCCCCGCGCAGTTGTCACAGCGGCCACACGGCTTGGCGCCCTCGTCGTCCAACTGGCGCTGGAGGAACTCCATTCGGCACTCGGTGGTCGTGGCGTACTCGCGCATCGCCTGCTGCTCGGCCGCGCGCTGCCGGGCCACCCACGCATAGCGCTCGGCGTCGTACGACCACGGCCGGCCGGTGGCCGTCCAGCCGCCCTTGACCCGCCGCACCGCGCCGTCCACGTCGAGGACCTTCAGCATCGTCTCCAGGCGGGAACGTCGCAGCTCGACCAGCGGTTCCAGGGCGGGCAGCGACAGGGGCCCGTCCGCCCGCGAGAGGACGTCGAGAGTGCGCCGGACCAAGTCCTCGGAGGGGAAGGCCAGCGAGGCGAAGTACTCCCAGATGGCCTCGTCCTCCTTGCCCGGCAGCAGCAGCACCTCGGCGTGGGCGACGCCGCGCCCGGCCCTGCCGACCTGCTGATAGTAGGCGATGGGGGAGGAGGGCGAGCCGAGATGGACGACGAAACCGAGGTCCGGCTTGTCGAAACCCATGCCGAGCGCGGAGGTGGCCACCAGGGCCTTGACGCGGTTGGCGAGCAGATCGTCCTCCGCCTGCTGCCGCTCGGCGTTCTCCGTCTTGCCCGTGTACGAGGCGACGGTGTGCCCGCGCTGCCGGAGGAAGGCGGTGACCTCCTCGGCGGCGGCGACGGTGAGCGTGTAGACGATGCCGGACCCCGGCAGGTCGTCGAGGTGGTCGGCGAGCCAGGCCATCCGGTGCGCGGCGTCCGGCAGCCGCAGCACGTTGAGGCTCAGGCTCTCCCGGTCCAGCGGCCCGCGCAGCACCAGCGCGTCGGACGCGCCGCCCGTGCCGAGCTGCTCGGCGACATCCGCGGTCACCCGGGCGTTGGCAGTGGCGGTGGTCGCCAGCACGGGCACGCCGGAGGGCAGCTCGCCGAGCATGGTGCGCAGCCGGCGGTAGTCGGGGCGGAAGTCGTGGCCCCAGTCGGAGATGCAGTGGGCCTCGTCCACGACCAGCAGACCGGTGGCGGCGGACAGCTTGGGCAGCACGTGGTCGCGGAAGTCGGGGTTGTTCAGCCGCTCCGGCGAGACGAGCAGCACGTCGACCCCGCCCGCCGCGATCTCCGCCTGGACGGCGTCCCACTCCTCGGTGTTGGCCGAGTTGATCGTCCGGGCGTGGATACCGGCCCGGCCCGCCGCGTCCACCTGGTTGCGCATGAGCGCGAGCAACGGCGAGACGATCACCGTGGGGCCGCTGCCTCTGGCCCGCAGCAGCGAGGTCGCGACGAAGTACACCGCGGACTTGCCCCAGCCCGTGCGCTGGACGACCAGGGCCCGGCGCCGGTCGGCGACCAGCGCCTCGATCGCCCGCCACTGGTCCTCGCGCAGCCGGGCGGCGCCCGTGGCATCCCCGACGAGCCGGGCGAGGACGGCATCGGCCTCTGCCCGGAGATCCGCGTTGCTCGTGTGTTCCATGCGTTCCATACAACAGGACGGGACCGACATCCGGGCGGCCCCGGTGCGTGACTGTGGACAACCAGGACAGCGTTGTCGTGTCCCTGATCCGAGTTATCCACAGGGTCAAGCGGAATCCGAGGATCCGCGAGATCGTCGGCGCATGACGAATCACAGCGAAACCGCCGGACCCTTCGGAAACGACGACATCTCCGCACACGTCCCGTCGGCCGGACCCGTCGACCACACCGCCCAGGTCACCCTGCGCACCCCCGCCGAACTGGCCGACGCCCTGCCCTACCTGCTCGGCTACCGCCCCGAGGACAGCATGGTGCTCGTCGCCCTGCACGACCGGGGAGGCCGCGGGAGGTTCGGCGGCCGGGCCCGGCTCGGCATCCCCGCGAACGAGGAGGACTGGGAGGCCGCCGCCCGGCAGTTGGCCCGCGGGCTGGTGACCGGCAGCGAGCGGCGCGGCGCCCGGCCCGAGGGCATGGTGGCCTACGTCTGCCAGGAACCGGGCCCCGGAGAGTCCGGCCGGGAGGTCAAACAACGGCTGACGAGGCTCGCTCAGCTGATGCGCACGGAGTGCGGCAGCCTCGACGTGCCGGTCGTCGAGGCCCTGTGCGTGTCGGACGGACGCTTCTGGTCGTACTGCTGCCCGGTCACCGGCTGCTGCCCCGAGGAAGGCTCGCCGATGGGCCTGCCCGGCACCTCCGTGCTCGCCGCGGCGGCCACCTACGCCGGCCTCCAGGTGCGCGGCACGCTGAAGGAACTGCGCGCCCGGCTGCAGCCCTGGGAGTCCGCCGCGGCGCTGGACCAGGAGATCGCCCTCGACGCGGCGGGCATGAGCCTGGTGCCGCGCATCCTGGACGAGACGACCCGCCGGGCCGTGGCGGAGGAGACCCTCCTCCTCGCCGAGCGGGTCATCCACCGCCTGGCCGCGACGAAGCCGGTCTCCGGCACCCACCCGGCGGACGTCCGTGACGACGGCCTCCTCGACGCCGAGGAGGCGGCGGCCCTGATCCTCGGCCTCCAGGACCGCACGACCCGCGACAGGGCCGCCGCCTGGATGGAAGGGGATGTGGCAGGCCCCGCACTGCGGCTCTGGCGCGCCCTGGCCCGCCGCTGCGTCGGCCCCTACAGCGAGCACGCCGCCGCACCACTGACCCTCGCGGGCTGGGTCGCCTGGTCCACGGGCGACGAACTGGAGGCGCGCGAGGCACTGGCCATGGCGCTGGGCGCGGACCCCGACTACCTCTTCGCACGCCTGCTGCACCAGGCGTGCAACGAAGGACTCGACCCCGAAGCGGTCCGCCGCTGCCTGCGCGCCCAGAAGCCGTCGGACCCACCGGAGCAGGCCGGGCGGACGGACCCGGCACCGCGGCAGGCACTCGCCGAGCCCGTCGAGGCACCGGAATCCCAGCAGGCGCCCGCCGAGCCCGCTCAGGACCCGGCTCCGGCACCCGGGACCCCGGCGGACGGCCACGGCTCCGGTCCCCGGCCGGGCGGGCAGCGCAGGCGCCGGTCGCGGAGCACGGCCCGCGACGACGACCGCCACGCAGCCCGGACCAAGGCCGACCGGCGCAGGCCGGCCGACTCCCGCCCCCGGTCGGCCCCGGCCGGACCCACCCGGCCCGGCAGCCGGGGAGCGAGCACCCCGCGCACGCGCGCCACCCGTCCCGACGACACCGCGACCGGCGGTGCCCCCTCGAACGGCGTACGTCCACGGCCCGAGGGCGACGCATGACCGCCGGCCGGTGCGCGCCGTGCCCTGCCTGACCACCATCGCCGTCCACCTCCTCGACACCGGCCCGCTCCGTCCACCGGCTCGCCCTGAGCCCCTCGGCAGGGTCCGTGCCGAACGCCTCGACCAGGTGATCGGCGTCCCGGCCACGAACGCGGGCTGGGGGCGTGCGGGCTCGGCGCGAAGGGGGGGGCGACCCATCGGCCGCCGGGCCGGAAGCCCCCGGCCTGCCGGAAGGACCCGCTGGAAGCGGCGGAGGACTTCAGGTACGGCTGCCCGAGACGTTCGCCGGCGGACAGCGCATCACCGGCTCCGCGTCCGTCTCACACCCCGCGGCCTCGTGATCACCCCACGTCCCGTGCGCGTCGCCGAGCAGAGGCGACAACTCGGCCTCGGCGGGTCGGGTGCCATCGGCACCCCCTTCGCAACCAGGCGCGTGACCTCGCACGGGAGGAAGACGCCCGCGCGCAAGACCACCGGCCGACGAAGGGCGGCCCGGCACCTGCGCGCCGCATCGAAAGGAAGCGGCACGGCACCGGTGCGGCCACTGGAGGGAGTGCTTATCGTCAGGAAGACGACTATGATCGCGGCATGCCCTACGACCCGTCAGCGTTTCCGCCCTTCGCCGTCACCGTGGACCTGGTCGTGCTGACCGTGCGCCGCCATGCCCTGTGCGCGCTGGCGGTACGCAGGGGGGAGCCTCCCTTCCAGGGGCGCTGGGCACTGCCCGGAGGCTTCGTGCGGGCCGACGAGGATCTGTCCCAGGCGGCGGCGCGCGAACTGGCCGAGGAGACCGGGCTCTGCGCTCACGACCCCGCGGCCCCGGCGCAGGACAACGGGGCCCACCTGGAGCAGCTCGCCACCTACGGGGACCCCGAGCGGGATCCGCGCATGCGCGTCGTCAGCGTGGCGCATCTCGCGCTCGCACCCGACCTGCCCGCCCCGCGGGCCGGCGGCGACGCCAGCAACGCCCGCTGGGCCCCGGTCGAGGAACTGCTCGAACAAGGCGGCTACGGCCGCGACGGCGAGCCCGTGGCACCCCTCGCCTTCGATCACGCCCGGATCCTCGCGGACGGGGTGGAGCGCGCCCGCTCCAAGATCGAGTACTCGTCGCTGGCCACCGCTTTCTGCCCGCCCGAGTTCACCGTCGGCGAGCTGCGCCGAGTGTACGAGGCGGTGTGGGGCGTGGCCCTCGATCCGCGCAACTTCCATCGCAAGGTGACCGGAACCCCCGGCTTCCTCGTCCCCACCGGAGGGACGACCACGCGCCAGGGCGGCCGGCCGGCCCAGCTCTTCCGGGCCGGCGGCGCCACGCTGCTCAACCCGCCGATGCTGCGCCCCGAGGTCTGACACACGGGAAGGCGGCACGGTGATCCCCTGGGCCGTCAGCCGTCAGCCGTCAGCCGTCAGCCGTCAGCCGTCAGCCGTCAGCCGTCAGCCGTCAGCCGTCAGCCGTCAGCCGTCAGCCGTCAGCCGTCAGCTGTCAGCCGCCGGGCGTTCGTGTCGACCGTGGGCTCCTTCGAACGGCGGACAAAGCAGGGGTCGGGTTGCGCGGAATCTCCCTGTAAACCGCCTTATACCCGAAAAACCAGACATGTCGCGCTATCTTGCTGCAGGTGATCCAGGCCTTCGGACTGACCAGCAATCCCCGCAAGGCGCATCCGCCCGCCGTCGATGACGTCTCCTTCGAAGCGCGTGCCGGGCAAGTCACCGCGCTCCTCGGACGCGCCGGCGCGGGCAAGTCCACGACGCTCAAACTGATGCTTGAGCTCCAACAGGGGCGCGGTATCACCTACTTCAGAGGCCGGCCCCTGCACCGGATCGCCCACCCGTCGCGGGAAGTCGGCGTACTCCTCGGCGATGTGCCCGGTCACCCGGCACGCTCGGTCCGCGGTCATCTGCGGATGCTGTGCGCGGCGACGGGAGTTCCCGCACGACGTGCCGACGAGGTACTCGAAGTGGTCGGCCTCGTCAGCTTCCGCGAGGAACGCCTCGACACGTTGTCGCGCGGCATGGACCGCAGACTCGGTCTCGCCTGTGCCCTGCTGCCCGACCCGCACACGCTCGTCCTGGACGAGCCCGCCGACGGCCTCCCCGCCCGGGAGGCCCTGTGGCTGCACGGCATGTTGCGGGCCCACGCCGACCAGGGCGGCACGGTGCTGTTCACCACGGCCGTGCCCAAGGAGGCCGCGCGGACCGCCGACCGGGTCGTCACGCTCGACGGCGGCAGGCTCGTCGCCGACCAGGAGGCAAGGGCTTTCGCCCGCACCAGGCTCCGTCGGCGAGTGGCCGTCCGCAGTCCTCACGCGGCACGCCTCGCGGCCCTGCTCGCCAAGGACGCCCGCACCGCCCGCCGCTCCGTCGAAGTCGTACGCGAGGGCGGCAACCGCCTGTCGGTGTACGGCAGCACGACCGCCGACATCGGCGAGATCGCCTTCCGTCACGGCATTCTCGTCCATCAACTGGCCGACGAGGTAGGCGACATGGGCCCCGGGGCCGGTGCGGACAGAGGTGAGGGCGGAGACCCCGCCGAATCCCGGCCGGCCGGATCGGACTCGGCGTCTCACGACCGGCGGCCGTGCCCGGAGCAGGATCCGGACGGCCCGCTCTCAACGGCTTCCGAGCGCCCCGCGGCCGGGCCGCACATCCGAGTCCAGGACCCCTCGCCGGGGAACACGACGGCATTCCGCCACCCGGCCGGGCGGCGGGAACACACCCGGTCGGAACCGCCTGCACCGGAGACGAAGCGGGCGATGGCCGGCCTGTCCCCGATGGCCGAAGGTCAGACGGACCCCGGTCGTTCGGCCCCGCAGTGGGCGCGGGGCGCCGACAACGGGCATTCCGGGGCCGCCGCACGGCACACCGAATGGGACCACTCCGCGGCCGTCTCCAGCGCTCCGCCCCGCGATGCGGGCCCGGCCGGCACCGCCTTGCCGGCCGACGGCCCGGCGCCCCGCGGCACGGCCCCGGCCAACGGTCCGGCGCACCCCGGCACCGCGCCCGGTGCGAACGGCACGTCCGCCGAGGCGCCGGGACGAACCGCACGACCATGGCACCGTCGCACCGAGTCCGCGAGCGGCGGAAAAAACAGCCGCGACGGCGGCCGGCCCGCCGACGTGACCACCACTCAGGAGACCGTGCGTGGCGCGGACGCGTCCCCCTCCAGACCGCGGACCGACGGCACGTCCACCCCCGCGACGTCCACCCCCGCGACGGCCATCCTCGGCGCCCGTCTCCGCCTGCCGGGGGCGAGGAACCCCGGCGCCCGGCAGGCGCGGGCCGGCCAGGCGGGCCGCCCCGACGGCGACCGCGCGCCCTTCATCTCCTCCCCCCTCCCGCCCCCCATCTCCGTCCGCCCCGCCCCGAGCCCCCTCCGCCCGCTCCGTTACGAGATCCGGCGCGCCGCCGGCATCGGCACCGGCTTCCTCACCTGCGGCGCCGTACTCGCCGTGTCCGCGCTCACCGCCGTACTCCTGGCCCGGATCGGCCACACCCCGCAGGCACGCCTGTTCGCGGCCTGGCCGCGCGGGCTGCCGCTGCCCCCCGCGGCGCTGGGAGCGGGGCTGCTCGGCGCGCTGGCCTTCGGAGACGAGTTCCGTCACCCCGCCCTGGCGGCGGACCGCGGCACCGTCCCCCGCCGACTGGGGCTGCTCACCGCGAAACTGCTCGTCACCGGAGCCACCGCGTGGCTGCTCGCCTTCCTCACCCTGGGCTGCGATGCCGAAGTGCTCTACCTCGTCTACGGGCGGGAGCTGACGGAGGTTCCCCCGGACTGGCTCCCGCTGACCGCGAGTTGGTTCGGGCTGATCGTGGGCTGCGCCTGGGCGGGTGTGCTGGCGGCCGGCGTGTTCCGGTCCACCACGGCCGGGCTGGCCGCCGTGCTGGCCGTGCCCGTCCTCCTCGTACCCCTCGTCCACAAGGCGCTTCAGGGCCCGGCCGTGCGCCTGGCGGCGGACTTTCCCGTGCGGATGCGGGAGCTCTTCCTGCTGCAGTGGCCCTTCGGAGGGGACCGGTACCTGCTCGCCGCCGCGCGGATTCTCGCCCAACCCTTCGGCGGCGCACTGGCGTTGTCGCTCGTGGGGCTCCTCTGCGCGTATCTGCTCACGGCGCTGCGGACCCGGCTTCGCTGACCGTGCTTCGCGCACTTCCGGCCCTGCTCTGCCCACAACTCCCCGCAGAAAGCCCATTTCTTTCCGATAAGGCGTCAATTGCGACGGGGTGAGCGATCACCCTTTCGTGTGCTTTTCACCAAAGACCTCAAGGGAGTTGGAAGCGACGCCGACAAAGGATCCGTGAGTACCCTTGCGCACACCATGATGACCGCCGCCCGCTCCGCAGACTCAGGTCTGGTCGGCCCGGGCGAACTCGACCGCTACCCCTACGCCGAAGGCCCGGCGGCCGACCGCGTCGGCGCGTCCGCCTGGGACACCGGGGAACCCGAACTGGGCCGTGTCGGCCGACGGGCCGCGGCCAGCCGCGGACGCGGGCTGCACGGCCAGCTCGTCCAGCAGCTGGGACAGATGATCGTCTCCGGCGACCTGGGCGCGGACCGCCCGCTGGTGCCGGAGGAGATCGGCCAGCGCTTCGAGGTCTCCCGCACCGTCGTCCGCGAGTCCCTCCGCGTCCTCGAGGCCAAGGGCCTGGTCAGCGCCCGCCCGAACGTCGGCACGCGCGTGCGTCCCGTCAGCGACTGGAACCTCCTCGACCCGGACATCATCGAGTGGCGGGCCTTCGGGCCGCAGCGCGACGACCAGCGCCGGGAGCTCAGCGAGCTGCGCTGGACGATCGAGCCGCTGGCCGCCCGCCTCGCCGCCGGCCACGGGCGTGAGGAGGTGCAGCAGCGCCTGTGCGACATGGTCGAGATCATGAGCCACGCCATGGCGCAGGGCGACGCGCTCACCTACGCGCGCGCGGACACCGAGTTCCACGCGATGCTGATCCAGATCGCGGGCAACCGCATGCTGGAGCACCTCTCCGGCATCGTCTCGGCGGCGCTCCACGTCTCCGGCGGCCCGGTCACCGCATGTGACCGCCCCAGCGAGGCGTCGCTCGCCCAGCACGCGCGGATCGTCGACGCCCTCGGCACCGGCGACGGCACGGCGGCGGAGACGGCCATGCGCCAGCTGCTCACGGTCCACCCCGAGGTGGAGCGCGTGGTGCCCGCCCCGCGCGAGCACTGACCCGCGAGGGACGTGGTGCGGTCGCCAGTGTGCGGCGTCCTGGTGGTGCTCGCGGCGGCGCCGGGCCCGGGTACCGGCCGCCGCCGGACCTCGCCGGACCCTCTGGAGTCCGGCGGCGTCCGGCGGTGCGACAGGCCCCCGGCCTGAGGGGGCGGTCGGGACGAAGACCACCGATGATCTCGCATGCGCGTATCTGACCGCTTTTGGCCACTTACGGGGTGTGACTCGGGCCACGCAGAATGGGCGTAACGCTCGCGGGGACAGCGCGATGACCTAAGAGGTGACAGCCGCGGAGGGAATACGGACGCCATGCATGGCGCTGTGCATCTCCCCGGCCCCCGCCCGCGCCGTCGGCCCATCCCCAGGCCGGTGGTCGGCTCCTGTCCGCAGTGGACGGTGCCGGAAGCCGTTTTCCAACGTTCCGAGAGGTTGTTCGTGTCGGCCAGCACATCCCGTACGCTCCCGCCGGAGATCGCCGAGTCCGTCTCTGTCATGGCGCTCATTGAGCGGGGAAAGGCTGAGGGGCAGATCGCCGGCGACGATGTGCGTCGGGCCTTCGAAGCTGACCAGATTCCGGCCACTCAGTGGAAGAACGTATTGCGCAGCCTCAACCAGATTCTTGAGGAAGAGGGTGTGACGCTGATGGTCAGTGCCGCAGAGCCCAAGCGCACCCGCAAGAGCGTCGCAGCGAAGAGCCCGGCCAAGCGCACCGCCACCAGGACGGTCGCGGCGAAGACGGTGACCACCCGGAAGGCCACCGCCACCACGTCCGCCCCCGCGGCGCCCACCGCCGCGCCTGCGGCCGATTCCGCCGAGTCCGCCGAGGAAGCCGCCACCAGGAAGGCTGCCGCGAAGAAGACGACGGCCGCCAAGAAGGCGACCGCCAAGAAGACCGTCGCGAAGAAGACGGCCGCCAAGAAGACCACCGCCAAGAAGGACGACGTCGAGCTTCTCGAGGACGAGGTTCTCGAGGACACCAAGGTCGCCGACGAGCCGGAGGGCACCGAGAGCGCCGGCTTCGTCCTGTCCGACGAGGACGAGGACGACGCGCCCGCGCAGCAGGTCGCCGCGGCCGGCGCCACCGCCGACCCGGTCAAGGACTACCTGAAGCAGATTGGCAAGGTCCCCCTGCTCAACGCCGAGCAGGAGGTCGAGCTGGCCAAGCGCATCGAGGCCGGTCTCTTCGCCGAGGACAAGCTCGCCAACTCCGACAAGCTCGCCCCGAAGCTCAAGCGCGAGCTGGAGATCATCGCCGAGGACGGCCGCCGCGCCAAGAACCACCTCCTGGAGGCCAACCTCCGTCTGGTGGTCTCCCTGGCCAAGCGCTACACCGGCCGCGGCATGCTCTTCCTGGACCTCATCCAGGAGGGCAACCTCGGTCTGATCCGCGCGGTCGAGAAGTTCGACTACACCAAGGGCTACAAGTTCTCCACGTACGCCACCTGGTGGATCCGCCAGGCGATCACCCGTGCCATGGCCGACCAGGCCCGCACCATCCGTATCCCGGTGCACATGGTCGAGGTCATCAACAAGCTCGCGCGTGTGCAGCGCCAGATGCTCCAGGACCTGGGCCGCGAGCCCACCCCGGAGGAGCTGGCCAAGGAACTCGACATGACCCCGGAAAAGGTCATCGAGGTCCAGAAGTACGGTCGTGAGCCCATCTCCCTGCACACCCCGCTGGGCGAGGACGGCGACAGCGAGTTCGGTGACCTCATCGAGGACTCCGAGGCCGTCGTGCCCGCCGACGCGGTCAGCTTCACACTCCTGCAGGAGCAGTTGCACTCCGTGCTGGACACCCTGTCCGAGCGTGAGGCAGGCGTCGTCTCCATGCGCTTCGGTCTCACCGACGGCCAGCCGAAGACCCTCGACGAGATCGGCAAGGTCTACGGCGTGACGCGTGAGCGCATCCGCCAGATCGAGTCCAAGACCATGTCGAAGCTGCGCCACCCGTCGCGCTCCCAGGTGCTGCGCGACTACCTCGACTAGGTCGCGGCCGTACGACGCCGAAGGCCCGGCTCCCGTCGCGGGAGGCGGGCCTTCGTGCTGCGCGATGCGGCGCGGTGGATCACTCTGGGTGCCCCAGGAAGACCTGCGAGTGAGGAGCCCGCATGCGCCGTTCCCCTGCCCGGGCACTGATCCGGCCGCTGGCACTGGCAGCCGCCATGGCCGCCATACCCCTGGTGGGCCCGGCTCACCCGGCCGTCGGCAGCGTGGTCGTCGGGGGCTTCCCGATCGATGTCTCCCAGGTCCCGTGGACGGTCGCCCTGGCCAGCCGTGACCTGTTCGGCGGAACCCGGGCCGGGCAGTTCTGCGGCGCCGTGGCCATCGGACGGACCACGGTGCTCACGGCGGCCCACTGTCTGAGCGAAGAAGCCCTCGGGGTGCCGCCGAACCGGGTGCGCGACCTGAAGGTCATCGCCGGCCGCACCGACCTGCTGTCATCGAAGGGCGAGGAGGTCGCCGTACGGGAGATCCGGCTCAATCCGCGGTTCGACCGCACGACCAACTCCGGGGACTTCGCGGTCGCCGTGCTGGCCAGGTCCCTGCCGAAAAGCGCGGTCATCGCCATGGCCCGCGCGGGGGACGCTGCCTACCGGCCCGGTACGGAGGCACTGGTGTCCGGATGGGGCGACACGACCGGCGAGGGAGCCTATGCGCGGCGGCTGCGTGCCGCACGCGTGCGCGTACTCCCCGACGACGTGTGCGCCAAGGCCTACCCGGGCGGCCCCGAGGGCGCCTATCAGGCCACCACGATGCTGTGCGCCGGCGAGGTCGCGGGAGGGCCCGACGGCTGCCAGGGCGACAGCGGTGGCCCTCTCGTGGCCGAGGGGAGGCTGATCGGCCTGGTGTCGTGGGGGAGCGGCTGCGGGCAGCCGGAACACCCCGGTGTCTACACGCGCGTCTCCGAGGTCGTGCGGGCCGTGGAGCCGGCCGCGCGGGCCGGGAAACGGCCCCACGGTCGCTCCTGAGCGCGTGGGCGGGGTATGAGCACGGGCGGCCACTCCTGGTGGGGAGCGGCCGCCCGATCACCGGCCTGTGCCGGGGCTGGCTCGTCGTGTGTGCGAGATTCAGCGCTCTTCTTCGGTGACGGTACCCGGAACGGACGTCAGTCGCTCGGTCTCGTCCTGTATCTCAGCGGCGATCTTCTTGAGTTCCGGCTCGAACTTGCGACCGTGGTGGGCGCAGAAGAGCAGTTCTCCGCCGCTGAGCAGGACGACGCGCAGGTATGCCTGGGCGCCGCAGCGGTCGCAGCGATCGGCGGCCGTCAGCGGGCTCGCGGGGGTCAGAACAGTAGTCACGTCGCCTCTTCTCTAGCTCGACGAGCTGTCGTACCAGGGTCAACATCCAACCAGCCCGAAAACGTTCCCGCTCGTGGCCTTTCCGCGAAAAATTTTTTCCGGGGACGGCTGTCTGCTGCCGGTTGGCGGCGAATGTGCCGTATTGCGTGTCTTGTGTGCGTACGGGTTCGCGCTCTTGCTGTCTCGTCCTCCCGGCTGGGTTGCCGGTTGTTCATGAGGACGTGCCCGGAGCCTAAATGGTTCATGCCCCAAAGGGAACGTGATATGTGCTTCACTCCATCGAGGGATCGAACAGACATGCGAGGCTGGACTAGTGTGAAGGGCCGACGAGGGTGGCGTTACACCGGCTCTACCAGGGCTCGGTACCCTCTGAGCGGCGACCGAAGCCGCCCCCTTACCCAGAAGGGGGCCATCTGAAATTCAGCGAGGAGCGAACCGCGTGACCGCCGAGACGTCCGTGCCGTCCACAGCGCTGCTGGCAGGAGCAGACCGCGACGGTTCCAACTACACCGCGCGGCACCTGCTCGTCCTCGAGGGCCTCGAGGCCGTGCGCAAGCGCCCCGGTATGTACATCGGCTCGACCGACAGCCGCGGTCTCATGCACTGCCTGTGGGAGATCATCGACAACTCGGTGGATGAGGCCCTAGCGGGCGTCTGCGACCGCATCGAGGTGATCCTTCACGACGACGGCTCGGTGGAGGTGCGGGACAACGGCCGCGGCATCCCCGTGGACGTGGAGCCGCGGACCGGCCTGTCCGGCGTCGAGGTCGTCATGACCAAGCTGCACGCCGGCGGCAAGTTCGGCGGCGGCTCGTACGCGGCCTCCGGCGGCCTGCACGGCGTCGGCGCCTCCGTGGTCAACGCGCTCTCCGCCCGTCTCGACGTCGAAGTGGACCGCGGCGGCCACACGCACGCGATCAGCTTCCGGCGGGGCGTGCCCGGGGCCTTCGCCGCCGACGGCGCCGAGGCGAAGTTCGAGGCCAAGAGCGGTCTGCGCAAGACCAAGAAGATCCCCAAGACGCGCACCGGCACGCGTGTGCGTTACTGGGCCGACCGGCAGATCTTCCTCAAGGACGCCAAGCTCTCCCTGGAGAACCTGCACCAGCGCGCCCGGCAGACCGCGTTCCTGGTGCCCGGCCTGACCATCGTCGTCCGCGACGAGTTCGGCCTCGGCGAGGGCGGAAGCAAGGGCGAGGAGTCCTTCCGCTTCGACGGCGGCATCAGCGAGTTCTGCGAGTACCTGGCGAACGACAGGGCGATCTGCGACGTCCTCCGCTTCTCGGGCAAGGGCACCTTCAAGGAGACCGTCCCGGTCCTGGACGAACACGGTCAGATGACCCCGACCGAGGTCACCCGCGAGCTGGGTGTCGACATCGCGCTGCGCTGGGGGACCGGCTACGACACGACGGTCAGGTCGTTCGTCAACATCATCGCCACCCCGAAGGGCGGCACCCACGTCGCCGGTTTCGAACAGGCACTCACGCAGACCATGAACGACGTGCTGCGCGCCAAGAAGCTGCTGCGCGTGGCAGAGGACAACGTCGTCAAGGACGACGCCCTGGAGGGCCTGACCGCCGTCGTCACGGTCCGCCTGGCCGAGCCGCAGTTCGAGGGGCAGACCAAGGAGGTTCTCGGGACCTCGGCGGCCCGCCGCATCGTGAACAACGTGGTCGGCAACGAGCTCAAGGCGTTCCTGACGGCCACCAAGCGCGACGCCGCCGCCCAGGCCCGGGTGGTCATGGAAAAGGTGGTCGCCGCCGCCCGGACCCGGGTCGCGGCCCGTCAGCACAAGGACGCCCAGCGCCGCAAGACCGCCCTGGAGTCCTCGTCCCTGCCGGCCAAGCTCGCCGATTGCCGCAGCGACGACGTCGACCGCAGCGAGCTGTTCATCGTCGAGGGCGACTCCGCGCTCGGTACGGCCAAGCTGGCGCGGAACTCCGAGTTCCAGGCCCTGCTGCCGATCCGCGGCAAGATCCTGAACGTGCAGCGGTCGTCGGTGACCGACATGCTCAAGAACGCCGAGTGCGGGGCGATCATCCAGGTCATAGGAGCCGGCTCGGGCCGCACCTTCGACATCGACCAGGCCCGGTACGGCAAGATCATCATGATGACCGACGCCGACGTGGACGGCTCGCACATCCGCTGCCTGCTGCTGACGCTGTTCCAGCGCTACATGCGGCCCATGGTCGAGGCGGGCCGGGTCTTCGCCGCCGTGCCGCCGCTGCACCGTATCGAGCTGGTCCAGCCGAAGAAGGGCCAGGAGAAGTACGTCTACACGTACTCCGACCGCGAGCTGCGCGACAAGCTCATGGAGTTCCAGAGCAAGGGCATCCGGTACAAGGACTCGATCCAGCGCTACAAGGGCCTCGGCGAGATGGACGCCGACCAGCTGGCCGAGACCACGATGGACCCGCGCCACCGCACCCTGCGCCGCATCAACCTCTCCGACCTGGAGGCCGCCGAACAGGTCTTCGACCTGCTGATGGGCAATGACGTGGCTCCCCGCAAGGAGTTCATCTCCAGCTCGGCGGCGACGCTGGACCGGTCCCGCATCGACGCGTAGCGGCTGCCGCTGGACCTCGGCCGACGGGACGGGAGCGTGCCGGGCGGCCGGGGCCGGCGGGGCCCTGCCGGGCGGAGTGGCCGCCCGGCAGGGACATCGGCTCGAGGTCAGGCGCCCGCGAGGGGGTGTGCCCGTCGCTCGCCCCCGCCGCACCGGGCAGATGGTCACCCGCGCCCCCCGGTACGGCCCGGCTCGGCCGACTGCTCCGCTCCCACAGTCCGACTGCTCCGCTCCCACAGTCGGTGTCGGCCCCAGCCGCCGACGTGGGCCACACGTCATTGCGTGGCGGTACCGGCGCGCCTGCCATCGGCCGCCGGTTCACGAGCGACCCGGCACCGGTCGTCGCTCCACGCCTCCCGGCCGTCTGCCATCGGCAGGGATGAAAGGGCCTGATCCGAGGATCCGAAGAGAACCGTCGGGTCGGCGGGATACCCCGTGGCACAGCGGACCTGCCCGGCGGACAGACTCTGGTATCTCCCCGAGCGGCTCCTCACCCCTCCGCCCCCGAACTGTTTCTCCACCCGTGGGTGGAGGCGGGCCGTGTCGAGGTTCCACCCGTGATCCACCCCTGCTCCGATCCGCTGACCTGCGATTCTCCGTAACTTGGAAGGCGTCGGGGGCGCTCGCTCCGGCGCCACCTTCTCGCTCACGGAGGCTCTGATGCCCGGGCTCGTCAACGCGCTGGCGATCGTGGCCGTCGTCGCCGTGGTGATCGTGCGGCAGTCCCGCGCCCGCGCGATCGACACGGACCGGCGCTGGTGGCTGCTGCCGCTGGTCCTCACCGTCGTCGCGCTGCGCGAACCCGGCATACTCGACGCCCACCACGGCGTGGAATCCGCCGCCCTGCTCGCGGTCGAACTGGTCATCGGCCTGGCCACCGGCATCGGCTGGGGCCGGACCACCCGGCTCTGGACGGCGCCGGACGGCACCGTCTTGACCCAGGGCACCACGGCGAGCATCGCCGTATGGATCGTGGGAATAGCCCTGCGAGCCGGCGCCTTCGCCTTCGGCACCGCACTCGGCCTGCACCAGGACAGCTCCGCGCTGATGCTCGGCCTCGCCGGCACACTGCTGGTCCGCGGCGGGATGCTGGCGTGGCGGGCTCAGTCCTTCGGCCCCACGAGCCGCCTCGCCCCGGCATACGGTGGCGACAACCCGTCGGCCCGGAAGGAGCGCGTGTGACGGAGAACGCCTGGACACGCTGGCCGTCGCGTGAAGCGCTCGGCCCATTGGGCCTCGGCCGGCCCCGGCGCCTGCTCGCCTGGACCGTCCGCCTGCTCGTGCTGTCGATACTGCTGTGGGCCGCTTTCAGCCAGCGCCACGTCGGCGTCTGGGGAGCGTTCGCGGCAGCGGCGGGAGTCGCCCTCGCCGCTCTCGTCTCCTGGGCCTTCTTCCGGACGACCTATGAGCACCGTCTGCTGCCGTCCCTCGCGCTCATGGGCGTGCTCCTCGGCATCGCGGCCGCCGCCGAGGCGACGGGATTCGGGGGGCCGGCCCTCGTGATCTGGTGCGGCTGCGGAGTCAGCGCGCTGGAACGGCTGCCGCTCGGCGCCGCGGTGCCCGTCGCGTCGGTGGCGCTGGCCTCCTACTCCGCGTTCACCAACGACGTCTGGCTGACCACGGCCGCCACCGTGGCCGGCCTGGCCCTCGCCGGGTACGTCCTGCGGCTGGACGCGGAAGCCCGCGGCAATGCGCAGCGGCTGCTCACCCAGGAGCGCGCCGCCCGGGCGGCCGAGGCCGAGTCGGCCGCGCTCGCCGAGCGGGCCCGCATCGCACGGGAGATCCACGACGTGCTGGCCCACAGCCTCTCGGCGCAGCTCGTGCACCTGGAGGCGGCCCGGCTGCTGATCGAGAACGGGGCGGACCGGGACCGGATCCTGGAACGGGTGGTGGCCGCCCGCGGGATGGCCCGCGACGGGCTCGCCGAGACCCGGCAGGCGCTGTCCGCGCTGCGGGGCGAGCTGACCCCGCTGGAGGACTTCCTGACCGAACTCGTCAGCACGGCCGACGGCGCAGAGGTCACCGTCACGGGTGAGCGCAGACCTCTGCCGGCCGAGGCGTCCCAGGCCGTGCGGCGGGTGGCGCAGGAGGCGCTGACGAACGTCCGCAAGCACGCCCATGGCGCCAGAGTGGATGTGCGGCTCGACTACGACGAGCACGAAGTCACGCTGAACGTGCGGGACTCGGGCGGACGGCCGGGCGAACTCAACGGAGCCGGAGGCGGGTACGGTCTGCTGGGCATGCGCGAGCGCGCCGAACTGCTGGGCGGTTCGCTGGACGCGGGGCCGGACGAAGAAGGATTCGTGGTGACACTGAAGGTGCCCGTATGACGGAGAAGGACGGGCCGAACAAGATCGCGCGAGTGGTCGTGGCCGACGACCAGACCGTGGTCCGCGAGGGCATCGTGATGCTGCTCGGACTGCTGCCCGGTGTGGAGGTCGTGGGGGCGGCGGGCGACGGCGAGGAGGCGGTCAGGCTGGTCGGCGAACTCGCGCCGGACGTCGTCCTGATGGACCTCAGGATGCCGCGCTGCGACGGTGTGGAGGCCACCCGGCGGATCCGCGCGGAGTACCCCGGAACCCAGGTCGTGGTGCTCACCACCTTCTCGGACGACGAGTCACTGTTTCCGGCGCTGCGGGCCGGCGCCCGGGGATACCTGACCAAGGACGCGGGCGGTGACGAGATCGTGCGCGCCGTGCACAGTGTGCTGTCGGGGGACGCGGGGCTGTCGCCGAGCGTCCAGAGACGGCTGCTGGAGCGGTTGTCGCGACCGGAGCCCGAACCCGCACCGCCCCTCGGTCAGCCGCCCGACGGGCTCACCACACGGGAGACCGAGGTCCTGGTGCTGATCGCCGAAGGGCTCGGCAATCAGGAGATCGCCCGCAGGTTGCATGTGTCGACCGCGACCGTGAAGACCCACATCAACAACCTCTTCGCCAAGGCGGGCCTCAAGGACCGGGCGCAGGCCGTGCGGTACGCCTATAGCAAGGGGCTGGCGAAGCCTCCCGCTCGGTGACTCATCCGATGGGGGGAGGAGAAGGAGGAGGGAGACTCGGGAATCGGTTCGCCGAGGGAGGGACGGCCGGTGATCGATGACCGTCCATACGGCGGACGTCCGCACGACCGGGTTCGTCAAAGCGGTCCAGTGATCGTTACGCGCATCACGTCCAGGCCTGGGTCGCCCACACGTAGCGGTGTTCCGGTCGGCCCGCGTCGCCGTATTTGAGGGTCAGTCGCGCCCGGCCGGTGCGCTCCAGCAGTTTCAGGTACCGCTGGGCGGTCTGCCGGCTCACCCCCGTCCGCTCGGCGATCTCCTGGGCGGACAGCGGGCGCTCGGCGCTCATCAGTGCCTGGCGCACCAGCTCGGCGGTCGTGGGGGAGTGCCCCTTGGGCAGCTCGGGCTCCGACGGGGCGGACAGCGCGCCGAAGATACGGTCCACCTGCGCCTGCTCCGCCTCGCCGCCGCCGTCCAGTGTGCGTCGCAGTTCGGCGTACGCCTCCAGCTTGGCGCGCAGACCCGCGAAGGCGAACGGTTTCACCAGGTACTGCAACGCGCCCTGCCGCATGGCCGCCTGCACGGTCGACACGTCCCGGGCCGCCGTCACCATGATCACGTCGGTCTGGTGGCCGCGCCGGCGCATCTCCCCGACGACCGCGAGACCGGTGCCGTCGGGCAGGTAGTGGTCCATCAGCACCAGATCGAGCCGCGGCAGGCTCTCCACCCGGCGCAGCGCCTCGGCCGCGCTGTGCGCCTCGCCGGCCACGTGGAAACCGGGCACCTTCTCCACGTAGGCGGCGTTGACACGGGCCACGCGGGTGTCGTCGTCCACGACCAGGACCTCGATCATCGCGTCTCCTCCTCGGTGACGGCGACGGCCCCGACGGATGCCCCGGGGCCCGCGGGCCCCGGTTCCGGCTCGGTCAGTGCCTCCGGCAGCACCACGGTGAACTCGGCGCCCCCGCCGGCCGCCGGGCCCACGGTCGCGCTGCCGCCCTGTCGTTCGGCGAGCCGCCGGACGAGGGACAGCCCGATGCCCCGCTTGCCGTGCGCGGGCGGTTCCTTGGTGGACCAGCCCTCCGTGAAGATCAGCTCCCGTCGGTCCTCCGGCACCCCGGGCCCCGTGTCGCGCACGCTCAGGACGACCGTACGGCCCTCCGCGCGCAACTCGGCCTCCACGCGCGCGTGCGGGGCGCCCGCGACCGCGTCGAGGGCGTTGTCCACGAGGTTGCCCACCACCGTGACCAGCCCGCGCGGATCGACCAGCCGGTCCGGGAGCCGGGTGTGCTCCGACACCCACAGGGTGACCCCGCGCTCGGCCGCCACGGTCGTCTTGCCCACCAGCAGCGCGGCCAGCAGCGGGTCCTGGATCCGCTCCGCGACCTGCTCGGCGGTGGCCCGGTGGTCGCCGACCACCTCGCCGACGAACTCCGCGGCGTCGTCGTACATCTCCAGCTCCAGCAGTCCCAGCAGGGTGTGCATGCGGTTGGCGTGCTCGTGGTCCTGGGCGCGCAGCGCGTCGATCAGCCCGCGCGTGGAGTCCAGTTCGCGGCCCAGCTGTTCCAGCTCGGTGCGGTCGCGCAGGGTGGCGACGGCACCGCCGTCACCGGTGGGCACGCGGTTGGCGACCAGGACGCGCTGGCCGCGCACGGTGAGCAGGTCGGTGCCGGTCACCCGGCCCGCCAGCACATCCGTCGTACGGCCCGCGCCGAGTGCCTCGTCCGGGGTCCGCCCGAGTGCCTCGTCGCCGATCCCCAGCAGCCGCCGTGCCTCGTCGTTGAGCAGGCGGATGCGCCCGCCGCGGTCCAGCGCCACCACCGCCTCCCGGATGCCGTGCAGCATCGCCTCGCGCTCGGCGAGCAGGGCCGATATGTCGGAGAAGGCCAGGTCCCGGGTCTGCCGCTGGACCCGCCGGGAGATCAGCCAGGCGGCCAGCGCGCCCACCGCGAGCGCCCCGCCGGCGTACGCGAACAATCCCGGGATCGCGCTGATCAGCCGCGCCCGCACGCTGTCGTAGGCGATGCCGACCGAGACCGCGCCGACGACGCGGTGGCGGGCGTCGTACAGCGGCACCTTGCCGCGCGCGGAGCGGCCCAGGGTGCCCTTGTCGATCTCCATGACCTCCTCGCCGGCCAGGGCGTCGGAGGGGTCGGTGGAGACACGCCGGCCGACCTCCGAAGGTGTGGGATGCGACCAGCGCACCCAGTCCCGGCCCAGCACCACGATGTACTCGGCGTGTGTGGCCCGCCGGATCCGCTCGGCCTCCCGCTGCACCGGGCCGTTCCTGTCCGGCGCGGTGGTACGGACGCCCTCGGCGATCTGCGGGTCCTGCGCGGTGGTCTCGGCGATGGCCAGGGCACGGCGCATCGCCTCCTCGTCCAGCTGTGCGCTCAGCGGCGCCAGGAAGAGCCCGGTCGCGAGCACCGCGACCCCCGCGGCGATCGCCACCTGCATCAGCAGCACCTGCGAGAACATCCGTCGGGGCAGACCGAGGCGCAGACGGCGTGCGGGGACAGTGGAGCGCATACCCATGACGGTACGTGGGACGGCAGGGGAGCCCCCAGCGGGAGTGGCATGGATCTCTTGATCCATCATTGATCAAGGTTCGCGGCGCCTCGCCGCCGGGTCAGCTCGCCAGAGCCGTCGGCCTCAGCTCGCGCACTTCGACCACGTCCATCCGCGCGGGTGTGCCGAGCACCGCCGCGCCACAGCTCTCCGGGCGGGGCGGCAGTGCCGCGCCCTGCGCCACGGCGACCCGCCAGCGGCGGCCGTCGGAGTGGGCGACGGTGACCTCCCAGCGCGGCGCCGCGCCGGCGGTCCGTACGACGCTCAGCACACCCGCCCGGTACTCGTCCGCCGCCGTCCGCACGGCCAGCTCCGCCGCCTGGCCGGGCCGCCCCCACGCGGAGCACCCCCGGCACCCCTCGACCAGCACGCGCCCCTCCCGGGCGCCGTGCAGGGCCTCCTTGACGGTGTGGGCCCCGGCGCGGCCGTAGGCGTAGCCGTACGGCAGGACGAGCACCGTGGGCGCGAACCGATGTCCACCCAGATGGGTGACTTCCCAGACGCCGCGCACCCCCGACGCGGCCAGCTCGGTGGCCAGGGGGCGGCCCAGGAGGGCGCAGCAGCGGTCGCGCTTGCCGTTGGTGCACACCAGCGCCAGCGGGTCGCCCCGGTGGGGCCGGCCGCCGAGCGCCGCGCCGAAGGAACGGTGGTCGCCCGCCCCGAGGGCGGCGAAGTCCAGGTCGAGCAGGCGCCGCGGATCGCGGGTGGTGGCACCGTGCAGCCACAGGCGCCCGGGAACGGTGTGCGCGGCGTACACCTGCCGCACCGGGGGCGGGCCGGGGTCGGCGTGGCGCCCGGGGCGGCGGATCAGCGCGACACGCACGCCGGTTCCGTCGGCGGCGGCCTCCAGCGCCCGGCCCAGCACGGGGTCGAGATGGCTGGACGTGAGGGCCTTGGCGCCCCACGGGCCGGGCTGTTCCAGCAGCAGCCACGTCGTCGCCGTGGCGGCCGTACCGGTCACCGGCTCGTCCAGGCTGCGGGAGACGGTCGCACACCTACTCACAGAGGTGAGCCTAACCTGACTTGCCCCGCGGCGACTTCCGGCCCCGCCGTGTCCTACTCCGGGAGGGTCCGGGGCGGGCGCGGACCGACGTAGTGGCCGCTGGGGCGCATGCGCAGCGGCCGCTCGCCGTACTCCTCCAGGGCGTGGGCGATCCAGCCCGCGGTCCGGGCCACGGCGAAGATCGTCTCGCCAGCCGCGGCGGGCATGCCGCTGGAGGCGGTGAACACCGCGAGGGCCAGGTCGACGTTCGCGTGCAGCGGGGTGTGCCGGGCGGCGGTGGCGACCACGTCCCGGGCCGCGAGCAGCGCGGGCTCCGCGCGCGGGACCTGCTCCAGCAGGGCGAAGAGCGCCCGCGCGCGGGGGTCCTCGCCGGTGTACAGCCGGTGGCCGAGGCCGGGGACGCGGCGGCCCGCGCGCAGCTCCTCGGCGATCACCGGGACGGCCGTGCCCTGGTCGAGCACGTCCAGCAGCATCCGGTGGGCCAGGCCGCTGGCCGCGCCGTGCAGCGGGCCCTCCAGCACGCCGAGCCCGGCGGAGACGGCCGCGTACGCGTGCGCCCGGGCCGAGGCGGCGACCCGGACCGCGAGCGTGGACGCGGCCAGGTCGTGGTCGGCCAGCAGGGCCAGCGCGGTGTCCAGGACGCGCAGGGAGGCCTCGTCGGCCGGGCGGCCGGTCAGCCGGCCCCACAGGCGGTGGGCCAGCGGGCCGTCGTCCCCGTGGTCGTACCGGGCCGGCGGCAGCGCGGCGACGAGGGTGGGAATGAGGGTGCGCGCCGTGTGCAGCACGGCCTCCTCGGACAGGTCGAAGCGCAGTGGGTCCTCGGCCGCCGCGGCGATCGCCGCCACCCGCAGCCGGTCGATCGGGGAGGCGTGCTCGGACAGGGCGTCCACCGCGCGCCGGGCGACCTCGACGGTGGCCGGGGGCGCGGTGAACGCCGCTCCCGGGGCGGGCCGGCCGGTCCACAGCCACTCCGCGACCTCTTCGTAGGGGTGACGGGCGGCCAGCTCGACGGCGTCGACACCGCGGAAGTAGTACCGGTCCCGCTCGATCAGCGTGATGCGGGTGCGGACGGACAGGTCGCCGCCGGTGCCCGGGCCGCCGGCGGCCTCGCGCCGGTTGCGGCGGGCGAGCGCCTCGACCTCCCCGGCCTCGAAGGTGCTGGCCCGGCCGCCGGGCTCGCGCCTGCTGCTGAGCAGGCCGCGGCTCACGTACGCGTAGACCGTCTCGGGCTTCACTCCGAGCAGTTCGGCGGTCTCCTTGGTGGTCAGCCGGCGCCCGGGGCGGTGGGGAGCGGTGTCGTGATCGCGCATGAGGGCCACCGTAGCGGCCGCCGCACATCTTGATCGGCATATATTGATTCAATCAATATTGACAGAGAATTAGTCAAGGATGGACAGTCGGATCAAGTCCAGGGAGGAAGACCATGACCGTCAACAGTGCAGCCACCCCGCCCCTCGACGCCCCGCGCGGCCTCGCGGGCGTCGTCGTCGCCGAGACCGAGATCGGTGACGTCCGCGGCAGGGAGGGCTTCTACCACTACCGCCAGTACTCGGCCGTCGACCTGGCCCGCACCCGCGGCTTCGAGGACGTCTGGCACCTCCTGGTCCACGGCACGCTGCCCGACGCGCGGCGCGGTCCGGATTTCGCCGCCGAGACCGCCGCGCTGCGACGCCTGCCCGACGACGTCCGGGCGGCCCTGCCCGCCCTCGCGGAGGCCGCAAGGCACTCCGGACCGCTGGCCGGACTGCGCACGGCCCTCTCCCTGCTCGGCGCCGCGCACGGCTTCCGGCCGGTCTACGACACCGACGCCGACCGCCGGCGCGCCGAGACCGTGGCCGCCTGCGCGGCCGTCCCCACCCTGCTCACCGCGCTGTACCGGCTCGGCCGGGGCCTCGACCCGGTGGAACCGCGCGAAGACCTCCCGTACGCGGCCAACTACCTGTACATGCTGACCGGTTCGGAACCGGATCCGCGCCGGGCCCGTGCGGTCGAGCAATACCTGATCTCAACCATTGACCACGGATTCAACGCGTCAACCTTCACCGCGCGCGTCATCGCCTCCACCGGCGCCGACGTGGCGGCCTGCCTGACCGGAGCCGTCGGCGCCCTGTCCGGCCCCCTGCACGGAGGCGCGCCCAGCCGCGCCCTGGACACACTGGACGCGATCGGCACCCCCGACCGGATCGACCCCTGGATCCGCGAGCGGGTCCTCGCCGGCGACCGGATCATGGGATTCGGGCACGCCGTCTACCGCACGGAGGACCCCCGCTCGCGGATGCTGCGCGAGATCGCGATCGGCTTCGGCGGCCCGCGGGTGCGCTTCGCGACCGAGGTCGAGCGCCGGGTGGAGGCGATCCTCGCCGAGCTGAAGCCGGGCCGCGAACTCCACACGAACGTCGAGTTCTACGCCGGCGTGGTCATGGAACTGTGCGGTCTGCCCCGGGAGATGTTCACCCCCACCTTCGCGGCGGCGCGGGTGGTGGGCTGGAGCGCCAACATCCTGGAGCAGGCCGCCGACCCGAAGATCATCCGCCCGGTGGCGCGCTACGTGGGCCCGGAGCCGGGCGCGGCGGTGCCCACGGCCGGATGACGCGCGAGCCGGCCGTCACCCACAGGGCGTCTCCCCCCACTCGTATCCTGGACCGTCCGAGTCCGTCCGCGCCCAGGGCGCGAGCCGGTGCGCGCTGCTACGTCTGAGAGGTCGCCCGTTGGGGAACAGCATGGGAAGCGGAAGCGGCGGAGGTCCGCGGCAGATCCCGGTCGTCGTGCTCGCCGGTTTCCTGGGCTCCGGGAAGACCACGCTCCTCAACCACCTGCTGCACCGCAGCGGAGGCAGCCGCATCGGGGCCGTCGTCAACGACTTCGGCGCCATCGAGATCGACGCCATGGCCGTCGCCGGCGCCCTCGGCGACTCGACCGTCTCGCTCGGCAACGGCTGCCTGTGCTGCGCCGTCGACGCCGGGGAACTCGACCTGTACCTGGACCGGCTCGCCGCGCCCGCCGCCGGCATCGACGTCATCGTCATCGAGGCCAGCGGACTCGCCGAACCCCGGGAACTCGTGCGCATGGTCCTCGCCAGCGAGCACCCCGGCATCGTCTACGGCGGCCTGGTCGAGGTGGTCGACGCCGCCGAGTTCGACGACACGCGCGCCAAGCACCCCGAGATCGACCGGCACCTCGCCCTCGCCGACCTGGTCGTCGTCAACAAACTCGACCGCGCCGACGACGCCGACCGGATCCTCGGACTCGTCCGCTCGCTCACCGACCGCGCGGCCGTCGTGCCCGCCACCTACGGCCGGATCGACCCCGAGTTCCTCTTCGACTGCCGGCCCACCGAGGAGCGCGTCGGCCAGCTGTCCTTCGACGACCTGCACGACCACGGCGACCCGGGCGGGGCCGGACACCTGCACACCGGCTACGACAGCCTGTCCTACACCTCCGCCGCCCCCCTGGAGCCCCGGCGGCTCATGCGGTTCCTGGACAGCCGGCCCGAGGGGCTGTACCGGATCAAGGGATACGTCGACTTCGGGCCGTACGACACGGTCAACCGATACTCCGTGCACGCCGTCGGCCGGTTCCTGCGCTTCTACCCGGAGCCCTGGGCGCCCGGCGACGACCGGCTCACCCAGCTCGTGCTGATCGGCGCCGGCATCGACGCGGCACCCCTCCGCAAGGAACTGGAGGCCTGCGCGAACGACGCCCCGCAGGCCGACGAGCACGGCATGTGGGGCGTCCTGCGCTACGTACAGGGACCGGACCCGGACGAGCCGGAAGCCGACCTCGCGGAGCCGCCCCTCTAGCCCCGCCCGGACCGCCCCGCCGGGCCCCCGCGGACCGCCTAGAGCACCGGTCCCGCCACCACCGCCACCGTCTTCGGCAGCGACGTGCCCGAGCCGTCGCGGCGCGGGTCCGGCTCCGGCAGGTCGGCCGGGGTGCCGTTCTTCTGCGCCGCCCGGGCAGGCGCCGGGCCCGCCCAGGCCACCGAGAGGCAGTCCTCGCCCTTCAGGAACCGCTGGCAGCGCACTCCGCCCGTGGCCCGGCCCTTGCGCGGGTACTGGTCGAACGGGGTCAGCTTGGCCGTCGTCTGCACCGAGTCGTCCAGCGTGCCGCGCGAGCCCGCCACCGTGAACACCACCGCGTCGGCGGCCGGGTCGATGGCCGTGAACGAGATCACCTTCGCGCCCTCGGTGAGCTTGATGCCCGCCATGCCGCCCGCCGGGCGGCCCTGCGGACGGACGATGGAGGCCTGGAAGCGCAGCAACTGCGCGTCGTCTGTGATGAAGACCAGGTCCTCCTCGCCGGTGCGCAGCTCCACCGCGCCGACGATCCGGTCGCCCTCCTTGAGCGTGATGACCTCCAACTCGTCCTTGCTGGACGGATAGTCGGGCACCACCCGCTTGACGACACCCTGCTCGGTGCCGAGCGCCAGCCCCGGCGACGACTCGTCCAGCGTGGACAGGCAGACCACCGTCTCGTCGTCCTCCAGGGAGACGAATTCCGCCAGCGGCGCCCCGCCGGAGAGGTTCGGCGCGGACACCGGCTCGGGCAGCTGCGGCAGGTCGACGACGTTGATCCGCAACAGCCGGCCCGCCGAGGTCACCGCCCCGATCACCCCGCGCGCGGTCGTCCGCACCGACGAGACGATCACGTCGTGCTTGACCCGCTTGCCGCCCGCCGCCCGCGGAAGCGGCGCGTCGGTCGCCGTACGGGCCAGCAGCCCCGTGGAGGACAGCAGCACCCGGCACGGGTCGTCGGCCACCTGCAGCGGCACGGCGACCGGGGCGGCCGCGGACTCCAGCAGGACCGTGCGGCGGTCGGTGCCGAACTTCTTCGCCACGGCCGCCAGTTCCGCCGAGACCAGCTTGCGCAGCTCCGCGTCGGACTCCAGGATCCGGGTCAGCTCCTCGATCTCCGCGGTGAGCTTGTCCTTCTCCGCCTCCAGCTCGATCCGGTCGTACCTGGTGAGCCGGCGCAGCGGCGTGTCCAGGATGTACTGCGTCTGCACCTCGCTCAGCGAGAAGCGCTCGATCAGGCGCTCCTTGGCCTGCGCGGAGTTGTCGCTGGACCGGATGATCCGGATGACCTCGTCGATGTCGACGAGCGCGGTCAGCAGGCCCTCGACCAGGTGCAGCCGGTCGCGCTTCTTGCCGCGGCGGAACTCGCTGCGCCGCCGGACCACGTCGAAACGGTGGTCCAGATAGACCTCCAGCAGCTCCTTCAGCCCCAGGGTGAGCGGCTGGCCGTCGACCAGGGCGACGTTGTTGATGCCGAAGGACTCCTCCATCGGCGTCAGCTTGTACAGCTGCTCCAGGATCGCCTCCGGCACGAAGCCGTTCTTGATCTCGACGACCAGGCGCAGGCCGTGCTCGCGGTCGGTGAGGTCCTTGACGTCGGCGATGCCCTGGACCTTCTTCGCGTTGACCAGGTCCTTGATCTTCGCGATGACCTTCTCGGGGCCGACCGTGAACGGCAGCTCCGTGACCACCAGGCCCTTGCGGCGGGCGGTGACGTCCTCGATGGAGACCGTCGCGCGGATCTTGAAGGTGCCGCGGCCGGTCGCGTACGCGTCCCGGATGCCGTCCAGGCCGACGATCCGGCCGCCGGTGGGCAGGTCGGGGCCCGGAACGTGCTTCATCAGCGCGTCCAGGTCGGCGTTCGGGTGCCGGATCAGATGGCGGGCGGCGGCGATGACCTCGCGCAGGTTGTGCGGCGGCATGTTCGTCGCCATGCCGACCGCGATGCCCGAGGCGCCGTTGACCAGCAGGTTCGGGAAGGCGGCGGGCAGGGCCACCGGCTCCTGCTCCTGGCCGTCGTAGTTCGGTGCGAAGTCGACCGTGTCCTCGTCGATCGACTCCGTCATCAGGCCCGTCGCCTCGGCCATCCGGCACTCGGTGTACCGCATGGCGGCCGGCGGGTCGTCGTTGCCCAGCGAACCGAAGTTGCCGTGGCCGTCGACGAGCGGGACGCGCATGGAGAAGGGCTGCGCCATGCGCACCAGGGCGTCGTAGATCGACGCGTCGCCGTGCGGGTGCAGCTTGCCCATGACCTCGCCGACGACGCGCGCGCACTTCACATAGCCGCGTTCGGGGCGCAGGCCCATCTCGTTCATCTGGTAGACGATCCGGCGGTGCACCGGTTTCAGGCCGTCACGGGCGTCCGGCAGGGCGCGCGAGTAGATGACCGAGTACGCGTACTCGAGGTAGGAGCCACGCATCTCGTCCACGACGTCGATGTCGAGGATTCTCTCCTCGAACGAATCGTCGGGCGGCGGGGTCTTCGTGCTGCGGCGGGCCATCGCTGCCTGGCTCCTTCTGATCTGGTCGCTCGCCTACGGGGCGCTCTTGCTGAAGCGTTTGACGGATCTGACGCGGACCATTGTGGACCGAGGCACTGACAACCCGTGCCGCGACCCGGTCCGGGCGGCACCGGGGAGCGGCCCGCCCCTGGCACCGGAGAACCGTCCGGGAGGGGGTCCGACGCAGGGTACGCGATCCGCTGTCGGCGTACGTGCGCGGGAACTTCGCGAAGGCCCCGCACGCTTTGCATACAGTGGCAGGAACGGCAGCAAAACCGCGGTTTCCATCAACCGCCTCCGCTCGCGAAGGGACGTACATGCCCATGGGTCACACGACCACAGCCGAGGCAGGCTCCGGGGGCCTGACAGCGACCGAGCACCGCCTGGCCAACGGTCTGCGCGTGGTGCTCTCCGAGGACCACCTGACCCCGGTGGCGGCGGTCTGCCTCTGGTACGACGTCGGCTCCCGCCACGAAGTCAAGGGGCGTACCGGCCTGGCTCACCTTTTCGAGCACCTGATGTTCCAGGGCTCCGCACAGGTCGAGGGCAATGGCCACTTCGAGCTGGTGCAGGGCGCCGGCGGCTCGCTGAACGGCACCACCAGCTTCGAGCGCACCAACTACTTCGAGACCATGCCCGCCCACCAGCTGGAGCTGGCCCTCTGGCTGGAGGCGGACCGCATGGGCTCGCTGCTGGCCGCCCTGGACGAGGAGTCCATGGAGAACCAGCGGGACGTCGTCAAGAACGAGCGCCGCCAGCGCTACGACAACGTCCCCTACGGCACCGCGTTCGAGAAGCTGACCGCCCTCTCGTACCCGGAGGGCCACCCGTACCACCACACGCCGATCGGCTCGATGGCGGACCTGGACGCGGCCACCCTGGAGGACGCCCGCCGGTTCTTCCGCACCTACTACGCGCCGAACAACGCGGTGCTGTCCGTGGTCGGCGACATCGACCCCGAGCAGACCCTCGCCTGGATCGAGAAGTACTTCGGCTCCATCGCCTCCCACGACGGCAAGCCCGCGCCCCGCGACGGCTCCCTGCCGGACGTCATCGGCGAGCAGAAGCGCGAGGTCCTCGTGGAGGAGGTCCCGGCGCGCGCGCTGATGGCCGCCTACCGGCTCCCGCACGACGGCACGCGCGCGTGCGACGCGGCCGACCTCGCCCTGACCATCCTCGGCGGCGGCGAGTCCTCCCGCCTGTACAACCGCCTGGTGCGCCGCGACCGTACGGCCGTCGCCGCCGGCTTCGGCCTGCTGCGCCTGGCCGGCGCGCCCTCCATGGGCTGGCTGGACGTGAAGACCTCCGGTGACGTCGAGGTGCCGGTGATCGAGGCCGCCATCGACGAGGAGCTGGCCCGGTTCGCCGAGGAGGGCCCCACCGCCGAGGAGATGGAGCGCGCCCAGGCCCAGCTGGAGCGCGAGTGGCTGGACCGGCTCGGCACGGTCGCCGGCCGCGCCGACGAACTGTGCCGGTTCGCCGTCCTGTTCGGTGACCCACAGCTCGCCCTGACCGCCGTCAAGCGCGTCCTGGAGGTCACTCCGGAGGAGGTCCGGGAGGTCGCGGCGGCCCGCCTGCGGCCCGACAACCGCGCGGTCCTGGTCTACGAACCGAAGTCCCCGGAGGCCGCCCCGGACGCCGAGGTCCCCGGGGACCCGGAGCAGGAAGCGACCGTAGAGGCGGGCCGCGACGAGACCGAGAACGAGGAGACGGCCAAGTGACCGAGCTCGCCACCATGGAGTTCCACCCCCGGCCGCAGCCCGGCGAGGCCAGGCCCTGGGCGTTCCCGGCCCCCGAGCGCACCGCGCTCGACAACGGCCTGACCGTGCTGCGCTGCCACCGCCCCGGCCAGCAGGTCGTCGCCGTCGAGGTGCTGCTGGACGCGCCGCTGGACGCCGAGCCGGCCGGCCTGGACGGCGTCGCCACGATCATGGCGCGGGCCTTCTCCGAGGGCACCGACAAGCACTCCGCCGAGGAGTTCGCCGCCGAACTGGAGCGTGCGGGCGCCACCCTGGACGCGCACGCCGACCACCCCGGCGTCCGGCTCGGCCTGGAGGTCCCCGCCTCCCGCCTGGCCAAGGGCCTCGGCCTGCTCGCCGACGCGCTGCGCGCCCCCGCCTTCGCCCCGGGCGAGGTCGAGCGCCTGGTCCGCAACCGCCTGGACGAGATCCCGCACGAGCTGGCCAACCCCTCCCGCCGGGCCGCCAAGGAACTCTCCAAGGAGCTGTTCCCGGCGACCTCGCGCATGTCCCGGCCGCGCCAGGGCACCGAGGAGACCGTCGAGAAGATCGACGCCGCGGCCGTGCGCGCCTTCTACGACCGCCATGTGCGGCCCGCCACCGCCACCCTGGTCGTCGTCGGGGACCTGACCGGCACCGACCTGGACGCGCTGCTCGCCGACACCCTGGGCGCCTGGACCGGCACCCCCGGCGAGCCCCGTCCGGTGCCGCCGGTGACCGCCGACGACACCGGGCGCGTGGTGATCGTGGACCGGCCCGGCGCCGTGCAGACGCAGCTGCTCATCGGCCGGATCGGCCCCGACCGGCACGACCGGGTGTGGCCCGCCCAGGTGCTCGGCACGTACTGCCTCGGCGGCACCCTGACCTCCCGCCTGGACCGCGTCCTGCGCGAGGAGAAGGGCTACACCTACGGCGTGCGCTCCTTCGGGCAGGTCCTCAGGTCCGCGCCGGACGGCACGGGCGCGGCGATGCTCGCCATCAGCGGCTCCGTGGACACGCCGAACACCGGCCCGGCGCTGGACGACCTGTGGAAGGTGCTGCGCACGGTCGCGGCGGAGGGCCTGACCGACGCCGAGCGGGACGTCGCCGTGCAGAACCTCGTCGGCGTGGCGCCGCTGAAGTACGAGACCGCGGCGGCCGTCGCGGGCACGCTGGCCGACCAGGTCGAGCAGCACCTGCCCGACGACTTCCAGGCGACGCTGTACCGGCGGCTGGCCGCCACGGGCACGGTGGAGGCCACCGCGGCCGTCGTGAACGCCTTCCCGGTGGACCGCCTGGTGACCGTCCTCGTCGGTGACGCCGCCCAGATCAAGGCACCGGTCGAGGCGCTCGGCATCGGCCCGGTGAGCGTGGTGTCGGCCGAGTAGCGACACGGCCGGCCCGACCGGCGCACGCGCGTGGGGGGGGGGGGGGGGGGGGGGGGGGGGGGGGGGGGGGGGGGGGGGGGCGGCCCCCCCCCCCCCCCCGGCCGGGCGGAGGGACGGCCCGGCGGGCGGTCGCGGCCCTCGCGTTCGAAAC